>JADGOB010000008.1 GCA_017883185.1 Acidobacteriota bacterium
CGTACAGGTCAGCGTCACAGGCGCCACGCCGCCGCTGACGGTGGGCGCCGCGAATTCGACGAGTTGGGACGCGTTGAGAGACACGCGGGCGGACACGTCGGCTGGACAGGTCATGGTTGGGGGATTGGTCGACGGCGTCGGGATCACGGGGTCGTTGCCGCACGCCACCAACAGCAGCGCCGCGAGGGCGATGATCGGGGCGAGCACGAACCCTGCTGCCCCACCAGTCCTCGGCACGCGCTGAGCCGTTGGCCGCCACGCACGACGAGATCGGAGTCGACGTGACACGTGAGTCAGGATGAGACCCATTTGATGTGAACCGGAAGGCGCCACCTGGTCCAACGGTCAGGCCGTCGGGCCGGTCGGACGCGGCGCAAACCCTGAGATTGTACACCGAGTTCGTGCGAGGACCTCCCGTCCTTATCCCGCCCGAAGGCTGGTATCATACCCACTGCGTCTTCTCGACTCTCGAACGGGTCTCGAATGCTCATCGACACTCGAGCGGCGACTGCCGCCGGCAGCGGCCCGACAGCGCCGCGGGCCTCGACCGAGGCCGTCAGCCACCGCACGCTCGCCCGAGTCGCGCTCGGCGTCATCGTCGTCGTCGGCGCCGCCGTCCGGTTCTGGGCCATCGGCTTCGGCCTGCCGCACACGCAGGCGCGGCCGGATGAGACACACGTCATGGACGTGGCGCTGAACTACCTGCGCGGCAACTTCTGGTCGCCGTTCTTCGATTACCCGCGCTTGTACAGCTACCTGCTCGTCGTCTGCTACCTGACGTACTACGCAGTGGGCGTGGTGATCGGCCGCTTCGCGTCGTTCGCCAATTTCCTGGCCAGCTGGCCGACCCATTGGGCGCCGTTCTTCCTCATCAACCGGTCGTTGTCGGCGCTGGCCGGCACCGCAACGATCCTCGTCGTCTATGCGATCGGCCGGCGCGTGGGTGACCGGCGCACGGCGCTCGTCGCCGCGCTGTTCATGGCGTTGGCATATAGCCACGTCCGCGATTCGCACTTCGGAACGACGGACGTCATGCTCATCCTGCTGAGCACGACGTCGGTGTTCTGGTTGCTGAAGAGCGACGTGCTCGCGTGGGGGAGAAACGACGTGGCCGCGGCGATCTCGGCGGGACTGGCGACCGCGACCAAGTACAACGGCGTCATCCTGTTGGTTCCGCTCGCGATCAGTCAGGTGTTCCATGCAGCGCGCCGTCCCGGTTCGCGGGTGGCTGCGTTGATCGACTCGCGGGCGCTCGTCATGGGCGTGGTCTTCGGTCTGGCCGTCCTGGTGGGTGTGCCCTTCGTGCTGTTCGACCACCACCGGTTCTGGATCGCGGCGCAGGACATGGTGGGCCTTCTGAAGATTGGCCAGACGCCGCGGATCCCGCTCCCGAACGGCTGGTGGTACCACCTGACGGTTTCGCTCTGGTACGGCCTCGGCGGGCCGCTGCTGGCGTGTGGTCTGGTCGGCATGGTGATCGTGGGCCTGCGCGACTGGCGCAAGGCCCTGCTGTTGTTCTCGTTTCCGATCGCCTACTATGCGGTCGCAGGCTCGATGCGGCAGCTGTTCGTGCGCTATGTCCTGCTCGTCGTGCCGTTCCTGTGTCTGGGCGCCGCCGTCACGGTAGTGGCGATCGCCGACCGGCTCGGGCACGGACGAGCGTGGCGCAGCGCGATGACCGGGATCCTGGCGCTCGCGGTCATCGGGCCATCGGTGGCACGAGTGGTGGCGTTCGACCGCATTGCCGCACAGACGGACAATCGCGTCGTCGCCGCAGAGTGGATTGGGCAACATGCGGTCCCGGGGGCTTCGGTGCTGGTCAGCGGATCGCCCTACGGCGCTCCGCAGTTCGACTCGCGATTCACGGTCTGGTCGTGGGATCGGGAGAGTCGGGCCTTTCTGGTTCGGCTTGCTCCCGCAAAGGGGCGGCCCGAGTGGATCCTTCTGCAGGAGTCGCCGATACCCAGCTCCACGCAGCAGGTCGTCACCGACTTCCTGACGAGCGGCTACGAACTGGTGACCGTGCTGCAAGCCTACGATCCCAGCGTGCGCGACAACTACTACGACCCGCAGGACTCGTTCTATCTTCCGTTCGCCGGCTTCGGTCACGTGAGGCGGCCAGGTCCCAATTTCGCCGTCTACAAGCAGGTCGCTGCACGCTATGCGCCAAGACCCGGTTCCGACCTCGGTCGGTGACGCGCCCACGTCAGGTGTCGGCGCGCGCTCCGGCGCCTGGCGCATGGAAGTCGCGGCGCTGGCGCTCTTCGCCGCCCTGGCCGTGGCGCACACGTGGCCGCTGGCCGCCGCACCGGGCCGTTGGTCGCGCAACGACTCGGGCGACACGCTGTTGAACGAGTGGGCGATCGCGTGGGTCGCCCACCAGAGCGTCACGGACCCGATTCACCTGTTCGACGCCAACATCTTCTACCCGGAGAAGCGAACTCTGGCATTCTCGGAGCATCTGTTGCCCCAGGCGGCGATGGTGGCGCCGCTGCTGTGGGCGGGCGGCTCGCCGGTACTGGCGCACAACCTCGCGCTGCTGCTCGGGTTCATCCTCACCGGCTGGGCGATGTGCCACATGATCCGGGTCTGGACCGGCAGCTGGGAGTCTGGACTCGTGGCGGGATCCCTCGCCGCCTTCAACGCGCACACCCTGATTCGAGTCGCGCACCTCCAGGCGCAACACCTGGAGTTCCTGCCGCTGGCGCTGCTCGCGCTGGACCGCGCGCTCGCCGCGCCGCGCGTGAGGCACGCGCTGTGGCTGGCCGTCTGGTTCGCATGCCAGGCGCTGACGTCCGGCTACATGCTCGTGTTCGCCGCCGTGTCGATGGTGTGCGCAACAGCGGCGCGCGCCGACGAGTGGATCGGCCAACGCTTCCGACGCGTCGCGCCGCTGCTGGTCCTGTCCGCGGTGCTGGCCGGCCTCCTGATCCTGCCGTTCATGCTGCCGTATCGGTTCGTCCGGCAGGAATACGGGCTAGTGCGCACGCTGGGCGAGGTGGCAGGCTATTCGGCGGTCCTCACCGACTACCTCGCCACCGGCGCCCGCGTGCACGCGGCATGGTCGGCCCGTTTCCTCCGCGGAGACGGGCTGTTCCCCGGCGTGTTTGCGCTCGTCCTGGCCACGACGACCGTGGCGACCGGCCTCGCCTGGCGCGATCGACGGGCCCGCATGCTCCTCGCGATCGCGGTGGCGACGTGCTGTTTCTCGTTTGGCGTTAACTTTCCGCCCTATCCGTGGCTCTTTCGGACCGTGCCGCTGTTCGACGCGATCCGCGCGGCCATCCGGTTCGGGCAGGTGACGCTCCTCGCGGTGGCAGCGCTGGCAGGGTACGGCGTCTCCTGGTGGTTAGCGAAGCTTCCCACCCGTCGCGCCCGGCTAATCGTCGCGGCAGTCCTGATCGGCTTCGTGAACCTCGAGGCGCTCCGCGCGCCGATGGGCTATGTCGAATACCATGGGGAGTCGCCCGTGTTCAAGCGACTCGCCGCCCAACCGCACGCGGTGATCGCCTGCTTTCCGTTTTATCACGACGGTGGGGCAGTCGGGGCGAACGGCCACTACATGCTCTCGTCCACGCTGCACTGGCGGCCGATGCTGAACGGCTATTCCGGGTTCATGCCGCCCAGCTTCTACCGGCATGCGACAGGCGTTCGCACGTTTCCGCTGCCGGAGTCGATCGCCTACCTGAAGCAGGCCGGGGTCACGCACGTGGTGGTCGACACCGCGCGCCTGAGCCAGCACCGCGTGGAGCTGCTCCAGCAGGCGCCCGGCCTTCGGCTGTGGGCGGCGGATGCCGGCATCCGCATCTACGTCCTGGAAGGACAGGTCGGACGATGAGGGGAGACGCCCGCACGAGGCTCCGTTGGCCGGCGGCTCCACTCGCGCTGGTTGCCATCGTCCTGGTTGGCGCCGTCGCCAGATTCTGAGCGCTCGACTTCGGCGTGCCGCATACGCAGGCGCGGCCCGATGAAACCTTCCTCATCGACCTCGCACTGTCCTCCCTGCGCGGCGAGTTCTGGCCCAGGTTCTATGACTCCCCTCACCTGTACGGCTACGTCATCACGGCGCTCTACCTGCTGTACTTCGCCCGGTGGCTTCTCGTTGGCCGTTTCACGTCGTTGACCGACCTGGTCGCGAGCTGGCACGTCTACTGGCAGCCGTTCCTCGTACTGAGCCACGCGGTCTCCGCGAGGTCCGGCACACTGCCCCTCCTCATCGAGGCAAGCGCCGTCGGAGCTCGCGGCAGGGTGACGAAATGCGCGCCCGGCGGGCAGGCCGACCGGACGGGATCAGTCCGCCGTCGATAGCTCGGGTCGCCTCAGGCGCAACACAACTGCGGCGAAGGCAAACGCGGCGAAGAGGATGTTGGCCGACCAGGCGCCCAGCCAGGGCGGGCACACCATGTATTCCGTGGCAAGGGTGCGCCCCCCATAGAACAGCACGTAGTACGCGAACACGATGACAAACCACCACTTCCGGCTCGCGATCGTCACCGAGGCGTGAACGACATCTCCGAACAGATCGCGCGGCATACGCCCTCCTTGTGTTGCATGATGCACTCCACAAGGCAGCCGACTCTGGCCAGAAGTGGTCGCCTGAAAGATTGGACACCGAAACAACACGGGTGACACTCGCCGAATCCGGGAATCGGCGAGGGCCATTGCGATTGACGCGCCACGGGTGTGGCACGCGCGGATGCGACAAGGGCGTTCAACCGCCTGCTGGGCCGCGCCTGCCGCCGCGCCCTGGTCTTGTTCCGGCAACGGCGTGACGCCGGCCTGGTTCGCGAACATCTTCGTCAGCGTCGCGGCCAGCGCCTCGAGCGATCCTCCGCCGCCACCTGTCCCTACCAGAAACTCCATCGGCATGGGACGATCCTCTGCTGGCGTGCGATCGGCGTCGCCAACACGCGGCTCCCAGAAGCCTGAGCGCGCGGTGCTGGCCATCTCTGGGACGACCGCGGTCCGGTGTGGAAACACCACGGCGGACGACGCCGAGTGGCGGCACGCTGCCGGTGACGCCGAGAGCGACGGTCAGGCAGCGCGACGTTCGCCATGATGATGCAAACCGCCGAGGTGCGGGACTTGAACGATCGTGCCGCAGGTCGGCGGTTGTGCCGCCCGCGGGACGGGCGCATCCTTGTCCAGGGAGAGGTGAGTTCGCTCTGGCTGCCCGAGCAGGGCGACGAGCAGCGCGGTCACGCTGCGGCGGACGGTCTCAGTCTCGGCCCGCACCGGCAACGACCACAACAGGTACCGAACTTCTGGTCGGGACAGGCCGCCGACCACGCATCCCGCCGCCCTACTCGGGCCGGGTGAGGCGTTGTTCGAGGGCCGCGAGGCGGGCTTCGAGAAGGTGGAGGGACTTCTTCAACTCGGGCAGGCGACGGAAGACGGCCGAGGCCTTCAGCCAGTCGCGGTTGGGAATGGCGGGATAGCCGGAGACCACGGTCCCCGCTTCGACCGAGTTCGGGATGCCCGTCTGGGCCGACGCGGTCACACGGTCACCGATCTCCAGGTGCCCGGCGACGCCGACCTGCCCGGCCAGCACCACGTCGTTGCCGATGGTCGCGCTGCCGGCAATGCCGACCTGGGCACAGAGGAGCGTGTTCCGGCCGACCCGGACGCCGTGCGCCACCTGGACGAGATTGTCGATCTTCGCCCCGGCGCAGACGCGCGTCTCCCCGACCGCCGGGCGGTCGATGGTCGAGTTCGCGCCCACCTCCACATCGTCCTCGATCACGACCAGCCCCGGTTGCGGGACCTTCTCGTACGTTCCGTCCTCGCGTTTGGCGAAGCCGAAGCCGTCGCTGCCGATGACGGCGCCGTCCTGCACGACGACGCGACGGCCGAGGATGCAGCCCTCCCGGATCGACACGCCCGCATGCAGGCGGCACCCGTCGCCGATCGTCGCGCCTCGCCCGATCGACACGTGCGGGCCGATCACGACATCGCGACCAATCGTCACCTCGTCGTCGATCGAGACAAAGGCCGCGATCGACGCACCCTCGCCCACCACGGCACTCGGGGCCACGGCGGAGAGCGGGTGGATGCCGGGCGGAGGTGCGATGGTGCGTGTCAGGAGCCCGACGGCGCGCGCAAATGCCAGGTAGGGATTGCGCGAGCGCAGCATCGCGCACCGCGCGGCCGGCGCCTCCTCAGACACGATCACGGCCGAGGCGCGGGTCGTCTCGAGCGCAGCGGCGTACCGGGGATTTGAGAGGAAGGTGAGGTCGCCAGGACCCGCCTGCTCGATGGCGGCCACCCGCTGGATATCGCCGTCGCCGTCACCCTCGAGACGGCAACCAAGACGCTCGGACAGCTCGCGGAGTTTCAAGGTGAGCCGGAGTATATCACGCGGTTTCGACGGCAGTTCTTTCGAAAAAGCGCGCAAGGCGCGCGAGCCCGAGCTGGTCCGCGATGGCACGGACGCGAGGCGTCCGCTCAGCCGCAGGAAGCCGCTCGAGCCCGGCCAGTTCGGCGAGGAGCGCGTTCGACTGCAGCTCCCATTCCACGCAGTCCAGCCCCTGGCGCGCACCGCGCATCGCGAGAAAGTGCCCGATAACACGGAAGGTGAAGTAGTAGCCCAGCACGTTCGGACCGGGGAGAGCCGCCAGGGGGAGCGAGAACAGGAGCCCAATCGCGTCCAGGGCCAGCCACCGACGGTGACGGTCCAAATCGACACGCAGGTTTCCGCGGATGATCGCCAGCGCGCGGGTGTCATCGAGACCAGAGGGAACGAAGGCGCGGACTCGCTGCCGTCCCCGCAACCGCCAGAGCAGCCGCTGTTCCGCGACACGCTCGGACACCCAGCGAAGACTCCGGGTACGAAGGCGCGACCAGAATCCACCGCGTTCTGCCGAGGCCGCATCGCCCGCCCTGAAGCGGTCCTGCTCGCGTTCCGCGGCGGCAATCACGGCGCTGAATGCCTCGTGCAGCCGCCTCCAGAGCCCGTTCGACGCCTCGGCGTGAGGCACCGCAGACTCCTCGGCCGACTCGCAATAGAGCTCGTAACGCTCCGGCCCGGTCGGCACCAGGTACACATCCATTATGGCTACGATAACACGCGGTATGATGGGACGATCGGGCCGCATCACTCGCGTGGACAACCTCACCCATTCCCTGCTCGCTCTCACGCTGGCCAACGCCGGGCTTCGCCGCGCGGGCCGGGGTGCGACCGCCGCGCTGCTGATCGGGTCGAATATCCCCGACATCGAGATCGTGACGGCGCTGACGGGAGGCCGCGTCGGGTACCTCGCGGCCCACCGCGGACCGACGCACGGGCTCCTCGGCCTGATCCTCGGACTTGCCACCGGGGCGATCGTCTGGCTGGTGCTGCGCGCGCGTGGCCGCAGCGAGTCGTCGGCCTCGCTGGCGTCGCTCGTCGGCGTTGCCGCGATCGGCGTCGTCGGCCACATCGCGATGGACTTCGCGACCAGCTACGGGACGCGCATCCTCAGCCCGTTCCGGAATACGTGGTACGGCGTGGACTGGATGCCGATCATCGACATCTACCTGTGGGTGGTGCTGGCCGCCGGTCTCGTCGCCGGCCTGGCACGCCCTGCCCTCCGCGCGCGCTTCGCCATCGTCGCGCTCCTGCTGACCGGGGGCGACTACGCGCTGCGCGCGGGTGCCCACGCCGCGGCGCTGGGCCAAACGATGGCGCTCGAGGCCCAGGCAGGGGTGGCGCACGAGGCACGAGGCGGCGGCGTCTTCCGCTACCTGAACTCGGATCCTCCGGCGGCTCTCCCGGCGGCGCTGCCGACCTGGTTCTCGCCATTCCGCTGGCGCGTCATCATGCGCGTGCCCGGTGGCTTCGAGGTGAGGGAGATCAACCTGCTCAGGCAGGGACACGATGCCGACGCGGTGGCGTTTCCCGACGAGAGCGGCGCGACCGTCGAGCGGGCCGCGACCGCGCCCCTCGCCCGGGTGTTCCTCGACTTCGCACGGTTTCCAGCGGCGGAAACGATAAAGCACCACGACGGGGGCGTCACCGTGCACTGGTACGATCTGCGATTCGCGGAGCGTCCGACGGACGGGGCCGACGGCCGGCATCACACGAGCCCGTTTGCCGTCTGGGTCAGGCTCTCACCGACTGGCGCCATCGTGGGCCAGGGACTGGGACCGGGCTGACGATGCCACGTCTTGGCGCACACATGTCGATCGCCGGTGGACTTCCGCTTGCCGCGGAGCGCGCGGCCGTCCACCTCTGCGACGCGCTCCAGATCTTCAGCAAGTCGTCGAATCAATGGCGGGCGAGACCGCTGCCGCCCGAGGAGATCGCCGCCTTCCGCGACAAGATCGAGCAGGCGGAGATCCGCCCCGTCGTGGCTCACGCCAGCTACCTGATCAACCTCGGCACGCCGGATCCGCTGCTCCGCGACCGGTCGATCCTCGCGTTTGGCGAGGAGCTCGACCGGGCCGAAGCGCTTGGCCTCATGGGCGTCGTCATCCACCCGGGGTATTACACGAGCGGCACGGAAGACGAAGGGATACGCCTCGTGGCCGATGCCGTTCGGCGGGCGCTGAAGCCGCGCCGGCGCGGGCGGGCGCTGGTCATCCTCGAACACACCGCGGGGCAGGGCACCTCGCTCGGCTGGCGCTTCGAACAACTGGCGCGGATGATCGAGCACCTCGAAGGCCACCCGCGCGTGGCCGTGTGCCTCGACACCTGTCACCTCTGGGCCGCGGGCTACGACGTGCAGACGGACGTCGGGTATCGGGAGACGTTTGCCTCGTTCGAACGAGCGGTGGGATTGGACCGGCTGCGCGTCTTCCACCTGAACGACTCGAAGAAGCCACTGGGCAGCCGGCGCGACAGGCACGATCACATCGGGAAAGGCGCGATCGGGATCGAGGCATTCCGCCGCCTGCTGAACGACGCCAGGTTCCGGGACCTGCCCATGCTGCTGGAGACACCGAAGACGGAGGGAAAACGGGCCACGCTGGTCGAGGTTGATCCGCTGGACGCCGAGAATCTTGCCACGCTGAGGACGTTGATGGGGCGCGACGCAGGGCGCGGGGCTGAAGACCCGCCTACGTCCCTTCCGAGAACACCTCGGCCTGGAACTTGAAGATCTTGGCGCCCGTCCGCCATGCGTCCGGGCGCAAGCCGGCCTTGAGGCAGGTGTGCGACAGGAACGTGTCGCGGTCCCAGTGATGCTCGGTGGCGACCTGCGGCAGGAGCAATCCCTTTCGGAACCCGTCCTGGAGGATCAGGCCGTCCCGGCCCACTTCGATCTCCGACAGGTCGTTCACCTTGCGGATCGGCGTGAGCACCGAGATCTCGACCGTGAGATCCGAGAACTCGGAGGCGGAGAGCGTCGGAAATCTCGGGTCCTCGGTCGCAGCCGCGACCGCGCAGTGCCCCACCACCTCGTCGAGCCGTTTCTCGGATCCCGGATAGCCGATGCAACCGCGCAGTTCGCGGTGGACGTGAAGCGTCACGAACGCGCCCGCGTGATGCTGGGGATCCTCGAGGCGAACCAGTGGCGGAGGCGCCGACCCGGTCAGGCGGGCCACGATCGTCTCGCGGGCGAACCGAAGCAGCGCCTCGCGCTCGAATGGCGTCAACACGTCAGCCCCCTTCTCAGTCCTTCGATGCACACAGACGTCGACGTCTTTGTGCCCTCAGGACTGAGTGCTGAGCGAGCACAAGCGGCCACGTGTCCCGAAAGCCGATCGTGGCCGTAATTGCGAGTCGAAGTACTCAGAAAACGCCGAACGCGGCGGCCATGTATCCGACCACGGCTGTCTTGTTCCCGGACACGTCACCGGAATCCGCGTAGCGGAGTACCCGCCCGGCGCGCGCGCCGAGTGACCGGGCGGCACGCATCACGGCGACGATCGGACCACCGCCGCAGGCGTGGTCGGGCTTCGCCCGGAGCGCGGCCAGCAGTCCCTCGGGATCGAATTGATCCACGCGGTCGATCACTTCCCGATCCACCGCCGCCGCCGCCCTCGCCTCGAGGTAGTGCGAGAGGTCGCTGCTGGCCACCAGCAGAGCCCGCCGACCCTCCAGCGCCACCGCGAGGCCGTCGCCGAGCGACAGGATCGTGTCTTCCGACTGGGAGCCCATCAGCAGCGGCACGATCGGCGTCGTGGGCAGGACCCGACGCAGGAACGGCAACTGCATCTCGAGGGAGTGCTCGGACCGGTGCGCCGTCATGTCTTCATGCACGACCGGCGTCGCCTCACGGATGGCCACTGCGACGTCCTCGGCGATCGGAATCGGCCCGAGCGGCGTGTCGAACGCGCCGCGCGGGTAGAGCGCCACACCGTCGAACCCGACACGGTGTGACGGTCCCACGAGGACAACCACGTCGAACGGGCCGCCCTGCACGGCGCGGTAGGCCCAGGCGGCAACCGGCCCCGAGTACATCAGCCCGGCGTGCGGCGCGACGAGACCGAGCACGGTCTCGGCCGGTGGCGTGTCCGAGACCTCGGAGAGGAACCGGTCGACTTCCGCGGCGAGCACCGCGGGCCTGTCGGGATACCAGGACCCGGCGACGGCCTCCGGTCGAAGAGGTTGGAGGGACATGATACGGAGCATCGTAGCACCGTTGCTCCCCCGTGTTAGCATCACTCATGCTCGACGATTTGACCGTGGGCGACGTGGAGCGCATCGCGACGCTCGCGCGCCTGGCGCTGACCGACGAGGAGAAGGCCCTCTACGCGCGACAGTTGACGCGCATCCTCGAGTACGCGCGCCTGGTGGGAGAACTCGACACCCGCGAGGTGCCTCCCACGTCGTCGGTCCTCGACGAGACTCCGCTCGAACGTCCCGACACCGTGCGGCCCTCGCTCGAGCGCGAGGCCGCGCTGGCCAATGCCCCGGACGCGGCGTCGGGTCTCTTCCGGGTGCCCAGGATGTTGGGAGAGGCGTGAGCTGCTGAGATGACCGGCCGCGAGATCCGTGACGGCGTGGCAAGACGCGAGCTGTCGGCCACCGAGGTGTGCCGGTCGTGCCTCGCGCGGGTCGAGCAACTCGACGGCACGCTGCGCGCGTTCGTCACAGTGGATGTTGACGGTGCGCTTGCCGCGGCCGCGGCGATCGACAACCGCCCCCGGACGGCCGACCGCCTGCCGCTCGCCGGCATCCCGGTCGCGATCAAGGACAACCTGTGCACGGGCGGCCTCCGCACGACGGCCGGTTCCCGCATCCTCGAGAGGTTCGTGCCGCCCTACGACGCGACCGTTGTCTCGCGGTTGCGCGCCGCCGGGGCGGTGGTGATCGGGAAGACGAACTGCGACGAGTTCGCGATGGGATCGTCCACCGAGCACTCCGCGTATGGCCCGTCCTGCAACCCGTGGTCGCACGACCGGGCACCCGGCGGCTCGAGCGGCGGCTCGGCCGTGGCGGTCTCGGCGGGGTTCGTGCCGCTGGCGCTCGGGTCCGACACCGGCGGCTCCATCCGCCAGCCCGCCGCCTTCTGCGGCGTGCTCGGCCTCAAACCGACCTACGGCCGCGTCTCCCGCTACGGCCTGATCGCGTTCGCCTCGTCGCTCGATCAGGTGGGGCCCTTATCCCGGACGGCCTTCGACGCGGCTCTGGCCCTGGGCGTGATCGCGGGAGCCGATTCGTCAGACGCCACATGCTCGGGTCGCTCGGTGCCCCGGTACGAAGACGCGCTCGGCGGCGACGTCCGCGGCCTGCGGGTCGGAGTGCCACGAGCCGTGCTGGAGACCGGCGTCGATACGGAAGTTCTCGACGCCTTCGAGCAAGGCCTCGAAGTGCTGCGCCAGCGCGGGGCAACCGTCTCTGACACCGCGCTCCCACACGCGAAATACGGCATCCCCGTCTACTACCTCGTGGCCACCGCGGAGGCGAGCGCCAACCTGGCTCGCTACGACGGCGTTCGGTACGGCTCCCGCGTCCCGGCAGAGAGCCTGGCTGGCATGTACGAGCAGACGCGGGACGCGGGCTTCGGCGCAGAGGTGAAGCGGCGCATCATGCTCGGCACCTACGCTCTCAGCGCCGGATACTACGACGCATACTACGGGAGAGCGCAGCAGGGCCGCACGTTGATCCGACGGGATTTCGAACAGGCCTTCGCGCACGTGGACGTCGTCGCGCTCCCCACGACACCTGGCGCGGCATTCCGCCTCGGCGAACGCCTGGACGACCCGCTGCAGATGTACCTCGCCGACGTCTTCACGGTCGGCGCTCCGCTGGCTGGCCTTCCTGCGATCTCGATTCCGTGCGGGTTCACTGCCGGTCGGCTGCCCGTCGGTCTTCAGTTGATTGGCAGGAGTTTTGACGAGGAATTGCTGCTGAGGACGGCTGACGCCTTCGAGCGCGACACGTGTTGGTGGAAATCCGAGCCGGTGCTGTAGCGCGGCCAGATCCTACGTGGGGGCCGAGACGGAAGGTTTCAGGAAGCGACGTAGCCGGAACCGGCCAGCTGATCGGACGGGCCACGGGGCGCATTCGGCGGCAGATAGACGATGCGCGCGCCGATCGTTTCGTCCAGGCTCTTGACCGTCTTCGACTTGCTGGTCGGCCTGAACTTGGTCCAGTCGAGCGCCAGGCAGAAGCCTATCATCAGGACGAGCAGGAATGCGACGATGCCGCCGATACCGGCGACGGCACCGAAGACGAGGTTCCAGAGCTCGGCGAGCGTCACTGATCCTCTCCGTCCGGCTCCGGCCGGACGGCGGGTATGTCGAAGATGACCAGGCCCTGCCGCACCTCTTCCATGGCCACCCGTTCGGGCTTGCGCGGTTGATCGGCGGACGGTTCCGCCGTCGGGTCGGCCATTCCGGCCAGGCGCGAACGCGCGCCCCGCCGCAACTGCTTGGCGCGCAGCGCCGCCACGTCCACGAAAAGGAAACGGCTCTCGGGAGGAGCAACCTTCACGACCGGCTGGGCCGGCGCGGCAGTCTCCTCAGGCTGATTGTCGGGTGTGAGATTCTCTTCTACCACAATCGTTCAGGGTAGCTCGAAGGGCACCGGATCTGCAAGCCAATTCAGCGGGCGACTGACAGCCGACAGCGGGCAGCCCGTCACGGCCGCGTGCTGTCGGCTGCCCCCGCTCGTTCGGCCGGCTGGCCACGTCCGGCTGACCGCTGCCTGCTGCCAGCTGACCGCTCGCAGCGGTCAGTCGCTGACTTTCACCTGGATCTGCTTCGGCTTGGCTTCCTCTCGAAGCGGCAGCCGAATCGTCAGCACGCCCGACTTGTAGTCGGCGCTGACCTTCCCGGTGTCCACGGTGGGCGGTAGTGAGAACGACCGCGTGAAGGTGCCGTACGCCCGCTCGATGCGGTGGCAGTTCTCGTCGCGCACCTCGCCGTCCATCTTCTTCTCGCCGCTGATGGTCAACGTGTTGTTCTCCACCGTCAGCTGAATGTCCTCGCGCCGCATGTCGGGCAATTCCGCCTTGATCACCAGTTCCTGGTTGCCGCTGTCGTAGATATCGACGGGCGGAATCCACGCCCCGCGCCGCATCACGTCGTCGGCGCCGCGACGGCCGTAGAACTCACCCAACAGGCGCCCCATCCGGTCCTGCATGTCGGACATCTCCCGGAACGGATCCCAACGAACGATCGGCATATTCTGCCTCCTTGATTGTCGGTCCCCGGAACCCCGGGGGCCCAAAGCCTGGTGATGTGGTTCACCTGCCACCACCGAGTTGGTCGTGCCGAGGTCGATCCCAATCACCGTCGCAGCCATTTCCGTGGTCCTCCCATCAATTCATGCCTGCGGGGTTGAGCCAGACACCTGCTGTGTCGTTCCGGCAGCTTCGGTCCCCGCACAAGAATCAATATACGATCAACATGAGTGTTTGTCAAGCATACTATATGAGTGTATCATTATCATCTTCTAACAACAGCCAGATCGCCCCCGGCACAAACGGGCGACCAGCCGGTCGCCCATACTAGTCACCTGCCACTGTCGCTGATATGCTTCGAAGCGGCTCGTCGAGCAGCACAAACGGGCGTAGCCGCGGGAGTCTTCACATGCAAGACGTCATCATTCATGAAGTCGGCCCTCGTGACGGGTTGCAGATCGAAAAGACGACGGTCCCGACCGAGCAGAAGATCGCGTGGATCGAGTCGCTGATTCGGTCGGGCGTCGATATCGTGCAGATCGGGTCGTTCGTCCATCAGCAGAAGGTTCCGCAGATGGCGGACACTGACGCGCTGTTCGCGTACTTCTCCCGGCCGGAGCACAAGCCCTCACGCACGCGCCTGTCCGGGCTCGTCCTCAACGAGAAGGGGCTGGACCGCGGCTTCACGTGCGGCGTGGACTACTTCTGCATGGGCGTGTCGGCGTCGGACACGCACAGCCGCAAGAACACCGGCATGAGCACGGTGGACGCGGCCGACCGGATTATCGCGATGGCCAAGACCGCGCGCGAGGCGGGCGCCACCGTGCAGGTGTCGGTCCAGTCGGCCTTCGGCTGCGGGTTCGAGGGCGCGGTGCCGGAAGCTCGCGTCCTCGAGATCGTGAAGCGGTTCGTGGACGCCGGCCTGCTGACGATCAGCCTGGCGGACACCGCCGGCCACGCCGTTCCGGCGCAGGTGGAACGGATGTTCACCTCGGTGCTGGGCCTCGCCCCGGGCATCCACTGCGCGTGCCACCTGCACGACACGTACGGCTTCGGCCTCGCGAACGCGTTCGCGGCGCTGCGCACCGGCGTCACGTACTTCGAGTCGGCGTTCGCGGGCCTCGGCGGCTGTCCGTTCACCGCCGTCACGGGCGGGAACATCTGTACGGAGGACTTCGTGCACATGCTGCAGCGGATGGACCACCGGCCCGACATCCGGCTCGACGTGTTGATCGAACTGGCCAGGGATGCGGCGCGCTTCTTCGGGCGCGACATGGCCGGTCGGCTGTGGAAGACGGGGCCGGTCCCGACGATCGAGAGGCAATCATGAAACTCCTCGACGGTATCAGGGTACTGGACATGACCAATGTCCTCGCCGGCCCGTTTGCGACCCTGCACCTCGCGCTCGCCGGCGCCGAGGTGATCAAGATCGAGAATCCCGAGGGCGGCGACCTGGCCAGGAAGCTCGGCAACGTGTCGGAACTGAACCAGCAGTTGATGGGCACGTCGTTCCTGGCGCAGAACACCAACAAGAAGTCGCTGACACTGAACCTGAAGGAAGAGGACGCGAAGGAGATCTTCCGGAAGCTCGTCGCGACGGCCGACGTGCTGGTCGAGAACTTCCGGCCGGGCGTGCTGGCGCGCCTCGGGTTCCCGTGGGAGAGGCTCCACGAGATGAACCCCCGGCTGATCTACTGCGCGATCTCCGGGTTCGGCCAGTCCGGGCCAGACGCGGAGAAGCCGGCGTACGACCAGATCATCCAGGGGCTGAGCGGCGTGATGGCCATCAACGGCGACGAGCGGCTCAACCCGCTTCGCGCCGGCTTCCCGCTGTGCGACACCGTGGGCGGACTGAACGCCGCGTTCGCCATCATGGGCGCGCTCTACTACCGGGAGCACACGGGACGCGGCCAGGCAATTGACGTGGCGATGATCGACTCGATCATGCCGCTGCTCGGCTGGGTGGCGGCCAACTGGCTGATCGGCGGCAAGCCGCCGCAGTTGCTGGGGAACGACAACATGACGGCCGCGCCGTCGGGGTCGTTCAAGACGCGCGACGGGTACATCAACATCGCGGCCAACGAGCAGAAGCAGTGGGAGAATCTCTGCGATGTGCTGGACATGTCGGAACTGAAGACCGACGAGCGGTTCCAGAAGCGCGACGTGCGGAAAGAGAACCGCCAGGCGCTGACGCCGCTCATCGAGGCCAGGCTCACGCAAGAGCCAACCGGCTACTGGGTGGAGAAACTGAACGCGAAGGGGATCCCGTCAGGGAGCATCCTCACGCTGCAGGCGGCGCTCGCCCAGCCGCAGCTCGAGCACCGCGGGACGATCCAGACGATCGAGGAACCGGGCATCGGGCCGCTCAAGCTCTTCAACCTCACGGCGAAGTTCTCGGAGACGCCCGGCAGCCTCGACACGCCGCCGCCGCGGCTGTCCGCGCACACCGCCGGGATTCTCCAGCGACTGGGCTACACCGAGGCCCAGGTCGCGTCGTTCAAGGAACGAAAGGTCGTGTAGCGATCAGTCGTTCGAGGCATCGGTCGGAGATCCGGGCGGATGCCGCCCGGCAGGCCTCTCCGATCATGTCGCGGGTCAACACTCCGGCGTCGGTCACGACGAGGGTCACCCAGTCGATCGGCACCCGCTCGAAGCAGGGATGGCGAACGGTGACGCCGGGTGGCGGGGTGTTCCAGATCTCGGCCGGATCGTGCGTGGGGATCCGCAGCAGGCGGGCCACGCGCGCGTCAACGAACTTGTCGCGCGTGGCCGCCACGTAGACGGGCACACCGGTCATCGACGCCGTGGCCGCGAGCATTCCCGTTCCCGACTTGTTCACCACGCAGTCGGGCGTGACGGCGTCGGCGCCGACCAGCACCAGGTCGGCCCGCGCCGACTCCCGCCAGAGCACCTCGCCGATCGCCGCATCGGTGTAGAACTCCACGGGGATCCCGTCCTTTGCCAGCGCCTCGGCGAGGCGGCGCCCCTCGCAGGCCGGCCGCCCCTCCGCGCACGTCACCGCCACGCCGTAGCGCGCGTGCATCGCGCGAAGACATCCCACCACCGACCCGCTGAACGACCAGGTCGTCACGCGCAGCGGCGAGCCGTCTCCCGGCCCGAGGGCCTCGGCGGCCGTCCGGGCCAGCGCGGCCCCCGCGCGGCGCCACCGCTGCTCGAACCGCTCCAGCGACCCTCGCTCGTCGTGTTCACCGAGCGCCGCCAGCGCGGCGTTCCAGAAGGAGGCCATCGCGGGCTGCGCGTCGCCCACGGCCCTGGCCAGCAGCCACAGTTCCTCCGAATCCTCGCCGGCCGCCTCGTGCAGCGCCCGGACCGCCCGCGGCAGCAGTTCCGAAGCGCCCGAGCGAATGTCGGCAGCAAGAGCGTCGATGGCGGCCCGTGTGTCCGGGTTCATGGTGACGCGATTGTACCCGCAGCGCGCTGGCGACCGACGGGACGAATGTGCGAAGATGGAATCGTTGCTGCAAGGGAACCGATGCACGACTTCCATCGCATCCTGCTGTCGTCCGAGGTGCGCGACCTGACCGACGAGGTCGGTCGCCTCTTCGAGGATCTCGAGCGCAACTCGGGCGCGGCCCGCCGGGCGCCGGCCGGCCTTTGCACCCCGGTGCTCGACGTCCAAGACACCAGCGAGGCGCTCGAGGTGGTGATCGATCTGCCGGGCATCGCCGCCGAGAGCGTGCGCGTGCTCCTCAAGAACGGCATGCTCGTCGTGGCGGGCGAAAAGGCGTCGCCCTATCCGGCCGAGCGCGGCGACGCGACGTTCCACCTCGTCGAACGGGGCTTCGGTCGCTTTGCGCGGGCAGTCCGGCTCGACGGCGCCTTCGACGGGGGCCGCACCCGCGCCATCCTCGAGGGCGGCGAACTCCGCGTGATCGTCCCGAGAGTGGACGAGCGTCGGGGGCAGGAAATCCGCGTCCCGATCGTCGGCGCATGAACATCCTCTTCATTGGCGACGTATTCGGACGCCCCGGCCGCGACATCGTGCGGAAGGGGCTCCGCCCGCTCGTGAATCACTACGCGATCGACTTCGTGGTGGCCAACGTCGAAAACGCGGCAGGCGGGTTCGGGATCACGCGCGAGATCGGCGACAGCCTGGCCTCGTGCGGCGTGGACGTCATGACGTCCGGCAATCACGTCTGGGACAAGAAGGAAGCGCTCGACTACGTCGCCGCGGAACCCCGCCTCCTGCGCCCCGCCAACTACCCGGCCGGCGCTCCGGGGCGCGGAGCCATCCTGGCGCGGACCGACGACGGCCGGGGCGTCGGCGTCGTCAACCTGATGGGCCGCGTGTTCATGAACCCGCTCGACGATCCCTTCAAAGGGGCTCTGCGCGAGATCGAGTTGCTCGCCGGCCGGACGCGCGTGATCCTCGTCGATTTCCACGCCGAGGCCACGTCCGAAAAGATCGCGATGGGCTGGCACCTCGACGGTCGCGTCACCGCAGTGGTCGGCACGCACACCCACGTGCAGACCGCCGACGAGCGCGTTTTGCCGGGCGGCACGGCGTACATCACGGACGTCGGGATGACCGGCCCGCACGATTCGATCATCGGCACCCAGCGTGAGCCCGCGCTCGCGCGCTTCCTGACCGGCATGCCCTCACGCTTCGAACCCGCCACCGGGAATCCCCGCCTCCACGGCGTGGTAGTTGCCGTGGACGAGGCGACCGGCAAGGCCACCTCGATCACCCGCCTCGACTGCACCCCCGAGAACCTCGAGCGAATGGACGCCGAAACGACGATAGAATAGTCGTCGCGTCCATGAACGATCTCTTCGATCTCCCGTTCGAGCCGCCCGAGCCCCCGGCCCCCGATCCGCCGCCGCCCGTCAGGGCCGAGCCGGTTCGTCGGGTGTGGACCGTCACGGACCTGACCGCCGCCATCCGCGACCTGCTCGAGACCCGGTTCACCGAGACCTGGGTCGAAGGCGAGCTCTCCAACTGCCGCCTCTGGAACACGGGCCACCTTTACTTCACCATCAAGGACGCCAACGCGCAGATCAAGGCGGTGATGTTCCGGTCGGCCATGCGGGCGCTGCGCTTCAAGCCCGAGGACGGCCTCCAGGTCGTGGCGCGCGGACGCGTGAGCGTCTATGACCCGAAGGGCGAGTACCAACTGGTCTGCGAGCACATGGAGCCGCAGGGCGCCGGCGCGCTGCAGGTCGCCTTCGAGCAACTGAAGAAACGTCTCTCGGCCGAAGGCCTGTTCGCACCTGAACGCAAGCGCAGCCTGCCCGCGCTCCCCCGCAAGATCGGGATCGTCACCTCGCTCGACGGCGCGGCCATCCGCGACATCATCAAGGTGATCTCGCGGCGCCACCCGAACGTGCACCTCGTGATCCGGCCATCCCGCGTCCAGGGTGAAGGGGCCGCGGCCGACATCGCCCGCGGCCTGGCGGCGATCGTCAAGGTCCCCGGGGTGGACGTGGTGATCGTCGCGCGAGGCGGCGGCTCGATCGAAGACCTGTGGGCATTCAACGAGGAAGTGGTGGCGCGGGCAATCGCGCAGGCGAGGGTCCCGGTCATCTCCGCCGTTGGCCACGAAACGGACTTCACGATCGCCGACTTCGTCGCCGACCTCAGGGCGCCGACCCCATCGGCCGCGGCGGAAGTGGTGGTGGCCGGCAAGGACGAATTCCTCTCCCGCATCGACCGACTGGCGGATCGGGCCGCCGCGGCTGCCAGGCGGCGCCTCGAACGTCTCCGCGCGTGGACGCATCGCCTGTCGGGCCGGCCCGGTCTGGCCGGATGGCCCGGCCGCCTCGCGCTCCGCGGTCGGCACATCGCGGAACTGACCCACCAGCTTGGACGGACGGGGCGCGGACTGGTCGCCAGGCGCGAGCGCCGGTATCATGAGCTGCGCCTCGCGCTCGAAACCTATGATCTGAGGCGCCAGATCGGCGTCGTCGGCACGCGCCTGACGCGCGTCGATGCTGCGCTGCGAGCTGCGACCCTGCGCGCGCACCACCGCGCCGAAGGCAGGTTCCGCGGCCAGGCCGCGCGTCTCGAGAGCCTGAGCCCGCTGGCCGTCCTCGGTCGCGGCTACGCCGTGTGCTGGGACGATGCGCGCACCCGCATCATTCGCGACGCGGACTCGGTGCACGACGGCGAGGCCGTCCGGGTCACGCTCCACCGCGGCGAACTGGAGTGCCGCGTCGAACGGAAACGGTAACGACAACGCGACGCATCCCATGGACACCACTATCAAGGATTTCGAAGCCGCGATCGCCGAGCTCGAAGGGATCGTCAAGAAGCTGGAGGAAGGCGACCTGCCGCTCGAGAAGTCGCTCGAGCTGTACGAGCGGGGCGTCCAGCTCTCCCGCTTCTGCCATGCGCGGCTCGAGGAGGCCGAGCGGCGCATCGAGGTGCTCGACGAACGCGGTGAGCTGAAACCCGCGCCCGCCGCGCTGGCAAACGTGCGGGCCGAAGACGACCCGCGCGTCGCGGGCAGCCCGGACCGCGCCGACCGGGAGAAGCAGCGGTGACGGCCGCGCTCCTGCCGCTCAAGGACTACCTTCGCTCACACGGCCAGCGCGTGGATGACGCGCTGGAGCGATTCCTGCCCGCTCCGCCGGCGTGCCCCACCCCGGTCAGCGACGCGATGCGCTACAGCCTCTTCGCCGGCGGCAAGCGGTTCCGGCCGCTGCTCGTGCTGGCGGCCGCAGAGGCGGTGGCCGCCCACGCGGCGCTGCAGCAACCGCCCGATCACGCCATCAGCCCGGACGACGTCTGGCGCCTCGCGCTGCCGGCGGCGTGCGCGATCGAGATGATCCACACGTACTCGTTGATCCACGACGACCTCCCGGCGATGGACGACGACACGCTTCGACGCGGGCGGCCGACGCTTCACGTCGTGCACGGAGAGGGCATGGCGATCCTCGCGGGCGACGGCCTTCTGACGGAAGCGTTCGCCCTGCTGGCGCGGGAGCCCGCCGATGGGCGCCCCGCCGTTCTGCTGCGGAGGATGCGCACGATCTTTGAGATCGCCACGGCGGCTGGCGCGCTCGGCATGGTGGGTGGCCAGGCAATCGATCTCGAGGCCGCGGAGGCTGCCGAGCGCGAGGGACGCAACCCGGATTTCGGGATGGACGCCCTGCAGCGAATGCACGCGACCAAGACGGGCGCGCTGATCCGGGCATCGGCGGTGTCGGGCGCGATCATGGCCGGCGGCACCGAGGCGGCCGTCGAGGCAATCGCCGAGTACGCCGTCCACTTAGGGCTCGCGTTCCAGATCGTGGATGACATTCTCGACGTGGAAGGCGCGACCGAGGACCTCGGGAAGACCGCCGGCAAGGACGCGGCGGCCGGCAAGCCGACCTACCCGGCGCTGGTCGGACTGGAGCACTCACGCCAGCTGGCGCAGCAGGCGTTCGACGACGGGCTGCGCGCGCTCGAACGGGTCGGGATCGCCCCCGGGCGGTTGCACGAAATCGCCGGGTGGGTGGTCACACGGAAGAAGTAGCGAAGATCCGTAAGACCGCCTCTCCGCTCTCAGCGGATTGAAACGGAGCTTCACTGGCAGCCAGAAGTCGGAGTTCGAGAGATAGAAGACAGCATGATGGCGACGCCACGCACCCGGCTCGACGTGCTCCTGACGGAGCGAGGGCTAACGCCCTCCCGTGAACGGGCTCGGGCCGTGATTCTTGCGGGACAGGTGACCGTCAACGGCCAGGTGGTGTCGAAGGCAGGGACGGCGATCGCCGCCGATGCGCGCGTCGAGCTCGTGCGGCCGGATCATCCCTACGTCGGCCGGGGCGGCCTGAAGCTGGCGCACGCGCTGGACACCTTCCACATCAAAGTCGAGGGGCGCGAGGCGCTGGACATCGGCGCATCCACGGGCGGGTTCACCGACGTCCTGCTCCGGCGAGGCGCCGTGCGCGTCGTCGCGCTGGACGTCGGCCACGGGCAACTCGACTGGCGGCTGCGGAACGACCCGCGCGTGGTCGTGGTCGAAGGCCGGAACGCGCGCTACCTGTCGCCACAGGACCTGCCCGGCCCGGTCGATCTCGTGGTCATCGACGTCTCGTTCATCTCGCTGACGCAGATCCTGCCACAGGTTCCCGCGGTGCTCCGCGGTGCGGCGGATGTCGTCGCCCTCGTGAAGCCGCAGTTCGAGGCGGGACGCGACGAGGTCGGGAAGAAAGGCATCGTGCGCGACCCGGACGTGCACGCGAGGGTCATCGAACAGGTGGCCGCCGCCGCGGAGCGCGTCGGCCTGTCGCGCGTCGGGATGACGCCATCCCCGATCACCGGGGCGGAAGGGAACCAGGAATTTCTGCTGCACCTGGCGGCTGCGCCGTCACCTCGTGCAGCAACGAGGCAGACCATGATCAACACCGTCGGGATCGTGGCGAAGATTCGACTGGAGTCGGTGGCCCAGCACCTCGTGGACGTGGCCGCGTGGCTCGAGGCACGCGGGATCGAGCCGATCTTCGAGGCCGACACAGCGCGGCTGGCGCTGCCCGGGGCCGCCCGCCGAACGGCCACCCGCGAGGAACTGCCGCATCTGGTGGACCTGCTGATCGTCCTCGGCGGCGACGGCACCCTGCTCGCGATGGCCGACCGCGTGAGCCAGGCCGGGCGCGACATCCCGGTTCTCGGCGTCAATTTCGGCCACCTCGGCTTCCTCACCGAGATCACCTTCCCGGAACTGTATTCGTTGCTCGAATCCGCGATTGCCGGCACCGCCACCATCGATCGACGCCTCATGCTGCGCGCCCGCGTCCTGCGCGCCGGGCGATGCGTGGCGGAATACATGGCCCTGAACGACGTGGTGATTACCCGGGGGGCGTTATCGCGAATCATCGAGCTCGCCGTGACGGTCGGCGGCGATTTCGTCGCCCGCTTCAACGCGGACGGACTGATCATCGCGAGCCCCACCGGCTCCACCGCCTACAACCTGTCGGCCGGCGGCCCGATTCTGCACCCGGCCGTGGACGCGCTCGTCCTCACGCCGATCGCGCCGCACACGCTCAGCAACCGGCCCATCGTCATCCCGGCGTCCGCCCCGGTCCTGGTGACGCCAACCGCGAACGACCCCGACCAGGAAGTCATCCTGACGCTCGACGGCCAGCTCGGCCTGACGCTCGAGCCCGGCGACATCGTCGAAGCGGTCCGCCACGAGACTCCCGTCCGCCTCATCAAGTCGCCGGCGCACTCGTACTTCGACGTGCTGCGGCAAAAGCTGAAGTGGGCAGAAAGATAGGGACCCCACAGAAACTTGCTCGATTCGTGACGATCTCAGCCCTGGAAGATGTCTACGGGAGGCGCGGAGGGGTGGACTGGGCGCGTTTCTGGCGGAAGTACTCCACCTGGTACTTGTGGACGTTCCGGTTGTGCTCGTCGAGCGTGCGGGCGAACACGTGCGAGCCGTCGTTGCGGCTGACGAAGTAGAGATAGTCCACCGGCTCGGCGTAGGCCACGGCTTCCATTGAATTTCGACTGGGTGCGGCGATCGGGCCGGGCGGGAACCCCGGGTACCGGTAGGTGTTGTAGGGCGAGTCCACGAGCAGGTTGTCGTGCGTGAGGTTCCCCCGGTACCGGTGTGTCATCTCCAGCGCGTAGATGACGGTCGGATCGCATTGCAGCGCCATCCCCATCTTCACCCGGCGCAGGTAGACGCCAGCGACGACCGGGCGTTCCTCGGGCTTCGCGGTCTCCTTCTCCACGAGCGACGCGAGCGTCACGGCCTGCCGCGGCGTCAGGCCGAGTCCGGCGGCGGCGGCGCGCAGCTCCGGCGTGAAGACCTGGTGGAACCGGCCGACCATCGTCCGCACCAACTCCGCGGCGCCGGCGGTCCGCGAGAGCGAGTAGGTCTCGGGAAACAGGTAGCCCTCGAGGTCCTGAGCGGCCGGGTCGATATCGTGCACCAGCGAGGCGTGCTCCTTTGCGGCCGCGACGAAGTCGGCCGCGCTGCCCAGGCCCCGCGACTCGAAGATCCGGCTCATCTCGCGCACCGTCAGCCCCTCGGGGAACGTCACGGAGCGCAAATACACATCCCCGCGCGCCAGCTTCGTCACCACATCGAGCGGCGTCATCGCCCGGTCGAAGCGATACTCCCCCGCCTTCAGGCGGCGAGCGGCGCCCGTGCGCCAGAGCGCCAGCCGGAAGGTCCAGCGGTCGCGGACCACGCCCGCCCCGACCATCTTCCGCGTGATCACCAGCGTGCCGTCACCCGGAAGGAGATCGACGAACTGCTCCACGCCCGCGTAGCCCTTGAACGGCTGCGACACGCGCTGCAGCCAGAGGCCGACGACGGCCCCGGCCAACAGCCCGGCGACGACGATCAGCATCACGATCCAGCGCAGGGTGGTCAGCATAGGTGTCCGGGCGACCTGCCGAGAGCATCGAGGTAGTCCTGCAGGATCACCGCGGCTGCCGCGGCATCCAGCTTCTTCTTCCGGCTGCGCCAGTCGCGGTCGCACAGCGCAAGCCGGCTTTCCGCTTCGACGCTCGACAGGCGTTCATCCTGGAGCACGATGGGCTGCCCGATGCGTGAGCGGAGCGCGCCCACGAATGCGGTCACCGCGGCGGTCTGCGCATTCGGCGTGCCGTCGAGCCGGCGCGGCAGGCCCACGACGATCGTCTCGAGACCATCCTCCTCCGCGGCGAGGCGGTGAATGGCGGTCGCGACCCGGTCCACCTGCGTGGCCCCGGTCGCCTCCAGCACCTCGAGCGGGCGAGCGAGCACGCCGGTCGCATCGCTGATGGCGAGGCCCACTCGCCGTGCGCCGAGATCGATCGCGAGGAATCGCACGGGGGAATGGTACCTGCCGCCCGGTGCGCGCCGCAAGCGCAACCTCAACGCATGCTATACTTTTCCTACACTTCGACCATCCAGGAACACGATGCTGAAGAGAACGATCTTCGCCACTGGCCTGCTGCTGGTTTCGCTGCTCCCGCTCGCGTGCGGCACGAACGCTCCCACGGAGAAGTACAAGCAGAAAATGGTGATTCTCGGCTTCGACGGGATGGATCCCCGCCTGGTCGAGCAGTGGATGGCGGAAGGCAAGCTGCCGAACTTCCAGAAGCTGGCCGGGCAGGGCGGTTTCTACCGTCTGGAGACATCCACCTCTCCTGAATCGCCGGTGTCGTGGGCGTCGTTCGCGACCGGCGGCAACGCCGGCAAGCACAACATCTTCGATTTCCTCGTGCGCGACGTGAAGACGTATGTGCCGGACCTCGGCATGGTGCGCCGCGAGATGCCCGATTTCTTCCTCAACTACGTCCCGCTCGGGCGGCCCAAGGTCACGACGCTGCGCGGTGGCACGTCGTTCTGGGTCACGGCCGGCCAGGCGGGAGTCCGCTCGGCCGTCCTGACGGTGCCCGTGACGTTCCCGCCCGAAGACGTGCCGATGGGTGAGCTGCTGTCCGGCCTGCCGCTTCCTGACATCCGCGGGACGATCGGGACGTTCTACTACTTCGCCACCGACCTGAGCCGGTACGAAGAAGGCAACACCGAGATGGGTGGGATCCTGAAGCGGCTCGCGTTCGAGGGAGATACCGCCCAGAGCGAGTTGACGGGGCCGCCCAACCCGATCGTACAGGCGCAGATGGCCGACCTGCGAAAGAAGGGCGCCACACTCAACGACGCGGACCAGTCCCGGATGGCGGCGCTCGAGGCCCGGCGTGACATCCGCGTCCCGTTCTCGGTCCGCTGGAGCAAGGAAGCCCGGAGCGCCACGATCGACGTCCAGGGGACCACGATTCACCTCAGCGAGGGCGGGTGGAGCAAGTGGGTGCCGCTCGAATTCCGCGTGAACTTCCTCGTTCGCCTCTACGGGATGGCGCAGTTCTACCTGGTCCGCGCCAGCGGCGAGCTGCAGCTCTACATGTCCCCGGTCAACTGGCGGCCCGAATCGCCCGTCATGCCGATCTCGTCGCCGAAGGGCCTGTCGAAAGACCTCTACGAGCGGCTGGGCACCTTCCGCACGCTCGGGTGGGCGGAGGCCACGTGGCCACTCAACGAAGATCGGATCGACGAGAAGACGTTCATGGACGACCTGTTCCATGCGTTCGACGACCGCGCGCAGGTGATCCTCCACGAGATCGACTCGAAGAAGTTCGACCTGGTGATCGGCGTCCTCGAGTCCACGGACCGCGTCCAGCACATGTTCTGGCGCTTCATCGATCCGACGCACCCGATGTACGACGCGGCAGGGGCCGCCAGGTACGGCGACTCGATCGAGCGCGTCTACAAGCGATGCGATCAACTGGTCGGCGAGGTGCTGCAGCGCATCGAGCCGGGCACGCTCGTCTTCATCCTCTCCGATCACGGGTTCCACTCGTTCAAGTACGGCGTCAACCTGAACACCTGGCTGGTCGAGAACGGGTTCCTCGCGAAGCAGGGGAAGGCTCTCGGCGACAAGAACCTGAACGACATGTTCGGCGGCGGCGGACAGTTCTGGGAGGGCGTGGACTGGACACGCACAAGGGCATACTCGCTCGGCCTCGGGCAGGTCTACTTCAACATGCGGGGTCGGGAAGGCCAGGGCATCGTGAACGAGGGCGACGACTACAAGCGGCTCGCCGACGAGCTGTCCGCCAAGCTCCTCACGATGACCGACCCGAAGACCGGCCAGCGTATCGTCCGGTCGGTCTACAAGCGTGATGATGTGTACTCGGGGCCGTACATGGCCAACGCGCCCGATCTCCAGGTCGGCTTCGAGGACGGCTACCGCGTGTCGTGGCAGACCTCGCTCGGCGGTTCGCCGCCGGGATTGCTCTACCCGAACATGAAGAAATGGAGCGGCGACCACTGCTCGTTCGACTACAAGACGATCCCGGGGTCGCTGATCTCCAACCGCAAGCTGAACGCGAACGAGGCGCGCATCATCGACATCGCCCCGACCGTCCTGAAGTACTTCGGGATCCGGATCCCGAAGGAGATCGACGGGAAGCCGTTGTTCTAGGCTGGAGTCTGGCGCCTCCTGACTCCTTCGTTGGAGTGTCGTGCAAATGCAGGTAGCCATCGCGGCGGCCTCCGTGCTCGTCCTCACCCTGGCACTGCCGGGCCTGCGGCTGCCTGTCTGTGCGCAGCAGTCTCCGACCACCCCCACCACGGCCCGCGCGACCGAACGCATCCGGGCTCTCCAGCGCGAGGCGGAAGCCCTGGCGGGTCAGGAACGGACGCTCCTCGGCGACCTGCGCACGCTCGAGGTGGAGCGCGACCTCCGAGCCGAGGAAGCCCGCAAGCTCGATGCCGAGGTGGACGCGGTCGCGCGCCAGGTCGAGGACGCCACCCGGCAGATGGCGTCGCTCGACGAGGCCATCCAGGCGGCGCGACCGGCCCTGCACGCGCGGCTCGTGGACGTGTACAAGCTCGGGAGGCCTGGGTATGCGCGCGTGCTGCTCGGCGTGAACGACCTCCGCGACATCGGGCGCGCCACGCGGATGCTCTCGGCGCTGGCCCAGTTCGATCAGCGCCGCGTGCAGGAGTTCACCGCCTCCATCGCGCGGCTTGCCGCCGCGAAAACCGCGATCGAACAGCAGTCGGTCCGCCTTCGGGGTCTGCAAGCCGACGCCCGAAAGGCGGCCGACCTGGCCACCCGCGCGGCGGCCGCCCGAGAGGCTCTGGTCCGCCAGATCGACGCGCGGCGCGACCTGAACGCCCAGATGGTTGGCGAGCTCGAGGTGGCGACCCTGCGCCTGCAGCGGGCCGTGCAGGCGCTGCCCGGCACCTCGCCGGCCCCCGAGCAGGTCGTCCTCCCGCTGAAGCCGTTCCGCGGCGCACTCGACTGGCCGCTCAACGGCCGCGTGCTGTCCCGGTTCGGGGAGCGCCGCAATCCCCGGTTCGGGACCACGACGACGCAGAACGGCCTCGAGATCGAATCGGCGGACGGCTCCCCCGTCCTGTCGGTCCACGACGGCACCGTGGCTTTCGCCGACGTCTTCGCCGGATTCGGCCAGTTGGTCATTGTCGATCACGGCGGTCTCGCCTTCTCCCTCTACGGCTACCTGGGGTCGATGACGGCCACCAAGGGCATGCACGTGTCGCACGGTCAGGTCATCGGCACCGCCGGCCGCGCGCCTGCCGGCAACTCCGCGGTGTACTTCGAGTTGCGCATCGACGGTATGCCCGTCGATCCCTTACAATGGCTGAAAGAACGGTAAACACGGCAGGGGCGACGCCTGCGTCGCCCCTGCGGCCACGATACACCCCATGACTTCTCGCACCCGGTTGCTCGTCCTCTCCGTCACGGCACCCGTCATCGCGTTTGCCGTCATCGGTGGCCTGCTCGGCAAGACCTGGGCGCGCGAGGAGACCTACCAGCATCTCCGGGTCTTCGAAGACGTCGTGTCCCTCATTTCCGGCAACTACGTCGAGGACGCAAATCTTGCCCGCGTGATGCGAGGCGCGATGCGGGGTCTCGCCGAAGGACTCGACCCGGACAGCGCCTACCTGGCGCCGGACGAGGCCAAGCAGCACGAGAGCAGCGAGAAGCCGGCTGGGGGCGAGACCGGGATCGAGTTGACGCGCACGTACTACCTGCGCGTGATCGCGGCTCGAGACGGCTCGCCGGCCGCGAGAGCGGGCTTGCGGTCAGGTGATTTCCTTCGTGCGATCGACGGCAAGCCCACGCGCGAGATGTCGGTGTACGAGGGCACGCGCCTGCTGCGCGGCGCACCGGGAACGAAGGTCAGCCTGCTCGTTATCCGCGGCAACGTGGTTGACCCGCATGCCGTGGAGATCACGCGCGAGATTCTGTCGGCGACGGACGTGACGGGACGCATGGAAGGCGCGACGATGGGCTACGTGCGGATCGCGGGATTCGGGCCGACTGTCGCGAAGAGCCTTGGGTCCCAGGTGAACGAGTTGACAAGGGCCGGCGCGACGTCGCTGCTCGTCGATGTCCGCGACACGGCGACCGGCCGCTACGAGTCCGGTATCGCGGCAGCGAAACTGTTCGTGCCGGCTGGAACGATCGCGATCAGGGAGATGCGCGGGGCGGCCCGGCAGCCGGTCGCCGCGGGGGCCGGTGACGGTGCGATCACGCTACCGACCGTCGTGTTGGTCAACGATGGCACGTCTGGCGCCGCCGAAATCTTCGCGGCCGCCCTCGCGGGCAACCAGCGCGCCGCGCTCATCGGCGAACGTACCCATGGACGCGCCGCGCTGCAGAAGTTCGTCTGGTTGCCCGACGGCGCCGCCATGATCGTGTCGAATGGCTGGTTCCTCACACCCGCGGGCGAACCGCTCCACGAGAAGGGCCTCACGCCGGCCGTTGCGGTTGATGTCGCCGAGATCGACTTCGGCGCGCCGCCGCCCGCCACCGATGCCATCCTCCAAAAGGGCCTCGAGAGGCTCAGGACCAAGTAGACCGAATCCACCGCACGCGTCTTTGTCTCTTGACACGCCTCGATCCGTCGCGTATAACCGCTGAGGCGTCCACCCGAATGACGTGCGCTGCGACGCGTACTCCATCGGCCGCCGAGGAGACTTCATGAACAAGCAGGATTTGATTGCCAAGATCGTCAAGGACACCGGCGCAACCAAGGTCGCCGCTGCCGCCGCTCTCGAGTCGGTACTCGACGGAATCACGCGCTCGCTGAAGAAGGGTGACCCGATCACCTTCGTTGGCTTCGGCACCTTCAAAACGTCGGTCCGCAAGGCCCGCATGGGACGCAACCCGCAGACGGGCGCCGAGGTGAAGATCCCGAAGCGCCGCGTTGTTCGCTTCTCCGCCGGCAAGACGCTGAAGGACACGGTCAAGTAGCCAATGGTGCGGGCACCGGCGGCCGCCGCCCGGCGTGCCGTCGGTGTCGCATCGCGGTCACCGCCCTTCCCCGCGACGGGAGCGTTGCGGACCAGATGCGCGTTGACGCGTGCTTCCGCCCGTTGCTATACTGACTGCTTCTGTAAGTGCCGGCTTTTCTTGATTTAGGCGCGTAGCTCAGTTTGGTTAGAGCGCCTGCTTGACACGCAGGAGGTCGGCGGTTCGAGTCCGCCCGTGCCTACCACCTCGATTCCGTTCTGCGCCGGAGCAATCGGCTGTCAGCCTGGACGCGAGTGGCACGCTTGGGGAGAAAGCCGGGGCAACACCCGGAATCCCGACTGCTGATGGCTGAAGAGACCTCCCTCGGCTCCTGAACACCTGGATGGCCCACGTCACTATCACGTTGCCGGACGGCTCCCGCCGCAGCGTCCCTGCGGGGACGACGGTGCGCACCTTGATGGCCGACCTCCCGCCACGCGTAGCGAAGTCTGCCGTGGCCGCCATCGTGAACGATGAGGTGGTGGATCTCTCGTTCTCGCTCGACGCCGACGCGTCGCTCCGCCTTGTCACGGCGGACGCCCCGGAAGCGGTCGAGCTGTACCGTCACAGCACGGCGCACCTGATGGCGGCGGCGGTCACCGCCCTGTTCCCCGGCGCCCAGTGCGGCATCGGCCCGGCGACCGACGACGGCTTCTTCTACGACTTCATCGTCTCGCGCCCATTCGTCCCCGAGGACCTCGCGGCGATCGAAGAGAAGATGAAGGAGTTCGCGAAGCGTGACCTCGCCTACGACCGCCGCATGCTGGCAAAGGAGGAGGCCAAGCGGTTCTTCGACGAGCGTGGCGAACCGCTCAAGGTGCAGCTGATCGAGGAGAAAGGCGGCCCGGTGGTCTCGTGTTACGGGATCGACGACATCTTCGTCGATTTCTGCACGGGCCCCCACGTCCCCTCGACCGGGAAGCTGAAGGCGTTCAAGCTGCTCAGCACCTCGAACGCCTACTGGAAGGGCGACGCGAAGAACCAGCCGATGCAGCGGATCTACGGCACCGCGTTCTTCAGTGAGTCCGACCTCAAGGCCTATCTCGATCGGATCGAGGAAGCCAAGAAGCGCGATCACCGGAAGCTCGGGAAGGAACTGGGGCTGTTCATGTTCCACCCGTGGGCGCCCGGCGAGCCGTTCTGGCTGGGAAAGGGCACGCGGCTGGTGAACACGCTCGGCAACTACATGCGCGCGATCCTCGCTCCCGAGGGGTACGTGGAGATGCGCACGCCGCTCGTCTTCAACAAGGCGCTGTGGGAGACGTCCGGCCACTGGGAGCACTACCGAGAGAACATGTTCCTGTTCGAGGCGGACGAGCAGTGCTACGGCCTCAAGCCGATGAATTGCCCGGGGCACATGCTGGTGTTCGGCAGCGAGATGCGAAGCTACCGGGACCTGCCCTACCGGATACACGACCAGAGCGTGCTCCACCGGTACGAGGCGTCGGGCGTCATGTCCGGGCTCACGCGCGTGCGCGAATTCATCATGGACGACGCCCACATCTTCCTCACCGAGGACCAGATCGGCGAGGAAGTGGAGCGCCTGTTGCGGCTGGTGCAGCGGGTCTACGGCGACTTCGGGCTCACGCCGGAGATGAAACTGTCTACGCGCCCCGAGCAGTATCTCGGCGAAAAGGCGACGTGGGATCACGCCGAGTCTGAGCTCAAGAAGGCGCTGGCGAGCGCGGGCCAGGCCTACACCATCAACGAGGGTGACGGCGCCTTCTACGGGCCGAAGATCGACTTCGCGGTGACCGATGCGCTCGGCCGCAAGTGGCAGTGCGCGACGATTCAGCTGGACTACCAGTTGCCGCAGCGCTTCAAGCTGAAGTACATCGGGGCGGACAATACCGAGCACACGCCGGTCGTGATGCACCGCGCGATCTTCGGCAGCCTGGAGCGGTTCATCGCGCTGCTGCTCGAGCACTACGCGGGCGCGCTCCCGATGTGGTTCGCTCCGGTGCAGGCGATCGTCCTGCCGATTGCCGACCGCCACATGGCCTACGCGGCGACCGTGCGGGACCGGCTCACGGCCGCCGGGCTGTTCGTCGAGCTCGACGAACGCCAGGAGAAGATCGGCTACAAGATCCGAGAGGCGCAGCTGCAGAAGGTGCCGTACATGCTCGTCGTGGGCGACCGCGAGGCCGAGCAGGGGACCGTCTCGGTGCGCAGCCGCGCCGGCGGGGACCAGGGCGCCCGGACGGTGGACGACTTCATGGCCGCCGCGCAGGACGAGATCGCGCGGAAAGGTCGGTAGACGCTCGGAAAGCCGGTGACTCAGAGGAGGTCCATATCGCTTTCGATCGCTCCGCTCCACGACGTGACGACCGCACGAGGATCAATGAACGGATCCGAGTGCGGGAAGTTCGTGTCATCGATGACGCCGCCCAGCAACTGGGCATCATGGCGCCGCAGCAGGCGCTGACCATTGCTCGCCAGAAGGGTCTGGACTTGGTCGAGGTCGCGCCGATGGCGCAGCCTCCGGTCTGCCGCATCATGGATTTCGGCAAGTACCAGTACCAGGAGCAGAAGCGCACCCGCGAAGCCCGAAAGCACCAGAAGATCATCGAGGTCAAGGAAATCAAGTTCCGGCCGAAGGTGGACGAGCACGATTTCCAGTTCAAGAAGAACCACATCGAGCGCTTCCTGGCCGACGGCGACAAGGTCAAGGCGACGGTCTTCTTCCGCGGACGGGAAATGGCGCATCCCGACATCGGGCGCCGGATCCTCGAGCGCCTGATCCGGGAACTCTCCGACGTGGCCGTGCCGGAGTCGATGCCCAGGATGGAAGGCAACACGATGCACACCATCCTGAGCCACAAGCCGGGCAGCAAGCCGCAGGCGCCTAAACCGGCGCCCCCTGCGGTGCTGAGTGGAATAGAGGGGAACTGAAGATGCCGAAACTCAAGACCCACAGGGGCGCCGCCAAGCGCTTCAAGAAGACCGGGACCGGGAAGTTCAAGCGCAGCATGGCTTTCAAGCGCCACCTGCTGTCCAGCAAGACGACCAAGGAGAAGCGCCATCTGTCCGGAATGGTGGTTGTCTCCGCCGCAGACGCCGCCAAGATCAAGCGGATGCTGCCGTATAAATAGGAGTCAGGAGCCAGGAGAGGAGATTCGGCACGCTGAATCACGGCTCCTGAATCCCGAATCCCGATCAGCGCAAGGAGCTCAGAAATGCCTCGAGTGAAACGCGGAACCGTGCGGCGAGCAAAGCGGAAGAAGCTGCTCGGTCTTGCCAAGGGTTACTACGCCAGGAAGAGCAAGCTGTACCGCTCAATGAAAGAAGCGGTCGACACCGCATTGAAGTACGCGTTCGTCGGCCGTCGCGACAAGAAGCGCGACTTCCGCCGCCTGTGGATCATCCGGATCAATGCCGCGGCACGCCAGCAGGGTCTCAGCTACGGGCAGTTGATTCGCGGGTTGAAGGTCGCCGGCATCGGCCTCGATCGCAAGACGCTCGCCGACCTCGCCGTGAAGGAACCGACCGCGTTTGCGCGGATCGCGGGGCAGGCGAAGGACGCGCTCGCGGCTCCGGCGCAGGCGTGAACGACGGATAGGTCTTCATGCCAGACGCTGAGGAGATCGAACGCCTTCGGGTGGAGTTCCAGGCCGCGCTTGCCGCCGCGGCCACCGACCAGGCCCTGCGCGTGGTGCGCGACCGCTTCCTCGGGCGCAAGGGCGGCGTGATCGCCTCGCTGATGAAAGCCGTGGCCAGCGCCTCGCCGGCCGACCGGCCTCTCCTGGGCATGCTCGCCAACCAGTTCAAGAACGAGATCGAGGGCGCGCTCGACGCCAGGCGGGCCTCCCTCGAGTCCGGTCGCCCCGTCGCCGGCGGCCTCGACGTCACCTTGCCTGGCCGGCAGGTCCCGCTCGGGCACCTGCATCCCCTCACCCACGTGCGGCACCAGGTCGAGGCGATCTTCAGCCGCATGGGCTACGAGATCCTCGAAGGGCCCGAGATCGAGGACGACTACCACAACTTCGAAGCCCTGAACATGCCGCCCGAGCACCCCGCCCGCGACATGCAGGACACGTTCTTCCTCGGTCAGCCCGTGCCGCAGCGCGGGCTCGGCACGCCCGGCACCCGCGTCAGCACGCGCCCGGCGCCGCCCGACCGCCCCGCGACGCTGCTCCGCACGCACACCTCGGCGATGCAGATCCGCTACATGGAGGCCCACGAGCCGCCCGTCCGGATCGTCGCCATCGGCAAGGTGTTCCGGCGCGACAACCCGGACCTCACGCACACCCCGATGTTCCACCAGTTCGAGGGGTTGCTGGTCGATGAGCGGGTGACGTTCGCGGATCTCAAGGGCACGCTCACCGCCTTCGTGCGCGAGATCTTCGCGCCCGACATCAAGGTGATGTTCCGCCCGAGCTTTTTCCCGTACACCGAGCCGAGCGCCGAGATGTTCATCGGCTGCGTGTTCTGCGGCGGAACCGGGTGCCCGGTGTGCAAGCGTACCGGGTGGCTCGAGATTCTCGGCAGCGGCATGGTGCACCCGTCGGTCCTCGAGGCCGTGGGCTACGATGCCGAGCGCTACACCGGCTTTGCCTTCGGCACCGGCATCGAGCGCGTCGCGATGTTGAAGTACGGCGTGGACGACATCAGGCTGTTCTACGAGAACGACCTGCGATTCCTGGAGCAGTTTTCCTTTTGAAACTCCTCGCTTCGTGGCTGCGTGAACTGACCGACGTCCGCCTGCCCGTCGCCGATCTGGCGTCGCTCCTCTCGATGTGCGGCTTCGAGGTGGCGTCGCTCGACCCGGTGCCCGAGGGACCACTCGCGCCCCGGCCGCCCACCAGGGCCGCTGGCGACGATGCGAACGACGCGGTCATCGACTTCGAAATCACCGCGAACCGCCCGGACTGCCTGAGCGTCGTCGGTCTGGCGCGCGAAGCGGCCACCGCGTGCCGCGTCCCGCTCCGGCTGCCGTGGGACGAGGCGGGACGTCCGATCAGCAGCGTGCGTGCGGTCTCTGCTCCGACGCCGACCCGCGTGGCGGCCGACGGCCTCGAAGTCACGATCGAGGATGCCGACCTGTGCCCGCGATACGCGGCGGCGGTGGCTGAGGTGACGATCGGCCCGTCCCCCGAGTGGCTGGCGAACCGGCTGACCGCAGCCGGCGTGCGCCCGATCAACAACATCGTGGACGTGACCAACTACGTCCTGCTCGAGATGGGGCACCCGATGCACGCCTTCGACCTCGAGCGGCTGGCGGGGCGCCAGTTGCGGGCCAGGCGCGCCAGAGCGGGCGAGCGCCTTCGCACCCTGGACGGCGAGGACCGCGCCCTCGAACCCGACATGCTGGTGATTGCAGACGGCTCGGTCCCGCAGGCGGTGGCGGGCGTGATGGGCGGCGCGCACTCCGAGGTCTGGCCGGGTACGCGGCTGATCGCGCTCGAAAGCGCCTACTTCAAGCCGGCATCGGTCCGCCGCACCAGCAAGCGCCTCGGCCTGAAAACCGAAGCCTCGTCGCGCTTCGAGCGCGGCACTGACATCAATGCCCCGGTCGTCGCGCTGGAGCGGGCGTGCGCGCTGATCGAGCAGATCGGCGCGGGCCGCCGCGTGGGCGCCGTCATCGACGTCTATCCGTCGCCCCGCGGGCCGATCGACGTCACCCTGCGCCGCCAACGGATCGCGCAACTGCTCGGCACCACCGTGGCCGACGCCGACGTGCTGGCCATCCTCACCGGCCTCGGCTTCGATGTCGCCGAGGCGGCCGACGGCTGGAGCGTTCGCGTCCCAACCATGCGCGTCGACATCGTGCGCGAGGCCGACCTGATCGAGGAAGTGGCGCGCCACCACGGCTACGACCGCATCCCGTCTCACTTCCCCGCGCTCCGCGCGACCTCGCCGCGACCCGACCCTCGGATGGCGCGCAAGACGCTGCTCCGCCACCGGCTCACCTCGTCTGGCTTCTCGGAAGCGGTCAGCTACACGTTTGTCGATGAGGCGGACGCGGCGCCCTTCGTGACCGGGGATCGCGCTCTCGTTCCGCTCGCCTACCCGCTCTCCGAGAAGTTCGCGGTGCTGCGGCCGTCGCTGCTGCCCGGTCTCCTCGAGAGCGTAGCGCACAACCGCCGGCGCGAGCACCGGGATGTTCGCCTTTTCGAGATCGGGGCCTGCTTCTCGCCGGCGGGCGGCGAGCAGCACCACGTCGCATTCGCGTGGACCGGGGCGTGCGTGCCCGAGCACTGGAGCGGTGGCCTGCGACTCGTCGATTTCTTCGACGCCAAGGGCGTCGTCGAGCGGATCGGTGAGGCGCTCGACCTTCCGCTGGTCTTCACCGACCTGACGAACGGGTACCTCGTCGCCGGGCGCGCCGCGGCGGTGTCCGTTGGCAAGACGGCGGTCGGGGTCCTCGGCCAGTTGGCGCCGGGGCAGTCCGAGGCGCGCGGTCTTCCTGCCGGAGACGAGGTCTACGTCGCCGAACTGGACCTCGACGCCCTCGACCGGCTGGCGCCGACCGCCGACACGAGAGCCGAGACCCTGCCCCGCTTCCCGTCAATCGTGCGAGACATCTCGATCGTGGTGGAAGAGGGGTTGCGTTCCGAGCGCCTTCGCGCGACCATTCGTGGTGTCGCCCCGCAGACGCTCATCCAGATTCGCGAGTTCGATCGGTACAAGGGCCAGGGCATTCCTGAGGGCCGTTACAGCCTGTCGCTGCGGCTCACGTTCAGGTCGCCGGATCGCACGTTGACCGATGCGGACGTGCAAGAGACGATGGAGCGTGTCATGGAGGCGCTGACCCGCGAGCACCAGGCCGTGCAACGCTGATAGGAACTTCCTGGGGGCGGTTCGCCAACCGCCCCCACTTCGAAGAGGCTGACCCGTGGCAAAGACGATCACCCCCAGCGATCTCGAGGCGCTCGACCGCCTCGAACAGAAGGTGCGCCTGCTCGTGGCCGAGATGGGCAAGTTGCGCGCCAATCACACGACGCAGGCGGAGGAGAACCGGCGGCTCTCCGGCGAACTTGACGCGGCGCTTGCGAGGCTGGCCGACGTCGAGAGCGGCGTGGCCGAGATGGCGGCACTGCGCCAGGAGCGCGACCAGGTGCGCTCCCGCGTGGCCGGCATCCTCGAGCACCTCGAGGGACTCGACATCTGAAGACAGGGACTTTGTGAACCAGATGGCGCGCGTCGTCGCGGTCGAGATCCTCGGCCAGCAGTACCCGATTCGCAGCACGCTGGCCGAGGCGTACGTCGCCGACCTGGCGGCTTACGTGGACGAGAAGATCCGCTCTGCCGCCGATGTCACCCCCACCACCGACACCACTCGCCTCGTGGTCCTCGCCGCGCTGAACATCGCCGACGAGTACTTCCACGCGCTCGACAGCGACCGCAACCAGCGCGAGTTCGTCATCGATTGGGTCGCCCGGCTCGAGCGCCTGATCGACGAGGCGCTGGCCACCTAGCCGCCTCCTCTCTCGCCCACCGCCCGCTCCCTCTCGCCGCCAGGCAGGAACGCTCCTTGCGAGTCTCGGTCCAAACGGGCCAGTAGGCCCGCTCGAGGCCACAGGATTGTGATCCGCGGCCTGCCCCGCCTACGGATCCGTAGGCGGCGGGTTCTGGACGATCGTCGAGTCCGACGTGCCGGTCATCGCGGACCGGACGATGAGCCGGCCGACGTGCAGATCACCTACCTGCGGCCTGAGGGCAGGCTGCCCATCGTGAAGACCTACACGGTCGCCGCCCTGTCGCGTCGCACCATCTGGGTCAACGGCGAGGATCCGGGTCTCTCCGCCACGGACGTTTCGGGTGTCGTCACATCGCTCGACGCCGCGCTGCCGATCATCGTCGAGCGCGCGTTGTACCTGAACGCCCAGGGACAGTTCTTCAGCGCCGGGCACGATGCCGTTGGCGTCACCGCGGCATCCACCGATTGGTTCCTGGCCGAGGGTGCCACGGGGCCGTTCTTCGACATGTATGTCTTGATCGCGAATCCGAACAGCAGCGCGGCCCTCGCCGACGGCGAGCAGGGCGGGCCCAGGAACGTCCAGATCTACATCCTCGTGGCAAACACGTCTCCGAGTGCGGGCAGGGTCCGCGTAACCCTGATGCTCGAGGATGGAACCAGCGTCGCCCGCGAGGTTGACGTGGCGGCGAACAGCCGGACGACCGTGTGGACCGGCGGGACGACGGAGGCGGCCTCGTCTCCATTCGGTGGCCTGACGGCCGGAAAGCGCTTTGGCGCCCTTGTCGAGAGCCTCGACGTCAACGGACAGGCGGCGAGCATCGTGGTTGAACGGTCGCTCTACTGGGATTGCGGCGGCGTGTGGTGGGCCGCGGGCAGCAACTCGCTGGCGACGAAGGTCCGGTAGCCCGCCCACATCTCGCACCAATCGGCAGGGACGCAGCAGGTTGCGTCCCTGCCCGGTCGCCGTTCCCGACTCCTCAGCGTCCGTTCGCGGCTCCCTCAGCGTCCGTTCCCGACCCCTCTTCGTCAGAACCGACTTTCGTTGTTTCGCCTTGACCGTCCCAGAGTGACGGTCTAAGATCGTCGGAGAATTAGAGTTCCCTGCTTTGCTCGTGATGGTTGTGGAGGCTCGCTTGAGCCAACATTACCGTCAAGTGAACTGCGAGGTTGCGCCGTGTGCAGGCCTCTAGGCGAGGAAGCCTAACGCGCGATCGACAATGCGGTTCCACCTGCTTCATGCAGGTTCATGCGACCTCCCCACACGGCAAAGCGGGGCCTTTCTTCCTCTCTCTCCTCATCTCCGGTAACCGCGGGGCTGTCGCCCCGTTCCCCTGACCCGAGCCCCGTGGCATCCAGACGGAGGGGTTCCGAAAAGGACGCGGCATGCAGCCCGGTGTCGTTTACCTGACCGTATCAATCGCGGCCGATCTCATCGCGGTGGCCGTGTTCGTGTATTGGGTCGCCTCGCGTAGACGAATTTCGGCCGAGACCATCGGGCGGGCCGAGGAGCAGGCCCGGGCGACGCTGCGCGACGCGGAGCGCGAGGCGGAGAACCGGAAGAAGGAAGCACTGCTCGAGGCCAAGGAGAAGGCGCACCATATCGTGATGGACGCGGACCGCCTGGCCGAGGATCGGCGCCAGCAGGCGGCGCGGATGGAGCAGATTCTCACCAAGAAGGAAGAGAAGCTGACCGAGCGGCTGGCCGCCGCCGAGCAGCACGAGAAGGATCTGCGGGCGCGCGAGCAGTCGATTCGCGACCGCGAACGCGCCACGGCGGCCACCGCCTCCCGCTACGAGCAACTGGTCGCCGAGCAACAGCAGGAACTGCAGCGCGTCGCCCGCCTGACCGGCGACGAGGCGAAGGAGATCCTGCTCAGGCAGTTCGAATCGGACGCCAGGCGCGACGCGGCGAACATGGTGAAGAGGCTCGAGTCGGAAGCCCGCGAGACCGCCACGGCGCGCGCCAAGCAGCTGGTCACCGAGGCAATCCAGCGCAGCGCCCCCGAGCACGCGATCGAGACCACCGTTTCGGTGGTGGACCTGCCGAGCGACGACCTGAAGGGGCGCATCATCGGGCGCGAGGGACGCAACATCCGGGCGCTCGAGATTGCGACCGGCATCGACCTGATCGTCGATGACACGCCGGGGGCGATCATCCTGTCCGGCTTCGACCCGTACCGGCGCGAGATCGCCAGGCAGGCGATCGAGCGGCTCATTGCCGACGGGAGGATCCACCCGGCGCGTATCGAGGAAGTCGTCGAGAAGGTCAAGGCGGAGCTCGAGGAGACGGTGCGCCAGGACGGCGAAGACGCGGCGTTCGAGCTCGGCATCCACGACCTCGATCCCGAGGTGCAGCGGTTGATGGGCCGGCTGAAGTACCGAACCTCCTACGGCCAGAACGTGCTCAGCCACTGCAAGGAGGTCGCCTACATCGCCGGGCTGATGGCCCGCGAGGTGGGCCTCGACGCGCACACGACGGTGCGGGCGGGGTTCCTGCACGACATCGGCAAGGCCGTGGATCGCGAGATGCAGGGCACGCACCTCGAGATTGGCGTCGACCTCCTGCGCAAGCACGGCGAGAGCGAGGCCGTGCTCCAGGCGATTGCCTCGCACCACATGGACATCGACTGGCCGTCGCTCGAGGCGATGCTGGTGCAGGCGGCCGACGCCGTGTCAGCCGCGCGTCCAGGCGCGCGGCGCGACGTCCTCGAGTCGTACGTGAAGCGCCTCGAGAAGCTCGAGGGCATCGCCGACTCGTTCAAGGGCGTGTCGAAGTCGTTCGCGCTGCAGGCGGGCCGCGAGATCCGCATCCTCGTCGAGAGCGAGAAAATCACCGATGAAGAAGCGGTGTGGCTCTCGAAGGACATCGCGCGGCGCATCGAGAGCGAACTGGAGTACCCCGGCCAGATCAAGGTCACCGTGATCCGCGAGACGCGGGCCGTCGAATACGCGAAGTAGGAGACGGTGGCCATGAGCACATCGCCGGGGCAGACGGTCGCCGATCTCGGCGAGCACGCGGTCATCGAGCGCATTCGGGCCCGCACGCCGGCGGCGCCCTCGTGGGTGTCGATCGGCATGGGCGACGATGCCGCCGTGATCGAGCCGGCGCGAAACCGCGCCGAGGTCATCACGACCGACGCCTTCGTGGAAGGCGTGCACTTCGACCGGGCCTATGTCCCTGCCGCCGCGATCGGCCACAAGGCGCTTGCGGTGAACCTGAGCGACCTGGCGGCCATGGGCGCCGAACCTCGAGCCGCGCTGCTCTCGCTCGTGCTGCCGGGCGCCATGCCGGTCGTCGAGTTCGACGCGATGATCGGCGGGTGGCTGGCGCTCGCCCACCGCTACGACGTCACGCTGATCGGCGGCAACGTGTCGCGGTCGCCCGGGCCCCTCGTCCTGGACGTCACGGCGATGGGCGCGGTCAAGCCGCGGCGGGTCCTGGCCCGCGAGGGCGCGAAACCGGGCGACAGCATCTACGTCAGCGGATGTGTCGGCGCCTCCTACGCGGGGTATCTCTCGCGGCGGCGCGCGGGTGCCACGCCACCCGAGGCCGCGCCAGGCTTGGAGGGCCAGCCGACGGGCGACCGCGGGCTCGACGAGTGCGCAGCCCGGTTTCTCCTGCCCGATCCGCGTGTCCGGCTCGGGCTGCTGCTCGGTCGAAACTGTGTCGCCTCGTCGTGCGTGGATCTGAGCGACGGCCTCGGTGATGCCGTTCGGCAGGTGACGGGTGCGAGCGGCGTCGGCGCCGAGATCGACGGCGACGCGATTCCCGTCCCTGAGGCCGCGCGCCGATGGTTCGAGGAGCAGGAGGGCCTCGACGCGCTCGAGGCGGCGGTGTCCGGAGGCGAGGACTACGAGTTGTTGTTCACGGTGCCCGCGCGACGCCGCCGTGCGCTCGCATCGGTGCTGCCTTTGACCGGTGGCCTGCCCTGCACGCGGATCGGCACGATCACGGCGGATCGCAGCCTGGTCTTGACGCGCCGGGGCGCGAAGGCGGCGCTGCCCGCGGGGTTCACACACTTTCGATGATTGCCATCACCCGCGCCCTCGTCCGCAAGTGGATGGAGGCGCTGCTGCACATTCACGACACGCCCAGTCGGACCGCGGCCGCATTTGCCATGGGCGTCTTCTTCGGGTTCTCGCCGTTCCTGGGCTTGCACACGATCCTGGCGCTGGGGGTGGCGTTCGTCTTCAATCTGAACCGGGTGGCTGTCCTGGTCGGGGTCTATTCCAACCTGCCCTGGATCATCGCCGCCTGGTATGCGTTGGCGACGGCCGCCGGCGCGTGGATGCTGGGCACCGGGTTGCCGAAGGGGTTTGGCGAACGGATCGTGCAACTCTTCAGCCTGTCGCTGTTTCGGTCCGAGTTCTGGCGCCAGATCGCGAGTGACATGCGACCGCTGTTCTGGCCGTACTTCGTGGGATCGATGCTCGGTGCAACGCTCTTGTCCGTCATCGCCTACTGGGTCACCCGCGGATTCCTGGAAGCGCGGCACCGCCACATGCAAGAGGCACGGCGCAGGGCAACACACTGATGCGGATCTCTGATTCCCTCTGGCGCAAGGGGGTGGTGACGCTGGTCGCCGCGGGGGGCTTCGTCGTGCTCTACCAGGCGACGATTCTCGACTCGAAGTACGCCGCCCGGCAGGCGCTGCTGCGGGAAGAGAAGGCCGAACCCGGCCTCGGCGCGCACCTCCGGTTCGTCGCCACCGCCTACTGCACTGGCGACGTCACCGCGTCCGGGCTTCCGCCCCGGACCGGCATTGCCGCGGCGGACCAAGATGTCCTCCCCTCCGGATCGATCATCCAGGTCTCGAAGCTGGGCGCCCAGTACGACGGCATCTACACCATCATGGACACCGGCCCAATCGTCCGCGGCCAGCTGCTGGACATCTACATGCGGAACTGCGACGAGGCCACACGATTGGGCCGACGGACGGTACAGGTCTTCGCGCTCAGGCTCGGCTGGAATCCCCGCGCCAGCGGGCCAAGCCTGCTCGACACCCTGCTGCCCTGGCGGGGCCGCCCCAAGCCAGGACCTCAGGCGCCAAGTCCCCGCCCGATCCCGTCAACCGAACTGCCGCAGTTCCCCGAGTCGAGGCGGTAACGGCAAGGTCGTCGTCTCCGGGGCTTCCTGGTCCTTGTATTGCAGCTGGTACAGGCGGTAGTAGAGGCCCCGCTGGCCGAGCAGTTCCTGGTGGGTGCCCGACTCCCGCAGTTCACCCTTGTGGAAGACCAGGATGCGGTCCATGTCCTGGATGGTCGACAGCCGGTGCGCCACGGCAATGGTCGTCCGGCCCGCCATCAGCACCTTCAAGGCGTCGCGGATGAGCAGCTCCGTTTCGGTGTCCACGCTCGACGTGGCTTCGTCGAGAATCAGGATCCGCGGGTCGAACGCAAGCGCCCTGGCAAACGACAGCAGTTGCTTCTGGCCGACCGACAGGCTCGCGCCGCGCTCTCCCACTTCGCTGGCCAGGCCGTTCGGCAGCCGGTCGATGAACGCGCCGGCATGGACCGCGTCGGCCGCACGCCGGACGTCGTCGTCGCTCAACGTCGATCCCAGCCGGATGTTGGTGGCGATCGTTCCCGAGAAGAGCTGCACGTCCTGGAGCACCAGGCTGAACAGCGCGCGCAGCCTGCCCAGCTCCATCTCACGAATGTCCACGCCGTCCACGAGGATGCGGCCCCGGCTCACGTCGTAGAACCGCATGAACAGGTTGATGAGCGTGGACTTGCCGGCCCCGGTAGCGCCGACCACGCCGACACGCTGACCCGGTTTCACTTCGAACGACACGTCGCGAAGCACGAAGTCCTCGCCGCTGTACGCGAACCACACGTGGTCGAACCGGAGGTGCCCTGCCTCCGCGTGCTCCGGGCGCGTCGGCGTGGCAAGTCCGACTCGTGGCCTGGCACCGCTGCTCCCGGCCTCTGGCGGGGACACGATCGTCGCCGGCGTGTCGAGCAGCGTGAAGATCCGCTCCGAGGAGGCCATCGCGGCCTGCAGCAGGTTGAACTTCTCGGAGATGTCGCTGATCGGTCGGAAGAAGCGTTGCGAGTACTGGATGAAGGCCACCAGCGATCCGAGTGTGAGGACGCCCGCCAGCACCTGGCCGCCGCCGTACCAGACGATGAGCGCCAACGCGAGCGCGCTCGTCACCTCGATCGCCGGGTAGAAGACCGCGTAGTAGAAGATCGACTGGATATTCGCGTCCCGGTGCCCGCGGTCGATCGCGTCGAAGCGTGCGAAGTTCTCCGCTTCACGCCGGAACAACTGCACGGTCGCCATCCCGCTGATGTTCTCCTGCAGGAACGCGTTGATCTTCGCGATCCAGAGCCGCACCCGCCGATACGATTCACGCACGTTGCGACGGAACCACTGCGTGACGAACACGATGAGCGGCAGCACCGAGAACGCGACGAGGGCCAGCTTCCAGCTCATCGTGAGCAGCACGACCATGATGCCGAGCAGCGTGAAGACGTCCCCGAACACGGAGACGACGCCCGCCGCGAACAGGTCGTTCAGGACATCGACGTCGGTCGTCACCCGCGTCATCAGGCGTCCCACCGGGTTCCGGTCGTAGTACTGGATATCGACGCGCTGCAGGTGCCCGTAGATCTGCATCCGCATGTCGAACATGATCCGCTGCCCGACGTACTGCAGGATGTAGGTCTGGAGGAACTCGAAGACGAACGATCCGACCAGGATGCCCAGGAAGCCCAGGGCGATGAGGTTCAGTCCCGACAGGTCGCGCTGCGCGATGTACCGGTCGATCGCCACCTTCATCAGGTAGGGCTGCGCCAGCTGCAGCGCGGAGCCGCCGATCAGGGCGCCGAGCGCCCCGGCCGCCAGCATCTTGTACGGGCGCAGGTATCCCAGGAGGCGGCGCATGAGCCGCGCGTCGTATGCCTTGCCGAGAACTTCCTCGTCCTGGGATGACATTGATGTCCGGTCGCCTTCCCGCCCAATCCGGGCGACGCGTGCGCCGCCCCTAGGATGCCGCCAGTTCCTCTTCCAGCAACTGCTTCCGGTACAACTCGGCGTAGAAGCCGTCGAGCCTCACCAACTCGTCGTGCGACCCGCGCTCGATCACGCGGCCATACTCGAGGACGAGGATGAGATCCGCCTCGCGCACCGTCGATACGCGATGCGAGACGATGATCGACGTGCGTTCACGCATCACGCCCCTCAGCCGCGCCAGGATCTCCTCCTCGGTGTAGGTGTCCACCGCCGACAGCGCGTCGTCCAGGACGAGGATGCGGGGGTCGGTCAGGAGGGCGCGCGCAATGGCCGCCCGCTGTTTCTGCCCGCCGGAGAGCGTGATGCCGCGCTCCCCCACCATCGTCTCGAGGCCGTTCGGGAAACCCTCCACATCCTTGTCCAGCCGCGCCACGCCGGCCGCCCACTGGATCCGCTCCGGGTCTGCCGCCTTCGCGCCGCCAATCCCAAAGGCGATGTTGTCCGCGATCGACTCCGAGAAGAGGAACGCCTCCTGCGGCACGAAGCCGATGGCGCGGCGGAGCTGCGCGAGCGAGAGGTCCCGAACGTCCACGCCGTCGATGAACACCGTCCCGGGCGGCGGGTCGAACAGCCGCGGCAGGAGGCTGATGAGCGTGGACTTGCCCGAGCCGGTGGGACCGACGAGAGCCACGGTTTGCCCCGGGGCAATCCGTGCCGACACATGCTCCAGCACCTGACGCCCCCCGTATGCGAACGTCAGGTCGCGAAACTCGATGGCGCCCGTCACCTGCGGAAGCACCACCAGTCGCCCTGGAGCGGGGTCGGCGATGTCGGGGACCGCGTCCAGCACCTCCAGCATCCGTTTCCAGGAGGCGAGGCCGCGCTGCACCATGTTGGTGACCCACCCGAACGCGATCATCGGCCACGACAGCATGAGCATGTAGGCGTTGAAGGCCACGAACCCACCGACGGTGAGGCGGCCCGCGATCACCTCGCGGCTGCCCAGCCACAGCACCAGGAGCGACCCGAGGCCGAGGAACAGCGACATGCTCGGGTAGAAGAACCCCTGCAGCCGCACCAGGCGCCGGTTCCGCTCGAGGTATTCGCGGTTGGCCCGGCCGAACCGCTCCATCTCGGCCGCTTCCTGGCGGTAGGCCCGAACGACGCGAACGCCCGACAGCGCCTCCTGGGTCACGGCGCTCAGGTCGGACAGTTGCGCCTGGATCCGCTCGAATCGCTTGTGGATCGCCGCGCCGAAGTAGCGGACGGCAATCGACACGAACGGCAGCGGGATCAAGGCCACCAGCGTCAACCGGAGGTCGATCGAGATCATCAGGGCGATCGCCGCCACGAACAGGATGATCGTGTTGGCCGAGTACATGATGGCCGGCCCCACCGTCATCCTGACCGCATTCAGGTCGTTCGTGGCGCGCGACATCAGGTCGCCCGTCCGCCGCGCCTGGAAGTACGACAGCGGGAACAGCTGCAACCGCGCGAAAAAGTCGTTTCGCAAGTCGTACTCGATCTGCCGCGACACGCCGATGATGATGCGCCGCATCAGGAACCGGAACGTCGCGCCGGTGAGCGCGATACCGAGGAGGATGGCCGAGTAGACGATGAGTTTGTGCTGGGTCACACCGGCGTAGAGGTCGTCCACCGCGTGCTGGAGCACCCACGGCGACGTGAGGGACACGCCCGTCGTGACGGCCACGCAGGCGAGGCCGATCAGGAACTGCCGGCGGTAACGAAGCAGGTAAGGCAGGAGACGGCGGACCGCCGCGATCATCTTGTGAAAGTATCACACCGCCCGCGACCGCGGCCCGATTCCATGATAGAGAATCGCCGGAAGCCGGCGCGCTGCCTGGCCGCCCCTACAGTCCGGCCTTCCTTCGTCCGATAAAGGAAGCCGGGGAGGAGTGCATCCACTGCCTGGCCCCGAAGGGACTGACCATGCGCCTGATGATTCGATGCGTCCTGTGCGTCTTCCTCGTGACGGCCGCCTTCCCGTCCCCCGCGAGCGCCCAGTACCAGACATTCAACGCCAACCATCGAGCCACCGGCGAGACGTGGCACGTCGAGTTCGGAGTCGGGATATGGAAGCCGCCGCCGGACCTCGTGGTGTCCAGCGTGTCGCTCGGCATCATCGGCAGTACGATCAGCGCGCAGGATGACCTCGGGATGACGAGCTCGCTGTTGAAGGAGTTCCACCTGGTGCTCCGCCCGGCGAAGAAACACAAGTTCCGCATCGGCTACATCCCCATATCCTATGCGGCCGAAACGGTGATGACGCGGTCGGTCACCTTCAACGGCCAGACCTTCGCCATCGGCCTGCCGGTCAACTCGTCGATCGAGTGGGCCGCGTGGCAATTCGGCTACGAGTATGACTTCATCTACCGGGACCGCGGATTCGTCGGGCTCATTCTCGAGGCGAAGTACACCGACGTCACCGTGAACCTGGCCAACCCGTTCACCACCGAATTCGCGCACGTTCGGGCACCCATCCCGACGATCGGCGGCATTGTCAGGGTGTACCCTGTCGCCAACATCGCGTTGACCGCCGAGGTGACGGGGATCAAGCTGCCGACGAGCGTGGACAAGCAGGGACGCTACGATGGGAAGTACATCGACTTCAACGTCTACGGGACGTTGAACTTCTCCGACAACTTCGGCGTCCAGGGCGGCTACCGGTCGATCACGGTGTCGTACCGCATGGATCAGGACACAGGCGACTTCGTGCTGAAGGGCCCGTACGTGATGAGCATCGTCCGGTTCTGAGCGCGGTGGGTCAGGGCCGCCTCGAGGGGACGGCCTGGATCCAGACTCCGAGGTAGCGCAGATCCCGGCTGGTCGAATCCACGTCGGCAGGCCGGTATCCGTGTTCCGTCTGGACCTCCACGAACACCCCGCCATTCGCCCGGTCCACGGGCAATTCCACCACCCGCTCCTCTCCCGGCTGCATCATCAACACCTCATCGCGCTGGCGGCCGCGCAGCGTGACGCGGTTGGCAACCGGGCTGTTTCGAAGGAGCAGGCGGACGACCGGGGCGGAAGCCTCACCGGCAAAGGCCAGTGGGACCCTCACGCCACCCGTGACCCAGATTCCGGGGCCTTCCAGGTAGGCCTGCGTGTCGAAGGCAAACGCAACGAACTCCTGGTAGCGCGCGGCACGTGCGGCGCGCAGCATCGTGAATCGCGAGGTGCCCGCCACCACCGAGACGGGCCTGAGGGCGATCCGCGCCAGACAGCGGCGCGCCAGAGTGTCGCCGGTGAAGGTCACCGAGTTGACGCCAACCGGCAGCCGCAGTTCGTAGTCACGTCCGCGGGCCGCAGGATCGAACACCCACCGCTCGATCGGTTCCCGCCCTCGACCAATCCTCACCTCGACGGTTCCCTGCGCGGCGAGCGCGACACCTGGCGACAGGCGATAGACGCCGGCAGGCACGTCGACGAGCATCATAAGCGGACCGTCAGGGTCGGCCGGCCTGCGCTCGGCTCCAGCCAGGGTAAGCCGCCCGGGAATGTCGGCAACCGGCAGGACCCGGAGCGGCCGGAACTGGAGGCCTACGGGAAGCGCGGCGGGGTCGTAGGCACGCAGCAGCGCAAGGCCTGAAGTCGTGGGCGTGGCGCCGCCCACGTCGCCCAGCCGCCAGGTCGCCGACGCCGCCGCCATGACGGCGACCGCCAGCGCGACCGGGGTCAGGAGGGCGAGACGGCCGGTCACGTCCGCGCCCCGCGCCTGCGCTCGGCGGACCGTCAGCCGCAGGACGAACGCGGACGCCGTCAGCGCCACGATCCAAACTGCCGCGTGGCCGAGAGCGACGTCGGGCGTGTCCCGGAGAAAACTGGGCAGCGCCCTCGGCATGTCCACCACCGGGGTGAGCCACTCCAGCCATCTCGCAAAGCCATCGCGGTCATTGAAGATCAGGGCGCCCGACTCCATCAGCGCCAACGTGCCAGTCACCAGCATCGAGACCGTCAGCGCCGAGATCGCCAGGGCCTTCCCGGTCGCCTGCTGACGCGACCACAGGACCGCCGCCGGGAGGCCCAGCATCAGCAGCACGGGCACCGTGAAACGCGCCGGCGCGCTCCAGCCTCCCCACCACATGTGGAACGCAGCCACGAGCATCAGGTACGAGACGAGGAGCAGCGACATTTCGATCGCCAGCCGGCGTCGCACACGGAACAGCGGCACGAGCCCCGCGAACCCCAGCGCATACGCGGGTGCATTCGGCAGCACGCCGAACTGCTGATCGAACAACAGCGCGGGCAGCGCGCGCGGGATGTTGGAGAGCGCCGACTGCGTGTAGTGCCCGTAGGCCGCGGCCGGGCTGAACTCGCCGTAGATCGCGTAGAAGTAGCCGAACCACGCCGCGGCGCTGAGGAGCGGGAGGACGAGCAGCGCAGCCAGCCTGCCGTAAGTCCGTCGCCCCAGCAACCGGAGGCCGAGGCAGACGCCGAGCACGGCGGCGGCCCCGGCATACCGCGTATGGAGCCAGGGAAGCAGCCCCAGCGCCGCGCCCTCGAGCAACCAACGCGCGGTCCGCCACTCTCTGGCCTTCGAACCAGCGTCCTGCACGAGGCCGGCCTCGAACGACAGCAGGCCGGTGATGGCCGTCATGATCACGACCGCGCCAACCGCGTCAGGATACGCGGTGAAGGCGTGGAAGAAGAACGGCACCGACAGCGCGACGGTCGCCCACCCGACCCAGGCGGCGGCCACGCTGCCCGTCAACCGGTAGGCCGCACGCCACACCATCCAGGTGCCAAGTGCGGACAGGAGCGCCAGGAACACGACGACGCCGGGATAGCCGGCGACGGCAAAGGCGGGCAGCGCCAGCACCGGCAACCCGGGCGCGTGGATCGAGTAGATCTGCCCGTTGGTGCCGCGATGCAGGAAATCCGGCCGAAGCTCGCCTGGGAAATACGCCCGGTAGTCGCCCTGCCGGTAGTTGTTCTCGATCTGCAGATCGCCGTCTTTCAGCAGGCTCTGCATGATCACGAGGTAGTGAGGTTCGTCTCCGCCGGGAATCACGTCCGACACCAGACGCGCGCCCGCGCAGTAGAGAACGAAGGCCAGGCCGAGCGCGGCCACGGAGGCACGACGCGGGTCGCGGACCAGGCGCGCAAGGATGGTGTTCGACCAGGCCGGCGGCCACGCAGCCACCGCCGTCGCGACGGCGGTGGCAATCCACACCCACGCAACCACCCGGCCGGTCCAGATCAGCGCCGCGGCCGGCACCGGGAACGGCAGCCACGGAAGCAGGAGCACCAGCGGAAACAGCAATGGCAGGAGCGCGACCCGGCGAGCGCGGAAGAGCGCGACGAAGAGAACAGCGCAGGCGACGAAAGGGACCCACCAGGATGGGAGCAGGCCGAATCGTCGTGGCCAGGCTGCGGCATCTGCGACCCCAATCGACCCGCGCGAGAGCCACACGCCCAGCGCCAGGACCGACGCCGTTCCGACGATGAGAGGCCGCGACGGTCGCATGAACGCCGCATGCTACCATATGTGGCCATGCGCCGAACGAGTGTGCGCGAGGGGCTGATCGTCTTCGGAACCGCCGCCGTCCTGGCGGTGATCATGACCTACCCGCTTGCCTTCGGGCTGGGCAGCCTCGGGCGCCTCGAAACCGGCGACGGGAAGTTCAGTATCTGGAACGTCCCGCACGGCCGCACGCTGCTCTACGCCGAGAGCAACATCGGCGCCGGGTTGCTGGCCGCCCCGGCCTACTGGCTCACCCCTCGACTACCGCGAGGCCACGCTACCGGCGCCGGCATACAAGGCGCTGGCGACGCTCCCGTTCGGAGCCGTCGCCGAGTTCCCCTTCTTCTACCGGGAGGTGGATTTCCATCGGCATACCTACTACATGCTGAACTCGGCCTTCCATTGGAAGCCGCTCATGAACGGCCACAGCGACTTCTTCCCGCGCGACTTCCTGGAGATCGTGGTCCCGGTCAGCTCGTTTCCGACGCTCGAGTCGTTCGGCATCCTCCAGTGGCACCAGGCGCGATACGTCGTCTTCCATCCCGGCTTCTACGATCGTCGAACCTCGAGAAGCTGAACGAACGGATCCAGCAGTACCGGGAGTACCTTCGGCCGATCCAGACCGAGGGCGACGCCTGGCTCTACGAGATCGTAAGCTGGCCGACGCGCGAGCCGAACTGACATGAGTCACCAGCCAGGCCGATACGCCTTCGCCCGTCCCTTCGCCGCGGCAGCGGGCTTCACGCTGCTCGCCGTCGTCCTCACGGCTCCGATCGCCTGGCGCGGCGCGAGCGCCGGGCCGGTCAACACGGGTGACGGGCAGTTGAGCGTCTGGAACGTCGCCTGGGTGGCGCGCACACTCGTCGTCGATCCGCTGCACGTCTACGATGCCAACATCTTCGCGCCGCACCGCGCGACGCTCGCCTACAGCGAGGCAAACCTCCCCGCGGGCGTGCTGGCCATCCCGGCCTGGTGGCTCTCGCGCAATCCGTATCTGGCCTACAACGCGGCCGTGTTCCTGTCGATCGTCCTGTCCGCGCTCGCGACGTTCGCGCTCGCCCGCTGGCTCACGTCACACACGGCCGCCGCCGCGGTGTCGGCGATCGTCTTCGCCTTCGCGCCCTTCGTGGTCGTGCGCTACGCGCACATCCAGCTGCTGCTGACCGTCGGCCTTCCGCTCACGCTGCTCGCCTTGCACCGTTTCGTGGATCGGCCGACCGTGGCGCGCGCGGTGGCCGTGTCGCTCGCCATCGCGCTGGCGGGCCTCGGATGCGGCTACTACGGCATCTTTGCGGGGCTCGCGGCCGGGATCGGCTTCATCTACTACGGAATCCGTCGGCGCGGATGGCGCGACCCGCGGTACCTGGGGCTGTGCGTGCTGGCAACGGCGGGTGCCGGCCTGGCCATCCTCCCGTTCTTCCTACCGTATCTGGGCCTCGTACAGCAGCACGACCCGTTCCGCACGCTGGACGACGCGCGACAATACTCGGCTGACTGGGCGTCGTACTTCACGTCCACCACGCCTTTCCACAGGGCAGCGCTCGGCCTGGTGGTGCCGTTCGACCAGGCGCGCTACCCGGAACGGATCCTGTTCCCGGGATGTGTCGCGGTGCTGCTTGCCGCGGCGGCGCTGGCGCTCGCCGCCGCCCGCAGCCGGAGTGCGGGCTCCGATGAACCCCGTTCGTGGCTGACCGACCGGGAGCGCGAGGCTGTCGGCTTCTACGCGTGCCTCGCCGCGGTTGCCGGGTGGCTGTCGTTCGGCCCGGCCGCCGGCCTCTATTCCCTGGCCTACCGCACGGTGCCCGTCTGGTCGCTGCTCCGCGCGCCGGCGCGGTTCGGCATCCTCGTGGGCCTTGCGCTGGCCGCGCTGGCGGGCATCGGCCTGGCCGGGCTGCTCCGCCGAACAACGCGTGCGGCGGTGGTGGCGGCTGCCGTCGGCCTCGCGGCTGTCGTCGAGCTCGCGGCCGTTCCGTGGGACGTGCGTGACGCGCTGAGGGTTCCGCAGCCGTACCGCCTGCTCGCGCAACTCCCGGCGGGCGCCGTCGCGGAGTTCCCGTTCTTCTTCAGGCCGATCGACTTCCACCGCCACTCGCTCTACATGCTCTACTCAACCGCGCACTGGCACCCGCTGGTGAACGGGTACAGCGACTACGTGCCGGAGGACTTCAGGCAACTCGTCGTCCCGGTCAGCTCGTTCCCGGCCTGGGAAGCGCTGGGCATTCTGCGCGCTCACGGCACCCGCTACGTGGTCTTCCACCTCGATTTGTATGACATCCGCAGCCGCGAGAAGCTGCTCGAACGGATCGAGCGCTACCGCGAGTACATCCGTCCGCTCGCGCAGGAAGGGAACGTGTGGTTGTTCGAGATTGTGAGGTGGTCGTGAACGTCTATTTCTTCTTCGTTGTCGTGCTCTTCTTCTTCGTTGTCGTGCTCTTCTTCTTCGCGGGCGGCGCGGCCTTCGTGGTGGCCGCCTTCGACCCGGACGCCGCCTTCCCCGTGGCGGTGCCGGCCGCCCCGGTACCCTCCCCGTACAAACGTCGATAGTCTTCCGCCGTCCCGATGATTTTCTTCACGTATCCCCGCGTCTCGGGGAACGGGATGTCGTCGACGAACTCGTCGAGTTCGAGGCCCGGCCGCTCGGCGTTCCACTCGGACACGCGTGTCTCACCGGCGTTGTAGCTGGCCAGCGCGTGGTGCACGCCGCCGAAGCGGCGCACCAGGTCAGCGAAGTACGCGGTCCCCAGCTCGATGTTCACGTCGGGCCTGGTCAACGACGCGGCCGAGAAGCGCGGGATGCGCAGAACGCTCGCGTAGCGCTTGCCGGTGGACGGAAGGATCTGCATCAAGCCGATGGCGTTCGCGGACGACTTCACATCGGCGTCGAACGCGGATTCCTGGTTGATGAGCGCGGCCACGAGATACGGGTCGAGGCCGCGAGCGGGCGCGTACTTCTTGATCAGCGCCCAGTAGTCGAGAGGAAAGATGATCTTCAGCACCTCGGTCGGCAGCCGTGCCCCTTCCTCCCCGATATAGTGCGGGTAGGCGCGCTTCATGTGGATGATCCCGCGCCGCAAGTCGCCCTGCTTGTTGTAGACCCAGCCGAGCGTCGCACTCACTACCGGGTTGTCTCCCCACGCGCGCTGCGCATACAGCAGTTCGTCGCGCGCCTGATCGTACAGCTCCAGCGACAGCAGGACGCGAATGATGCCGGCCGTCGGGAGTTGCGTCGGCGCGCTCCCCGCCTCGGCGCTGTCGCCCGCCGGCCGCGAGCTCTGACCGTCGGCATTCGACACCAGCCGCACGCCGGTGGCATGCAGCCGCTTCGACACCAGCCGTCCGTAGTACGAGTTCAGGTAATCTGCCGCGACGATGCGATAGACCGAGGCCGCACCCTGCTGGTCGCCCAGCCGCTCGCGGGCCCGGGCGGACCAGTACAAGTATGCGGGCCGGTAGTCGGAGCGCGGAAAGGCTGCGGCCGCGCTCTCGTAGAACGTCGTCGTCTCGCCGTAGCGTCTGTGCCTGTAGGCCCACCACCCGGCCTTCCACGCCGCGCGTTCGGCGCGGGGCCCCTGCGGAAACTTCGCGTACAGCTCCCGAAAGACCGCGTCCGCCTGCTCGTCGTCGTCCGCAAGGATGTAGTGCGTGGCCAGGTTGTTCAGCGTCTCCTCGGACCATGAGCTGTCGGGAAATGCCGCGACGAGGGCCCGCGCCAGCCGGACGTACTCGTCGTGTTCTCCCAGTTCGCGGGTCGCCGTCAGATGGAAGAACTGCGCCTCGGCCTTCCGTGAGGCCCGTTCCAGGTACGGGACCAACTGTTCGCGCGCCTGGCGGTGGCGACGCAGGTAGTAATCGCATTCGGCCAGGCGGAGTGCGATGAGCTCGGCGTCGTCGCCGCTGGCCACCCTCTGGATCTGTTCGAACGCCTGGCGCGCCGGCTGATATCGCTTGGAGCCGAACAGCCGTTCCGCGCGACCGAGGTCGAGCTTGAACCTGGCGGTCGACTCGCTGGGAGACTTGAGATCCTTGAGACCACCGAGTTCCGTCGCGGCAACCGCCGCGAGGTCGCTGAACGGAAACTCGTAATAGAGGCGGGCGAACGCTTCGGCCGCCCGTGCCCGGTCCCCCGTCTCCTGGAGGGCCTTTCCGAGGGCCAGCAGCACGGCGTCGGGCGCCGCGGTTTTCCGGCGGGACAGCTCGTCGTCGAGCCTGGCGGCCGCCGCGTGGTCGCCTTGAGCGGACGCCGCTTCGGCCTCGCGCACGACCGCCGCTTCTGAGAGGAAGCCAGGCAGGCGGGCGGCGTGCAGCTTCGCAAAGGCAGTCCGCGCTTCCGCGGCCCGCGACAGGTTCAGAAGACAGAGTCCGCTGTAGAACGCACTGTAGGTAGCCACCGGCGTGGCCCTGAGCGCCGGGGAACTCAACGCGGCCAAGGCCTCCGCGTATCTGGCCTGGCCGAACAGCCGCATCCCGGTGGCGAACTCCGTGGCGGCCCTCGAGGATGCGAACGACGCCGCTCGTTCCGGGACCAGCCAGATCTGAGAGGTGTCCGCCGGGAGGCGGGGCCTCGGCGGGGCCGTGAGCGCGGCGGGGACGGGACGGGGCGTGGAGCGGCCGTCGCTGGCGAGCTGGCCTTCGATGCCAGCCGACGCCCCAAACACCAACCCGACCATCACGACGACGCCGGCACGCCGGCGGACTCTTCGTTCGATCTGGATCACCGTTACGTCTACCCCAGCGAACCCGGGTCGCCGCCGGCCAGCGTCCGAACCACTTCCTCGTCGAAGCAGTCCACCCGCCGCCTCACGGCCGCCGGGATCTTCTCTTCGTACAGTCGGCGGGCGCGCTCGATGTCCGGCCCGAGCCGCTCGAGCAGGTTGCGCTCCTGGCGCCCGAGATCCACCGCTGTCTCGTTGTACAACTTTATCTCCGAGATGAGCAACCGCGCGTAGCGGCGCGCCGATTCCTCCTCGCGCCTGTCGTCTGCGTAGGGCGACCCTTCGGGCGGGCGGACCGCCGGTGGCGCCTGCTCGCGTTGCACACGACCTGCCAGGATTGCCGCGTGCGACATCGTCAGCAGTTCGAGCCGATGGCCCGCGTGGCGTGCCAGGATCTCGGCAATCTCCGGCCAACTGCTCGGAACAACCGGCACCCGATCGCCGGCATCATCAGCATACAGGAGCGCGACGACCCGTCCACCCACAGAGATGGGGACGGCGAGGCCGGCCCGACCCGGCGGCGCGGCCAGTAGTCCGGCCAAGCTGTTCCCCTCGAGCCCGATCGGCGCATCGGACGTGGACACCGGGAGTCCGGTGGCGATGGCGATGCCGAAGACGCTGCCAGCCTCGATCGGCGCGTCGATCGCCGCCGGCTCGACACCGGGCAATCCCCGCGTTTCCCAGCCTCGCAGGCGGAATCCGTTGACGACCAGCACGGCGACCCGCCCGATCTCCACGGCCGCCTGGTCGGCGAGGATGCACAGCACATCGGTCAGCGAGCGGGCTTCGTCGAGACGGCGGAAAGACGCCAGCGTGCGGTCGCTGCACGCCAGTTCCTGCTGACGGTCGGCAACGTGGACGAGCCCCAGGTTCTGCTCCGCTTCAGCCTTGGCATCCCGCGCCTGCACGACGTCAGCCCGCGCCTGTACGACGTCGGCCCGCGCCTGGTCCAGCTCCTGCTGAAGAACGGCGACGCGAGCCTCGGCCTCGTGCTTCCCATGCTCGGCCTGGGCGAGCGCGGCGGTGAGCGCGGCCCCACCCATCACCTCGGCGGCCGTCTCCCTTCGCACCGTGGCAGCCGCATCGTCGTGCTGCGTGGTCAGCTCGTTCCTCAGGGCGGTCAACGCCTCGTCGTGGCTGCGACCAAGTTCGTCCCGAACCGCCTGCAGCGCACTCTCGTGCTCGGCTGCGGCCTGCGCGCCGCGCGTCGCGAGTTCCGACTGCGCGCGGGCCGCCTCGTCACAGACCGCCTGCAGGGCGGCCTCCAGGGCCGCCTCGTGCTCGCGCGCCAACTCGTCCCGCAGGCCTGCGGCGGCCGCGTCGCGTTCCTGTTCGAGTTCCGCGCGGAGGTTCGCGAGCGCTGATTCGCGCTCCTGGTCAAGCTGCTCCCTGACGCTCGCGATGGTGGCGTTGCGCTCCTCCGCGAGCTGCTCGCGGAGGGCGGCGGCGCCAGCGTCGTGCTCGCGTGCCAGCTCGTCACGAAGCCCCGCCACGGCCGTCTCGTGTTCAGTTGTCAATTCGGCACGGAGCCTGGCCAGGGCCGTCTCGTGTTCACTCGCACGCTCGGTGTGGAGCGCCGCCAGCGTCTCGTCGCGCTCGCGCTCGAGTGTCTCGCGCAACGCAGTCAGCTGCTCTTCGCGCTCCCGGTCGAGCTGTTGGCGCAACGCGGCCAGCGTCTCGTCGTGCTCGCGCTCCAGCTGTTCCCTGACGCTCGCCGCCGTCACCTGTTGCTCGTGATCCACCTGCTCGCGGGCCAGGGCCAGGGTCTCGGCGCGCTCCCGGTCGGCTTGCTCGCGGAAGGCGGCAAGCGCCGCCTCGTGCCCGGCGGCAGAGGTCGAGAGGGCTGATTGGACCACCTGGTCACGATCCTCCGCGGCCACTCGCATGACGTCCGAGAGGAGAACGTGCAGCGCCGACTCGAGCGGGCCACGAACTTCGTGGATGATAGTTTCGGACAGTTGCCGGATACGATCGTCGAGCGACATAAGCAGGCTCCAGTATCAGAAGACACAAAGAGACGTCATCTGGTCCTATCGGCCGATGCGCCATGGGACTTCAAGCCTCGAGCCGGACCCTTGGCAGAAGAGTCACACAGAATCGTCCGACTCCGGTAGAATAGAAGAAGTCGGCCGGTTCTCCCGGACCGGGCCACGGTCGGATGCTGAGCGTCCGAGCGCTCCAGTTCTTTTTGTGGGGGCGATTTGGCTTCGACGGGGGTATAGGGCCGTGGGAGGCATGCCGAGCCCCATCGACTCGTAAATCCGGTGGAAACAACCATAACTGCGAACACGCAGCTCGCTCTCGCTGCTTAAATAACAGCGACGTCCACCTCTTAGTTGTCTGCGCGCGGGGGCTGGATGTCAAACAGGCAGGCTGGCTGCTCGAGGTCATTCCGGGCCTTGGGCGGTGAGACGCTACCGGGAATAACGGCTGGCGGTTTTAGCCTCTTCCCCAGGCCGGCCGTGACTCAACAGAAGAGGACACGCATGTAGATTCCTGCGGTGTCGTACTCTCGGACGCGGGTTCGACTCCCGCCGCCTCCATTCGACTCACCCGCGGCTTCCTGACGATGCCCGCGGGTTCGCTCATGGCGGGCCATTCG
>JADGOB010000348.1 GCA_017883185.1 Acidobacteriota bacterium
TCGACAAGATCATGGCCCAGGGCCTCGACTCCCTCACCGGTCGAGAGCGCAAGCGCCTCGAAGAGCTCCGCCAGCAGCGCCGCGCCCGCTGACGCGCGCAGATGTCGACCTCACAGGCGGTAGTTGCGCCCGTGAGGTCGACGTTCCGTTCAAGACGGTTTGACGGCGCGGATGAAGGCGGAGGCGAAGGCGCCATCGAGAGAGTCGATGGCTTCGTCGATGTCCATCCCAGCAGGGATGTCGGCCGGACTCAGTTGGGCAGCGAGCGTCTCGATGTCGGAGCGATCGTAGCCACGGGTGATCTGGACCGACGTGTCGGTGAAGCCCACAGAGGTCAGCTTCGAGACGTATTCGCTGTCGAGCAGTGCCCCGGCGATGCATCCGGTCCACAGTGCGACGATCGAGGCCAGGGCCGGCTCCAAGGGACGCAGCAGGACGATGTCGGAGACGGCGAAGCGGCCTCCAGGTCGCAGTACCCGATGAGCCTCGGCCAGGACGGCGTGCTTGTTGCTCGACAGGTTGATGACGCAGTTCGAGATGACGACGTCCACGGTGGCATCGGGCAGCGGGACGTTCTCGATCGTTCCCTTGACGAAAGTGGCGTTGGTGACGCCGGCCTCGGCCTTGTTGCGGTTGGCGAGCTCGAGCATCTCGTCGGTCATGTCGACGCCGTACGCGATCCCGCCCGGAGCCACTCTGCGCGCCGACAGCAGAACGTCGAGGCCGCCGCCGGAGCCCAGATCCAGCACATCTTGGCCGGGCTCGAGGGTGATGAGTGCCGTGGGGTTGCCGCATCCGAGGGATGCGGTGAGTGCGCCTTGCGAGGGGACCTCCTCCTGGTCGTAAAGACCCCCGCTGATCGGGTCCGATCCGGTCGGCCCGCAGCAGGCGCAGCCATCGGGAGCGAGGCTGAGTGATCGCCGGGCGGCGCTCGCGTACCGCTCTTTCACAGCAGACATGACGGCGGCGTCGGTGGTGTACGGATCGGGCATGGGTAACTCCTAGTTAGATAGATATCGAATCAGTGGTATTCCACCTTCTATTTCGACATGTGTCAAGATAGGGGGATGTTGCTCAAGGTCCTGAACGGTCAGCCGTGCTGCGGCTTGGCCGCGGAGCCGCTCGCCGATGATCGGGCGTCGCTCCTGGCGCTGAAGTTCAAGGCCCTCGGGGATCCGGTGAGGCTTCGCCTGGTGGCGCTCATCGCGTCCACTGCCGAAGTCTGTGTGTGTGACCTCGTACCGGCGTTCGCCCTGTCGGGCCCAACGATCAGCCACCACCTCAAGGTCCTGCGCCAGGCCGGACTCGTCGACTGTGAGCGCCGCGGCACCTGGGTCTACTACCACGTGCTGCCCGAAGCCCTTGGGGAGCTCAAGGCGCTCCTCTGACGTCGGAAGTCTGAGGGTTTGAGAAGTCGTTGCTCGGGAAGAGTCGGGGCAATCAGCCAGCCTGAGTAGGTATGGAGTCTGACTAGTTAGACGTACGATCTAGTCATGACGCAGCAGGAGTGGCCCAGCGACTGGATGCGGGGGGTCCTCGAGCTGGCCGTGATGCGTGTGCTGGCCGACCGGCCGTCGTACGGGTATGCGATCGCCGGTCGGCTACGCGACGCCGGTCTCGGCGAACCCAGGGGCGGCACCCTCTACCCCCTCCTCACCCGGCTCGAGGCAAGCGGTGACGTGCTCTCCGAGTGGCGAGCCGGTGATGGAGGGCCAGGACGCAAGTACTTCGCGATCACTCCCGCAGGTCGCGAGCGCTTCGCTCGCCTCAGCGAGCAGTGGCGAGGCTTCACCACCGTCACCACATTCATCACCACACCCTCCAAGGAGCCGCACCATGCCTAGCGACCACCCCCCTCGCGACAGCTCGTCATCCTCGACTCGAGAAGGCTGGCTGCGCGATTTCGCCCTGCTTCTGCGACTCCGCGGTGTCGACGGCGCGCGGATAGGCGACGCGCTGGCCGAAGTCGAGTCCTACTGCGACGACTCCGGTCAGGAGCCGAAGGAGGCGTTCGGGGAGCCGGTCGTCACGCGGCTCGAGGCGAGGGGTAACGTGATTCCAGATTGGCGAGCCGGGAATGGCGGTCCAGGCCGCAAGTACCCACGCCGAGGAGCGCGCCGTGACGAGTGAGAACCCCCTCCGCGAGAGCTCCGCTTCCTCGACCCCGGATGACTGGGACCGTGAGTTCATACTTCTGCTGCGACTCCGTGGGATCGACGGCGTAAGGATTGACCAGGCGCTCGCCGAGGTCGAGGTGCACTGCGCGAGGTCGGGCCACACGCCGCGAGAGGCTTTCGGCGATCCGGTCGGCTACGCCTCGAGCCTCCGCGTTCTGTCCCCCAGGACCACGCCATGGACCAAGACCGTCGTCCTGCCGGTCCTCGGGCTGGTAGTGGGGGTCAACCTCGCGCTCGGCGCCCTACTCAAGTGGACTGACGGAGTCGCCATCACCCTTGGCCTCATAGCGTCGCTGGTGGTCTTTGTCGTTTTTGTCGCGATGCTCGTTAGGTGGCTGACCACGGTGCTCCGTTCCCGTGCGGCCTACTTGGCGTGGTTCGGGGCGGGTTTCGCCCTCATGGTCGTGCCGCCGCTGCTCTTTCGCCAACAGCTCATCACGGTCCACCCACTCATCGCGCTGGCCGTGGGGTTGCTGTTCGTGGCGGCGGGCCTGTTGGCAGCACGCCAGATCCCGTCAGGGCCGATCGCCGGCCGCTGAAACCCTGACTCTTGAAGCGACTCTGTACCACCCCGCGGGCGTCACACCCGTACGGCTCAGGCGGAGATGACCTTCTGCGTCTCGCGGGCCATGGCGAGCTCCTCGTTGGTCGGGACGACGAGGATCTGGATCGGCGAGTCGGGCTGGCTGATGCGGCGGGGCTCCTTGGAGCGGATCTTGTTGGCCTCGTCGTCGAGGAGGAAGCCGAGCGGCGCGAGGCGGTC
>JADGOB010000135.1 GCA_017883185.1 Acidobacteriota bacterium
ATACACGGCGGTGGGATCGGAAGAGATTGAAACTGTCTGTGCCATTATCCGCATGGCGGTTACGCACAGTCAGGAACTGCGTCGCAGATTGATTGCGGACTTAAAGGAACGGCAGCCATGAGACTTTCGCCCAGCGATGTCCGCTCGACGAGCGCGCGAGCGTTACGGCACGTGGCGCTCACCGAGATGATCGGTTTCGGGGTCATCGTCGCGGTGATCTGGCTCGACGAGCTGTTCGACCTCCCCCATCGGCTATTCGGCGCTCCCGTCAGCCCGACGCGGCTCACGGAAGCGGCAATGGAGTCGTTGGGCGTCGTGCTGCTTGCGGCGATCGTGCTCCTGTCGACGAGGCGACTCATCGCGCGGGTGGTGTACTTGGAGTCCTACATCACGTTGTGCGCCTGGTGCCGACGGGTGCACCGAGACGAGCAGTGGCTCAGCATCGAAGCGTATTTCGCCCGGCATCAGGCGAGGACGAGCCACGGGATATGCCCGGACTGCGAGGCGAAGGCACTTGGCGATGTCCACGACGCGGGCCGCGGAGTGGAGCGGGCTCGGAGCTGATCCACCGAACGCCGCTACCTTTTGCACGTGCTCGATAACGAATGGGGATCGGACGTGCGCTGCGGAGATCCTCGGCGCTGACCGTCACACGCTGTATCGCATGGCTGAGCGTATGGGGATCGATCTCAAAAAACGACGCATGGTGGTCAAGACAGGCCGCCGCGGAGAGGGTGCATCACCGCGGCGGCCAGAGCAGAGGTCCGTCCCACCATCGCCTACGTCCCCGGCGACACGGGTGGTGCCGGAAGCGGAACCGGTCCGCGCGCCAACGAGCGCGCCGGGATCGGAGGCGGGTCACTGGTTTCACCAGGTCCCAGCTTCTCCATCGTGAGCCGCAGTTTGAAGGTGACAGCCGGGGTCACGTAGATGTTGTGCGTGACCGTGCGATACCCCTCGAAGTGCAGGGTGATGGCGTGCCCGCCTGGCGTGGCGTGAAGCCGCTGAAACACGCCGTCGAAATTGTCGACGACCCCGGCGTAGAAGCCATCGACGTAGACTTCGGCCTGCTTGGGGGACGCGAGCACCCGCACATCCCCAGACGCTCTCATTGGAACCGCGCCGTAGTACGGATACGGGCCCCAGAACGGACCGTAGGCGAGCGGGCCGTACAGGTAACCGCCCGTGACAATGATCCGCCCGCGACGCATTTGAGCGGCGGCCGGCGATGGCCACAACGTTGTCGCGACCACCAGCAAGACCCCGGTCACCAAGGCGACGAATGTTCTCCTGCGCATGTGTTGTCCATCCTCCCAGGCAGACTCACACCTACTCACTGCAAAGGCGGCGCCAAGACGGATCACGCGCAACTTCGTGCGAAGCACGCTCTCTTGTGAGTGCGACTGGCCTCCCCAGATGATTGGCCTCGATGATATCGACGTCGCCCAGCCCCCGTTCACTTTGGTACATCGATGCTGGATGGTTCGGAGTATCCTACCCATAGTGGGGTGCTCCAGCAGGCTGCCAACCGCGCCTATCGTCGCGAAATTGCACCGTGTCGGATCGCCGACGTTCGAGGAGCATTGACATGAAGCCGACTTGAGGGCGCTCCAGATGCCCGACGGGCCGACGTATCCCATTCTGATGGCTGAAGGGCAGATACTGTACGTGTAGACAGACGCCGGCCTGCAGAAGGTCGCGAAGGCCACCAACGTGCAGAATCTCGTGCTGGCGCCAAAGGAGAAGGTCTGGACGTCGCCGGACGGGAAGACGACCGTTGCGCTGGCGGCAGGCACGTTCTACGTGGTACTCGATCCCAAGGGCAGGTTTCTCCTCCAGACGTCTCCAGGCATCGCGCCCCGTGTTGACGCGGCACTATGTTCCATGTGACCTCCCTCGCTCTCGGCTGACGTGCCGACCCATGCGCTTTCGACTTCGGTCGCTGAGAGAGCGCGGCGATGATGAGGACCCGGGCGTTGTGCCTTCCTCGTGACAACGGCGTGACAGTTCGACGGCAAATGCGCTGCGACGCTTTCATGACGCGCGGCCGGCGACGAGCCCGGTGATCAGAGGCCGATCCTATGGAGACGTTGATGGAGACCACTCTTGACGCCCGCAGTGCACGGACACTCCAGGGCCCGCCGGCGCGACGCCCCATGACGCGAAAGCAAGTCGCCGCTGTGGCGATCGCATCGGGCGTGCTCGTGCTGTTGGTGGGCGTGCAGACCGAATCGGTGATCATCAAGGCCGTCGGGGCGACGGGGCACGAACTCGAGTGGATCAGTGACGTGATTGCCGCGATCGCGGTCACGACCCTGACCTACCTCTGGCTCAGCTTCCGGGCCACCCGCGCACAATTGCTGGATGCGGATCGAGCCCGCATCATCCAGGATGAGGAGTTCAGGCTGGCCGCCGAAATCCAGCGAACCCTGCTTCCTGAGATCCCCCCGGCGACACCGGGCTACCGCTGGGCCGCGCGCATGGAAGCGGCTCGCCAGGTCGGCGGCGACTTCTACGACTTCGTGACGACAGACGAAGGCGCCGTGCTCCTGATCCTCGGTGACGTGTCGGGCAAGGGAGTACCAGCGGCGATGATGCAGTCGTCGCTCTCGACGCTGTTCCGCGTTCACGCGTCGATGACTTTGGATCCAGACACGATCGCCAGCCGCATGTCGGAGGCCCTGCTCACCCAGACGGGAGGGCGTCCGTATGCCACCGCCATCGTGGCGAGGTTGGACCGTTTCCCGCGGCGGATCACATACGTCAACGCCGGTCACCCCCCCGGTCTCGTGCTGCGTGGACCGGAGATACTCACGTTGGACGCGGGGGGACCGCCGCTGGGCCTGCTGCCCAACGCCAGGTACGAACCCGCGTCGTTCGACCTGGCCCCTGGCGACTTCGGTGTGCTGGTGACCGACGGCGTGACGGAGGCACTCGAGGGGATACCCCTCCTGCTGAGCCAGGCGCTCGGAAATGGGCACCTCCCGCAGTCTGCCACACTGGAGGAAAACTGCGACTCCCTGCTTCGGACCGCCGCGAGCGCGCCTGGCCCTCCCGGGGCGGGAACATGGAGCGACGACCGGACCGTCCTCGCCTTCCTGGTTTCGGACGATCTTCTACCTGCGGATTGAGCGCCTCCAGGAGCGGCTTGCTCACCGGAAAGCCGTGAGGCAGCCGCCTTCCAGCGGATCGGAGCGGCGGTGGACAGGAGCGACAGCGGAGTCTGAACGTCCCCGCCTCACGCGCTCAGCAGATCGCCGCCCGGCGGGCCCGTTCGCGTCGGGCTCGCCGGGTGAAGGTGAAGAGCGCTACTTCTTGATGCGGGTCCCTTTCAGCGAACTGTGAGAGTGCTTCGCTTTGGTGACAAGCACCAGGTAGCCGTCATCTCCGGGAACCAGCAGTTCCGAGACGTAATCTTGGCCATTGAGCTTGTCAAAGACCACCTCGGGCTCGGCCAGGGGTTTGCGCTCGGCCAGCCGAGTCTCCACTGGCAGCATCACGGTGCCACCCTTCGCGTCCCTGGACTCCAGCGTGAGGACGTCACCCTCCTGGTTGGCGTACAGGACGTACTGGCCTGCGGTGAAGGCCCGACCGTTGGCGACAAAATTGAACGGGATCTTGAAATCGTAACGTTCCTGTGCGCTGGCCGGCCGGCTGGTCCCGAGCATCATGAGCGCAACTGCGGCGACTGTCACGAGCGTGCGAGGGTTCATAGCCAATCTCCTGTCTGTCATTACCGACTTGCCACTATCGGCGAGCGATCCCACGTGCGCGCTGCCAAGCGCCGAGACGATCACGAGAGCTTCATCTACGATCCGACCGGGCCTACCGTTTCAGCCACCTCAGATGGGCACATGCCGTGCTGCCCATCTGCTCCGTCAGGGGCACATCGCCATGGAGTCCTTTCCTGCCTGCGTGTGCTCCTTCATGTGAGCCATCATCCCGTGGCGCATCGTCATCCTGTCGTCGCGCATCGCCCAGCGTTGCGCGACCATCACGGCCCTGCTCATCCTTGTTCGAGGCGATAGGGCTGTACGGACCAACACCGGCCGGCTTCAGCCTCGTGGCGGCAATGCCGCGGCTGACCAGCGCCTTCACCAGGGCATCGGCGCGACCGACCGACAGTGTCAGGTTCGTCTCGAGCGTCCTCACGTTGTCGGTGTGGCCGACGATGAAGGCCTTGAGAGTGGGAGTGCCTTTCAACAGCTTCACCATCTCGGCCAGCGCCGGTTCCGATTCCGGCTTGATCACGGCGGACCCAGTCCCGAAGTAGATGCCGTAGATAATCGTCTTTCCAGCCGCCTTCAGCTCGCGTCCCATCACAGCGGCGTCAGCCGTCACGTCCTGACGCATCGCCTGTGTCATGCACCTCCTTGCCGCCGATCACCGTGGGGTCGAACGCGGCGAACTCCTCGACCGTATATCCATCGATGTAGTAGCCGGGCATGCGGGTGATGAGGGGATGATCCTGGCTGCCCTTTGCGTCTCCCTGAGCGCGCGCTGACGGGGCGGCCGACAGCAGGCCGACAAGGGAAAGCAGGATGACCAGATTGCGGGATTTCATCGCGTTCCTCCGGGTTGATGCAAACCGACCGTGTGTGCCTATCATCCCCGGCCCGGCCCGGTTGTCAAGGGCGGTGTTCACGATGTCCATGCTGAAACGATTGCCGTTGCCGCGGCGGAACCGGATGGGGAGGTGCGGTCGTCGACATCCGGGCGCTGATCCGGCAGATGCACTCTGCCAACCCCCTCTGTGGCGCGCATCCACGGCGAGTTGCAGCAGCTCGGCCTCACGGTCTCAGCGCACCTTCCTCACCACTCTCGTCTCCCACCTCGCCTCGGTCGACGTCTTCACGGTCCCCACCGCCACGTTTCGCGTGTTGTGTGTGTTCGTTAGGGACAGCCTGCCGCGCGCGTGGCGCGCACCATCGCGGACATGGCTGGCGCTCCGCGTGTGGGCCGCGCCCACCTCGCCGAGGCGCTGCAGTATCGACTGGTCGGCTAGCGCAGCGGTGAGAAGCGTCTCTCCGGCGCGCGGGGTGCCCTGCCCTCCCGTGGCGCCGCACGACAGCCGCACGACCCGTTGACTGGGCGCAGCACGCCGATCTACTATCTGCCCAGCACGGCATCGCCCCCCGCAGTTTCGACCTCTTTTCCGTCTTGTCGACACACTCCGCCCACAGTCATGAAGGAGCTGATGATGCGGCCCAGTGCCCGTTCTCGCGAGTTCGCGAACGCCCTGCTTCTTGCTGCGCTCGTGATTGTGCGACCCGGCCTCGTGGCGGCCCAGACCTCGCCCGACAAGTTCCTGGGCTTCCAGCTTGGCGCCGACCGCGTCCTGGCTGACTATGGCCAGATCCGCGCCTACTTCGACAAGCTGGCCCAGGAAACGCCACGCCTGAAGGTCGTCGCGCTGGGCGAAACCACCCTCAAGAAGGAGATGATCATGGCGGTGATCACCTCCGAGAAGAACATGCGGGACCTGGACCGTTACCGGGACATCGTGCGGCAGCTGCGCGACGCGCGCGGTGTCACGCCGAAGGACGCCGCGGCGCTGGCCAGGGAAGGCAAAGTGATCATCGGCATCCAGTGCAACATTCACTCGACCGAGATCGCCTCGAGCCAGATGGCCATGGAGCTCGCCTACAAGCTTGTCACCGGCCAGACACCCTTTGACGCGGCGAAGGTCCTCGACGACGTGATCCTGCTGCTCATTCCGAGCCAGAACCCCGACGGCCAACAGATGGTGACCGAGTGGTATCGGAAGTACGTGGGCACGAGATACGAAGGGGGACGGATGCCGTGGCTGTACCATCCCTACTCCGGCCACGACAACAACCGCGACTTCTACATGTTCAACCTGGCCGAGACACGCAACGTGGCCCGGGTGCTGTATCACGACTGGATCCCGCAGGTGTACCTCGACGAGCACCAGATGGGATCGAGCGGCGCCCGGTTCTTCATCGCGCCGTACGCCGAGCCGTTCATGCAGGAGGTTCACCCGCTGGTCTGGCGGTCGATCCAACTCATGGGCACGAACATGATGTACGCGCTCGATCGCGCAGGCATGAAGGGAGTCGTCAGCGCCGATCGGTACACGGCCTGGATGACGGGCGGCGGTGATGATGGCGCCTGGACCCACAACGTGGCGGCGTTTCTGACCGAAGGCGCGAGTGCGAGGGTCGCGACACCGGTCTACATTGAGCCGGGCGAGCTCAGCCCGGAGTTTACGGTGTCGCGGTCGAATTTCATCAACCCGTGGCCGGGTGGCTGGTGGCGATTACGCGACCTGATGAACTACGAGCTGACCTTCAACATGGCCGCCATCCGCACCGCTGCAGAGCACCGGGAGGACTTCCTTCTGAACTTCTACACCATGAACAAGGAGGCGATCGAGGCGAGCGGGCCGAACGAGCCCTACGCCTACGTGATCTCCGCCGAGCAGCACGACTACCTCACCGCGTTGAAGATGCTCGACGTGATGATGATCGGCGGGATCGAGGTTCACCAGGCCGACCAGCCGTTCCTCGCTGATCAACGCACGTACCCGGCCGGCTCCTTCGTGGTCCTGATGTCGCAGCCGTACCGGCCGCACGTCAAGGCACTCCTCGGTCCGCAGAAGTACCCCGAAATGCGGCAGTACCCGGGCGGGCCGCCGGTGCCGCCGTATGACAACGCCGCATGGACGCTGCCGATGCTGATGGGCGTGGACGTTCAGCTGGTCAGGAAACCGTTCGACGCGAAGCTGAAGAAGCTGACAGCGGTGCCGTATCCGACCGTCGCGCCGCCAACCGCCGGTCCTGCGTATCTGGTTTTGGACGCCTCCTTGAACGCGTCCTACGCGGTCGCTCTCGGACTGCTGCGCGAGAACGTTCAGGTCGTCCGCGCGCTGCAGCCTGTGGGGATCGGCGCGCGCTGGCTCCCGACCGGCAGCTTCCTCGTCAAGAATGACGCCGCGGCGCGGAAAGTGCTGGCCCCCCTGACATCGAAATGGCACGTGTCAACGCTCGCGCTCGACGGCATCCAGAACCTGAAGACGGCCCCGCTGAAGAACCCCCGCATCGGCATCTATCAGTCGTACGGCGGCAATATGGACGAGGGCTGGTTCCGCTACCTCCTCGACAGCTGGAACGTGCCGTTCGTCACCCTGCGCAACAAGGACGTTACTGAGGCGAAGGTGTCGGGAGGGCTGCAGTCGAAGATCGACGTTCTCGTGTTCGCCAGTGAGGACGAGCCCTCAATCGTGAACGGCGCCCCGGAGCCGGGTTCGCCCGCCGCGCGCCAGTTCCAGCCGCTTCCGCCAGAGTACGCCGGCGGAATCGGCAAGGAGGGCATCGAGGCCGTCAAAGCCTTCGTCGAGGGCGGCGGGATCGTGCTGACGCTGGCCGAGGCGTGCCGGTTCGCGTTGAAGGACCTGGAGGTGCCGGCGCGCGATCCCGTGCAGGGCCTGAGCCGGACCGACTTCTGGTGCCCGACCTCGCTGCTGCGGATCAAGGTCGACACCGAGAGTCCGCTGGGATTCGGGATGCCGACGGAGACGGCCGCGATGTTTGCGAGCAGCGTGCCCATCGACACCTTCATCCCGCCAAGCGTCGACTGGGAGCGCCGCGTGGCGGCCACCTATGCGGACGACGACCTCCTGATGAGCGGCTGGCTCATCGGCGGCGACCGGATCGCGAGGAAGGGGGCCGTCGTCGACATCACGTACGGCAAGGGGCACATTGTGCTCGTAGGCATCCGGGCCCAGTACCGCAACCAGAGCCACGGCACCCACAAGTTCCTGCTGAATGCGCTGCTCTACCCGCGGATGGAGGGGATGCCGAGCCAATAGTTGCGGGTCTGCGACGAGGCGGGGCCTCGTGCCGGCGAACGGGGTGGGAACGCACGCATCCTCCTCCGCGCTGACGGAGAGCCCCAAAGCCTCGGACGGCGGTACCTACCGTCAGAACGCTGGAGCGGCGGACGGGTTCAGGAACCGCTCGAGCCACTCCACCCAGCGCCGCTGCACGTCCCGTTGACGCACGGGGTCGGCCGCGTTGTGCCCCGAGATCGGATACGCAAAGAACTGAGTGGTCACGCCGGCGTCCTTGAGCGCGTGGAAGAGCTTGTAGGACTGGGTGATCGTCACGCGGTAGTCGCCGACGTTGTGGAGGATCAGCGTGGGCGCCTTGATCTTCGACGCGTACGTGATCGGCGACTGGGCGCGCGCGCGCTCCATCGACTGCGGGTTGATCCACGCCGAGGTGGCGCCGCGGGCGTTCGCGGCGTCGCCCAGGGTCGACTGGTCGAGCTGATCGGTCACCGCCGCGCCCGCCACCGCCGCCTTCCAGATGTCGTAGTGGCCCAACATCCACGTCGTCATGTAGCCGCCGTACGACCAGCCCGACACCGCCATGCGGGTGTCCTCGACGATGCCCTTCTGTTTGACTGCCTCGATGCCCGCCATCACGTCGCGGCCGGGCCCCTCGCCGGCGTCGTTGGCGATGGCCCGCTGGTAGGCGCCGCCCAGGTTGTCGCTGCCACGGTAGTTCGGCTGGAAGACGAGCCAGCCCTTCGCCGCCATGAGCTGCGCCGGCGCGCTGAAGATGAGCATCGACGCCGCGCGCGGCCCGCCGTGGATCAGGAGCACGAGCGGGTACTTCTGCGAGGGGCTGAAGTCGGGCGGGTACGTGAGGATCCCGTTCTCGCTGAAGGTGTCGTTCTTCCACTCGACGACCTCCGTCCGGCCGAGCGGCAGGGCGACGGTCTCGGCGTTGACTGCGGTCAGCCGCCTGACCGGGCCGTCGATCGACGGCATGTAGTAGAGCTCGGACGGCCGCAGCGGCGAGCTGGCCGTGAAAGCGAGTGCGCCGTCCTTGCCGACGCTCGCGTCCACGTGGTACGACGAATTCGGGCTGAGGTCGCCGAGGTCGAGCTTCCTCGCCACACCCTCGACCGGCTGGACCCACAGCGACACCCGCATCGAGTCGTTCGCCCCGACGAGCAGCGCCTTGCCGTCCGGCATCCAGATCGCGCTGGCCATGTTGCGGTCGATCGCCGTCGTGATCGTCTTCGCCGGGCCGCCCGCGGCCGGCGCCACGGCGACAGCGCCCTGGTTCACCAGCGCGACCGAGTCTCCGGCCGGCGAATACAGCGGGAAGGTCCCGCGCAGGCCGTTGAGCGGCTTCACCGTGCCGTCGCTCCCGTTCACGACCTGCAGGTCGTTTCCGCCGCCGCCATGCGGGGTCTGCTGGCGCGCGAAGGCGATGGACGTGCCGTCCCGCGTCCAGGCAATCGCCGAGGCCGGGGGACCCGGCGGGCGGCTGACCGGCAGGCTCCAGGCGCCCGACGTCAGCCGCTGCGCCGGCGCGGTGCCGGCGCTCGACACCAGCCAGATGTGGGTGGAGGTGGGCGCGGCGCTCGTGAGCACGCTGTCGTTGATGGCCACCTCGAACGAGTCGTTGAACCGCTCGGGGCCCGTCCTCTTCTCCGGCTCGTCCGCCGTGGCGAAGGCAATCGTCCGGGCGTCGGGCGACCAGGCGAACTGCTGCACGCCCCGAGCGGCCGTCGTGATCGCCTGCGCGCGACCGCCGCCCATCCTCAACACGTACACCTGCGGCCGCGCGTCGCCGCCCGTCCCGACACTCGCCAGGAACGCGATCTGCCGCCCATCCGGCGACCACCGCGGGCTGGAGAGGCCGACCTGGCCGGTGACCAGTGTCTTCGACGTGCCCTTCTCCACGTCCACCAGGACCAGCGCCGGATCGTACCGGTCCTCGTCGAGGCTTGCGTGCGAGACGACGACCGTAATCGACTTGCCGTCCGGGGCGATCTGCGGGTCGGCGACCCGGGCGACGCGCGAGAAGTCGTCGAGGCCGAAGCGGTGCGGCGCCAGCTGCGCCGGCACGGCGACGACGAACGCGACAATGACCAGGAACGTGGTAACGGCGGCTCGCATATAGGCTCTCCTCGGATGATCGCAGGGTGGCGCGACACGCCATCCGGGAGCAAATCTTACACCGCCGGGGACGGCAGCACACGGGCTTTATGGTAGCGGGTCAGCCCGTGACCGTCTCCACCTTGCAGCCCAGGCACTGCGCGGCGCTGTAGCGCTTCTCGCGTTCCGGCGCCGAACCATAGATGTTCTGAAGCACCGCGTCATCGATCTTCGCTCCGTTGGGATCTCTGCGGGTTGACGGGTGCGCTGCGGCGCGCTTATCGCTGGGAAGCTAGATCGAAGGCCCTGCAAAGCATCCGAGACCTCACCGAGACGTGAGCGCCGTCAAGGCCCGAATGGCCGACCTCGATGCACAGTTCGAGGCGCTGAAAGACGCGATGCAGAAAGACATGTCGTCACTACGAGAGACGCAAACTCCGCGAGATTGAAGAAGATGGTTTGTCGGCAGAGGAAACCATCATGGCAGCCAGAAAG
>JADGOB010000136.1 GCA_017883185.1 Acidobacteriota bacterium
GCCTCATACCGAAAGCCCGTGGGCTCGCCCGCAAGCCAAATGATGTTGCGACGACCCCGATCGTCGAGTTCCACTGCGCCGGAACACTGAGCGCCATCAACAGCGCTGACTACGCGGAGCAGGCCGTCCTGCAACGCCTGATGGACCGACTGCGGCGCATGACTGGTGCGTTTGCGCCAGTCGTCCGGCTGGCGGTTACGTAATGTTGTCACCCGTGTCATCCTGTGCATAGAAGTTTATGCACGTGCCGTAACTGTCGATGGATCGGTGGATCGGTGGGTTGCGCATGCACACAACGCCGAGGCAACCCCGCGCTCAGGCTCACGTCGGCGACTGAGACTGACGCCCAATCGAAGCGGCGCTACCGACCGCCTGATCTGGCGATCAGGCGAGCGCGGGATTCTGTGCATAACTCAGGTGACAAGCGGGTCAAGAAAGCCCCGCTTGTCAGCCATCGAGCACTGCTCGTCCTGCTTTCACGGCTTATTCATGGAACTGGATGTTCCCGCCGCTAATGACGCGCTGCGATCTGACCTCGCTCACTGCAGCGGTCACCGTGATACCAAACTGATCCTTCGTGCCAGGCTCGCCGTGGTCTTCCACCGTCACGCTGAAGGCGCAACCGTCGCCGCCGCAGGTGCCGTTGAATGCGATCACCACGATATCGTTGACCGGGCCATCGACGTGCAGGCCGTTTACGTGATTGACATAGTTGAAGTGGCCTTTCGCGCCGCCCGATTTATCAGTTCTTCGCCGATTTGAGTACAGCGTCGTACAGCGCTCGGACGTGCCCGCCGCCGACCAGGCCCCCCCCATCCCAAGAGGGGGAGGCTGTTAAGGTTGGAGGTTATGCCTTAGAATTAAAGGCTACGGACCCAAACGATTGAGGGGAAATCTCTCCCTGGCTTACACCTTCTCAACAGTGATCTTTACCTTGTCGCCCTTTTTCAAGTCTTCGAGAGGCTTGAATGACATTTCCTTTATCTTGTCTGAATAGGAGACTTTCAGCTGAACCTTGACGTCCTCTGTCTTCTTGACATCACCAGTCGCTTCGGTTGTGACTTCACCAATTTTAGCAGACATTTTGTAGATACCTCTTGTTTGTTACTCAACCAAGAACAGCCCCCAAGTTCCTATTATATAGGTTCTTCGCCGGTTTGAATACAGCAATTTAAGTGCTTCGTGAGCAATGGTTTGCAGCTACCAACGTCCGGCGCAGTGAGCCGAACACGCCAGCCGAACGCCGCTGCGAGGGCGTCCGCGTTGAGTGCAGCGCTCGGGCGTGTGCGCCGCCGAGCAGGCCCCACACCCAACCGCCAGCAGGATGTACACGGCCCGGCTGCGCCTCAGGCGCGCGCCACGGCGGCCGCAGGGCGAGATCCGGTACGGTTCCGCCTCCCGGAAGAAGCGGCCGTACGTCATGACGGCCTTGCCGCACTTGGGGCACACATTACCGGCCACGGAGGACCTCCTGTTGGGATGGTAGAGCATTGTAGCGTGACGACTGGCCGGATTAGCGCGGTCTGGCCTGGGCCAGGTTGACAGAACGTCCGTCTCAGACACCGCCGGCGCCCCCCGGAGGTGCCGCGCCGCCCGGGCACAGTTAGGCAATCGCCTTGATAGATCATCAAACCCCTTTATAAAGCTGAACCCAAGTCTTTTCACGATCGTTAGACTCTTCCAATCTGATCACCTTTGTGGGTATGGATGTCGGCGTAGGTGTCGGACCTGGCGTCACCCAATTGACGGTAACATAGTAAGCATCATATCCGCCTAATTTCCCGAATACGCTGTCAAAGACATTGAAAGGCATCAGATACGTTCCCGATTTTCCCCATACCTTATCCCAGGAGTTCTGACCAGAAAACAGTTTCTTCGTCTGATCATACCCACACAAGAAAGTCATGTGGCCCCCAGCGACTGAAGAGGCGGCGGTGACAGCAGGAAGCAGGCCAGTTGCACTGATGTTCATCCAACTGTCGAACCAAGGAGTCCCTATGGTTATCAAGTTCCGCGCCGCGATTGCAGAGCATATTCCTGTAGATCCGCCGGTAACGCGAACGTAGGTCAGTAAGGGATGTTGAGCAGCTAAAGGATTATATTTAGACGGCGGAGAAGTCTTGTCCAGAATATCAGGATTGTAGGGCCAGTACGATTCCAACAAGCATCCCATTTTCTTTAGCCAATCCATACAATCACCTGGTTCCGCCCCGGCATCTTGTGTTAGAGTTCCCTCTATGAACCGCGCCCCGTTGTAAATCCAGGTAGGTGAGAACCATTCCTTAAATACCTTCTGCTGTTTGGCTACTCCCGTAAGAATCCCCCCGATCCCGAATCCGGTACAAGCACCTAAGTTGCCTTGATCCCTCACAGGAGGGCAGAATTGAGCCAAACTGAATGAAGTTGGAATGGCTGCCGCCGGTATCTTGTGAATGAAGTCTCTTGAATCGTATTTGTCTTTTTTCCAACCTAATTTCATGATATCTCCTTATCCTTTGCGAATCATTCCGATTATTTCCTCACTACGATTTCCCACCTGTTCCCGCCATTTGCTGAAATACATATCATCGGCGGCGACGATAGGCCGGATTAGCGCGGTCTGGCGTCGCCAAGTCAACGGAACGCCCGCTATCAGACACCGCCGGCGCCGCCCGGGCACAGCGCTGATTATGACGGCGGCGGCCGACCTGTCAAGGGAAAGCGCCTCGCCTGGAGAGCGCGCCGATGGCGCAACATCCGCACCGTCGTCGTTCACGGGGCCACACCGCGTGGCCCCGTTCTACGTACACGTCACGATGGGGGTGGTCGCCCTGCTGAGAGAGGCCAAGGAAGCTGTTTGGGGCGGACGCTCAGAGTTTGGTCGCGCTGATAGCGAGGCGGCTGGGTTGTGCGGGAGAGGTGCGGGGAGAGGTGCCGACAGGGCCAGACTCAGCCCAACCCCGGGGATCTGAGCAGGTCCGTTTGTTCGGGCAGTTCCGGTGCGAGTCGCTGCCGTGGACGCACCTCATGTCCGAGAGGTCGCACCCTCAGACCCTGAAGGCCAGCGGCATCGGCCCTCATAGGGCATCATCGGCGCGGCCCCGATGTTTCCCGGAAAATACACGCGGTGTCCTCCGGCGCCAGGCGATGATTTCGCGCCTACGTTTAACGTTTTCTGCCCCGACCTACCGCACCTTGGCCTCAGGTGCGCGGGCCCCTCCTCTGCCGCGCCAACTGCCAGTACGCCAGCATGTTCAACAACAGAACCAGGCTCCCAAGGACAGCCTGAACGCCGCGGGTGAGTCCCGCCGGGTACAGCACGAGGGCGAGGTAGTGATCGATGAACCCACCCGCGTATGCGGCCTCTCCGCATGCCTGCCAGAGCGCGTTCTCCAGCGGCGTCAGCGGGCAGATCCAGCCCGCATACTCGATCAGCACGGCCCAGATAACGGCCGGAAGGTGGACCCATGCCAGTCGCGGCCACCGGAGGACCGCCGCGCCACCGATGACGACGAAGGCCACGAAGCTGACGTGGGCCAGCAGAACCAAATCCGCGAGCGTTTTGTACAGCATCGGCGGCCTGCCAAGGCTCCTGCGTCCAACGTCGCCAGAAGCCTCCCCGCTATAGTGCGTTCGTCATCTCCGCTGCCACGGACCGGGCCACGAGCAGCGCCGCGCCGTAGCCTTCAAGCCGGGACTCCTGACGCGAGCAGTTTCTCAATCCGAGCGAGCTTCCGATCCCGCAACCTCGCGGCGACCGGACAGGATGTCACGACCGGCAGCATTCCGCTGATGCAAGCTCGACCGCTTCCGCGCCCTTGCGCCCACATCGGCCGGCCGCGAGGTTCTCCCCGCTCCCTCCATGGGATTGCGAGTCACGCGCTGGGTCAGGTTGACACTGAGTATCAACCTCCTCGGCTTCGGCCTTGGGGTCCCGATTTTTCCCGGAAAACACACGGTGTGCTTTGCCGCCCCCAGAGGGAATTCGCCGGCTACGGTTAGCGTTTCCTGCCCTTCCGGTCATCGACCGCCGAGGCCGCCAAACGCTCCCGCACAGTAGCCACGACGACAGGCCGTATTGGGGCCATCCCGGCCGCCCCTGGAGTGGCGTCGTGCGAGCCGGCCTCCCTAACTGCTTGGGCGATGGCCGGTACAGGAGGGTGTCGGTGGAGCCCCGAGCCTCGGACACAGCACCGCGATGCGTGACGAGAAACTGCCGCGCAAGCCATTGCCCGTTCCACCCGCGCGGCCCGGTAGCGTTCTCTCGAATCCACCGAGGGCGTTCAGAACGGTGCGCGCCGGGGCGACCGACTCCGTCATCGGTCTGGAACGACAATCCCTACCGCGCGATCCGCAACGTGATTCTCGACCCGTCCGCCCCTCCGAAATAGACACGCTCGGTCGCCTTCACGAAATCCGCGGGCAGCGCTTTCGGAATGTCGATGAATCTCTGTGGATTTCGATCCGTCAGCGGGAACCAGCTGCTTTGGATCTGCACCATGATGCGATGGCCCTGTCGGAACGTGTGCGCGACATCGGGCAAGTTGAACGTGATGCGGTCGGCCTTGCCCGGCTCGAACGGCACCGGCTTCTCGAAGCTCGTGCGGAACTTGCCCCGGAACGGTTCACCGCGGATCAGCTGCTGGTAGCCACCGAGAGGAACTGCGGGCTGGGCGCCAGGCGCCGGCTGGCCGGGCTGCGACACGCTGTTGTAGTCCGGCGCATCATCGGGGTAGACATCGATGATCTTCACGTCGAAGTCGGAATCCGTGCCTGTGGTGGACACTTTCAGGTCCACCGAAATGGGACCGAACACCGAGATGTCGTGATCGAGCACATCGGACTGGTACACCAGGACGTCGGGACGCTCCGCGGCGAAGCGCTGGTCTTCGGTCATGTACGTATTGAGAACGCCCTGGGTGATGTGGCCGACGTAGGGAACGGGTTTGTTCGGGTCGGACAGGTACTCATCGAACCCGGCCTGCGCGGGCTGCTGCCACGCGAGTGTTCCGTGGGAGGCGAGGTACATCGCGGTTGGCTTGGCGGCGGCGGGTGGCCACGTGTCGAACTTGCGCCACTGGTTTACGCCGGTCTGGAAGACCCAGGCCTTGGGGAACTTCCCGTCGCCGCGGCCTTTCAGGTAGTAGAGGAAGAAGGGGAATTCGATGCGTTCGCGGTAGTACCGGCTGGTCTGCGACCCAAAGTTCACGTTGCCGAGTCGGTCGCCGTCACCGCGCGCAAACCCCCCGTGATTCCACGGGCCCATCACCAGCATGTCCATCGGCGGTGGCCCGTTCTTCTCCATGAAATCGAACTGGCGCAGCGGCCCTTGCGGATCTTCCGTGTCGTACCAGCCGCCGACCAGCATCACGGCAGGCTTGATGTTCTTCAGGTGCTTCCAGATGGCGCGCGACTGCCAGACCTCGTCGTAGGTCGTGTGTTCAACGTTGAGCGTCCAGAAGGGCTGCGTGTGCTTGAAGTACTTCTCCTCGGCGTTGGCCAACGGCCCCATGTCGAGATAGAACTGGTAGCCATCTGGAGTCCCGTACTGGAAGGGCAGCGTCGGTTGCGGCGGCTCGGGGTCGCCGGCGCGCGGGCGAAAGCCCACGTAAAACGCGAAGCGGTGCGCGAGCATGAAGGCGCCGTTGTGGTAGACGTCGTCGCCCAGGTAGTAGTCGGTGACGGGCGCCTGCGGGGACACGGCCACGAGGGCGGGGTGCGCGTCGATCATCCCGGCAGTGGCGTAGAAGCCGGGCTGCGAGATGCCCCACATGCCGACCTTGCCCGTGTTGCCGGCGACGTTCTTGATCAACCAGTCGATCGTGTCGTAGGTGTCGGTGCTCTCGTCGGTGTCCCTGGGGCCGTTCTTCACGGCTTTGTGCGGACGGTTGGGCGTGTACTCGCCTTCGCTCATGAAGCGGCCGCGAGCGTCCTGAAACACGAAGATGAACTGCTCGCGCTGAAAGAGCTCCGAGGGACCGAGCGAGCCGCGATACTGATCGATGCCGTAGGGCGCAACGTTGTAAGGCGTCCGTTGCAGCAGGATGGGATAGGTCTTGCCATCCGCGAAGACGTCCTTCGGAACGTAGACGGACGTGAACAGCCTGACGCCGTCTCGCATCTGGATGCGGTACTCGAACTTGGTGTACTGCTCGCGCACGGCGGCGACGCCAGTGGTGGCGGTCTCCGACGTCACGGCTGATGTGCGTTGTTGCGCCACGTCGCGGCCGGTCTCGGTCTGCGCGGTCACGACGTACGGCGTGAGGAGCAAGAAACACAGGAGGATCCGTGTGGTGGATTGACTCATAGTCAGTCTCTCCGAGGAGAAGTCGCTCGGTACTCCGTGGATCGCGTCCCGTGGACGACGATCAGGGTCAGCAGGGGCACGGCAGAGCGGTGAGGTGTGTCAAGGCGTCCCCGGCTCTCGGTAGCACGAGACATCGTGCCGGTCTTCGAGATCGTCTCATGGTCGGGTTCCTGTTCCGGTCAACACCCGCCCCGCGGCGCGCCGGGTTGCTTCACGACCGTGACGATCAGGCCGTATTGGGGCCCTCCCGGCCGCCCCTGGGGTGGCGTCGTGCGGGCACGCCTCCCCCACGCTTGGGCGATAGCCGGTATCGGAGGGTATCGGTGGAGCCCCAAGCCTCGGGCTCAGGGCTGATTATGGCAGCTTCGGGTGACCTGTCAAGGAAGGTACGCCATGCCTGCAGAGCGCGCCGGTCACGTGCACGGGTTGAAGGCGCCTCCGCCCGTGTCCTCGTCGAAAGAGCCGGACTCGAAGAGCGGTGCGCCCTTCGGCTCCGCTCAGGGCGCTCCGAGCGATGTCGAGGGGCGGGGACTTCGGTGGGCAGACCCACATGGCGCAGGATGCGCTCGAAATGGCCACCCAGACGCACGAGGATCGGTGCGGCCTCGCCGAAGGCGATACCGGCGGCCCGCGCCGCGAACCGGTTACCGGTGACGTGATGCGCCAGCAGGTATGCGGCGAACGCGTTCAAAAAGAGCGACACCAGGAGCAGGACGTTCTGCGCGGCGACCGCACTGAGTGGCAGCAGCGTCGCGGCGATCACGCCGCTCAGCGCCGTGTGCGTGTGCTGCGTGAGGTCCACGCCAACGGGATGGAAGATGAATGTCGTGTAGAACGGGTTGAGATGCTGGTGCACCGCCGTGCGCATCCACCACAGGTTCCAGACGAAGGAGACATTGTCGCCCGCCCCCCCGCCCGGTACGTGTGTGCCGAGGTGCAGGACGAGAGGAAAGCTCCAGGCCAGCGAGAGGACCGCGAAGAGCGCGACGGCGGGCAGGTGGGCGCGGATGCGGTTGAAGAGATTCGCGCGCATGAAAGCTGCCGGCCAATGGGGTCAGCGGACGACGACATGAACGTCCGGGCCACAGGAGGCCACTTCCGCGGCCGGGTCTTGGTACAACACGGGGATCCCTTCCGCGTCGGCCCGATCGATGTAGACCAGCGGGCCGGCGGCCGGCGGCGGATTCGCTTTCCTCACCGCCGCCACGTATCGCTCGTACGCTCGCGTTCCCTCACGGAATCCCGCCGACACTTTCGTCGCGAAGATCGCGAATCGTGTCGCCAGCAGCACGGCCAGCGTCATCGCGGCGATCCGGGCGGCGCGCGTCGAGACTTGCCGCGCCGCGACCCGCTGAATCGCGAGAATCATCTCCGCCGTCAGCATCGCAAAACCGACTGCGGGCAGATACAGGTATCGCGACACGTTGCCCCAGGTGAAGAACGCGGCGGGGGCGATCGTCACGAGCATCCACAGCACGAAGAACCGGACGCGCGGGGTGCCGCGCACCAGCAGCGCGGCGATCACGGCCAGCATGAGTACCTGCGAGATCACGTCCCGCGTTCCAACCCAGAGCGTAATCAGGTAGTGGATCGCGTGCGGCACCGCGTGCCACCCGATTCGATAGTGTTCCTCCCGCACCAGGTAGCTTCGGCTGTTCACCACGTACTCGATCACGAGGTAGCCGGCGAGCAGCAGCGCGAACGGCGCGTACCGCATCGCCCGCCCGGCGAGCGAGGTGAAGCTGACACGCTCCACGCGCTCCCACGCCACGGTGGCTTCGAGCGCGATCATCACAGCGAGCAGCGTTGCCGAGCTTTCGTGCGTGAGCAGGCAGGTGACGAACGCAGCCAGCGAGATCACGTAGAACCGTGCATGGCGTCGCTGCAGGAACAGCAAGTGCGTCCACATCGCGAAGAGGTACCACAGCGCGGGCAGCAGATCCGTGATCGCGCCGACCCAGGCCACGGCCTGGGCATGCCCTGGCTGCACGGCAAAGAAGATCGCCGCGAGGCTGGCAAAAGCGCGGCTCCGGGTCAGCGCGTGCGCGAAGAGGTACAGCAGCAGCGTGTTGATGAGATGAATGCCGATGCTCGCGAGGTGGAAGGGAAACGCGTCGCAGCCGAACAACCGCCGGCCCAGATGGAAATAGATCTCGATGACCGGCCGGTAGAAGTGGTTGTAGCGCTCGATGTGCAGGACGTTCGCCAGCGTGAACGCGCGGGCGCCCTGCAGCCACTGGAAATCGTCGTTGAAGAAGTAACTGCGGGCGGCGTCACGGTAGATGAACGCGACGACGGCTGTCAGCCCGAGGGCGCCGGCGGCGAAGGCGAGCGCTCGCAGCCGCGACGGCGGCGCATCCGGAGGCGCGACGCCACTCGGCAGCACCATCTCGCGGAGGTCCTTCGCAACGCGAAAGACCTCGGCGAGACGTTGCTTATCGGAGCGTCGAAGATAACGTCCGCACATCCACCACCTCTACTTGCCTGCCTCAGTTACTTCCCCGCTTCAGTCCCACGCACGAAGTTCGCGACGTCGTCGTGAAACTGCTTCAGCACGTTCTCATTCACGTACACCATGTGCCCCGACTCGTAGTACTTGTAGCTGATGTTCTGCTGCAGTTTCTGCGGAATGGGCAGGTGGTGCATCTCGTACATCCCCTCGAAGAAGGGCGTCGCGAGATCGAAGTATCCGCCCGCCAGCATCACCCGCATCTTCGGGTTGGACTTTATCGCGTACGCCAGGTCCGGCATCACGTTCGGTCCGGCCTCGCCCTGGCCCGCCCGTGGCCCGCCCGGAGCCTGGTGCCGCAGATCCCACGAGAAGTTCGCATCCCCGTACGCGCCCGGCTTATAGGTCCAGTCGCGCCCATACTTCAGCTCCGTCCGCAGGTACTGGTTGATCGCCGTCGTGTAAGCGGACGAGATCGCATTCGACTGAGGATCATACTCCGCCTCCTCCGAAAGCGGGTCGAGGTCCGGCCCCTTGTACCGCGAATCCAGCCGCCCCGTCGTCAACCCCTCAGGATCCTGCAGCGTCTTCGAGAACGCCCCACCCGAAACCCGCAGGTTCGACTTCAGCAGGTACGCCACCGGCAACCCGGTGTAGTTGTGCAGCTTCTCCGCGACCGCCTGCCGCTGCGTCTCCGGCAACTGCGAGCCCTGCAGCAACGCCGACTCATATTCGCCCAGCGCGAAGTTCTCTACCTCGGTGAGAAACGGCTCGAGCGCAGCAGGCTGCGTCGGCAGCTTGTGATGATAGAAAGCGGTCGCCGCATAGGTTGGCAGCGCAATCGCATAAGCCTGGTCCACCCCTGGGTTCCAGCGCGGCCCGTCCGCCGAGTTGTCGAAGCTGAGGATCGCCGAGAGCAGCACAATCCCGTTCAGATCGACATTCTGCAGCGCAGCGCTCAGCACCGCCGAACGCGGCGTTCCATACGACTCGCCAAACAGATACTTGGGCGAGTTCCACCGATCGTACTTCGTCAGAAAGCGCCGGATGAAGCGCTCGAACGCATGCGCATCCTGGTCCACGCCCCAGAACGCCTTCTCCTTGTCCTTGCCCATGATGCGGCTGAAGCCCGTGCCCGGCGCATCGATGAAGATCACGTCGGTCACGTCGAGCAGGCTGTACGGGTTGTCCACCATCGTGTAAGGAGCCGCCGCCTGGTGCTCGGTATCCGGCGTCACGACGCGCCGCGGCCCGAACGACCCCATATGCAGCCACATCGTCGCCGACCCCGGCCCACCGTTGTAGAAGAACATCACCGGCCGCGTCCCCGGCGCTGCATCTTTCTTGAAGTAAGCGGCGTAGAACATCCGCGCCGTCGCCGGAGCGTCTTCCGGCTTGGTCGCATCGGGCGGGTTCATCCCCGAATCCGGAAGCAGCTTGCCATCGAGCCCCAGCATCGCATCGAATGCGTCGTTATACCCAACCGTGATGGTCCCTGCCACCGCGCGATACGCAATCTTCTGGCCCCCGACGGTGACCGTGTTCTCCGTAGTGGAGTCTGGCGGCGGTGCGGGAAGCGCAGTCTCGACCGGCTTGCCTTCGACCACCACCTTCTCGCTCTTCTTCGTCTTGTCCTGCTGGT
>JADGOB010000349.1 GCA_017883185.1 Acidobacteriota bacterium
AGAAGGCGCCTCCGCTCGCTGGCGCCGTAACGTCTCTACCCGCCAGCGGTCGCAGGTGCACCGCCCACGGTGCCAGGGTGCACAGGACTTCATGGCTGTACGGTCGCAACTACTCGGCCATTGAAGTTCCGACGCTACCCCTTAGCGTAGGGGGTGGCCGCCGATTTCCGTGCACGAAGGTGCCAGGGGCGTCGGACACGGGCCGGATCCGTCGCGACCCCCGTTTTTGAGACGAATGGGCGTTCGTGCAAGGGAGTCACAGGACCCGACCACGACCCGAGCAACCAGGACTGTCGGCCAGCATGGCCCTTCGATCGGCGGCCAGGTCACATGCCCCACCGCGGGGCCGAACGGCTCGTCCGGGCTTTCCGGGCGAGCCGTTTCGTTTGTCCAGCTGGCCGGGGCGGGGCGCGGAGTGGCCGCGGGGCGGCGGCCGGAGGGCGCGGAGTGGCCGCAGTTCGCCTCAGCCCCTCGGAACGAACGTATCCAGTCGAGGGCGCCGGACGTGGCCCGATGTCAGGTGACGCAGGACGACCCGGGCAGCGATGCTGATCTCGGGATCACGGTCGATCGTTCGAACGATCCAATCGATGTATGTCGGTTCGATTTCTACCACCTCGCCCAGGGTCAGGCCCGCGAACTTGCCGAACGCCAAACTCGAATTCAACGCCTCGGTCAGTGTCGGAAGGTCGGCCTTCATGTTCGGGCCGCGACGCCGGAAGGTCGGCCCGGTGGGAGTGGACGCTCGCCTGGGTTCATGCTCTTCGACCGAGCGCGGCCGAGGCGGCAGGCCCGGAAGGGGGCTCCGATCGAGCTGCTGCAGGGTGGAGTTGCGCGGTCGCAGAAGCGCACTCGTGTCAATGCGAGCCGTGACCGGCCGAACGTTCGTCCTCCGGACACTTCCCGGCTGCCCGGGGCCCCAACCGCCCGAGTACGGTCCGGCCGGAGCGTGGCCCGCTCCGCCGGGTGTGGCGCCGCTCCCGCCGAACGAACTCCCGGCTCGGGCCGCCCGTGCGGCCACTTCACGGTGCAGACGCCGCTTGTTTGGGTCGCGCAGCTCGTGATAGGCGGTGTTGATCTCGGCCATGGTGTGGTTGGCCCGCTTCTCCACGACCGGATCGCCGCTGGTGATGTCGGGGTGATGCTGCCGCGCAAGACGCCGCCACGCCGCCTTGATGGCGTCGGCGGTTGCGTCGAGAGGCAGTTCCAGTACGGTGAACGGGTTTCGCGGCATCCCATCAGTTTACCGGCCCGCCTCGTTTGGCCGGTGGAGAGCCTTTCCCGCGCATTCGTTGCCAGCGGCGCCTGGCAAGCGCCACCCGCCGAAAGCCCCGAGTCCTTGTGCGTTATACGCGTTAGTGGCTTGCACCGGGAGTCGCGGGAAGCTTCTTTCCGTTCAGGCCTGCCTGTCGGGTTGTATCAGCACCGGGAGCCGAGGCGGTGGCCAGCAGGACGCAGTGTTTGTCGTAGCCAGCAGAGTTCATGCGACCGGGCGGCCTTGACGGAGAGTGGGGTGTCGCCGACAGTTGGCTTGGAGCCATCCCGACTTACGCTTCGTGCCACAGATCAGCCAAGAGAGGGACAAGATGGATGTATCCGGGCAAGCGGCTGGGTCGCCGCCGATCCTGGAGTTCGATCCGACTCGCGAAGCGGTCATCGAGCCGAGCGTCGTTGTCGCGCGGCGCGATGTCCCGTCGTGCGCCGTGCTCTGCTTCTTCCAGGACATCATCGAGCGTGTCGTCCGCGAGCACGAGGGTCGCGAACTCATGCGCCTCCGCTCGGAGATGGGCGACAACCTGATCTACGAGATCCGGCATGGCGACCATCGGCTGGCCATCGTTCATCCGGGTGTCGGCGCGCCCCTCGTGACGGGCTTCTTCGAAGAGCTCATCGCTCTCGGCTGTAGCGCCTTCGTTGCCGTGGGTGGCGCGGGCGTTCTCGTGCCCGAGCTGGCCCTGGGGCACGTCATCGTGCCCACATCGGCAGTTCGAGACGAAGGCACGAGCTACCACTACCTGCCACCAAGCCGGGAGGTCGCGGCAGATCGCGAGGTCGTCGCCGCGATCATTGCAACTCTCGAACGGCACAAGGTTCCGTTCGTGACCGGCAAGACCTGGACAACCGACGGGTTCTACCGCGAGACGCGACCGAAGATGGCTCGCCGCGTTGCCGAAGGCTGCATCACCGTGGAGATGGAGGCGGCGGCGTGCTTCGCTGTCGCCGCCTTCCGAGGCGTGCGGTTCGGCCAGATCCTGTATGCGGGGGACGACCTGTCGGGTGACCTCTGGGATGAGCGGGTCTGGGTCCGCCACGCGTCCGGTCGCGAGCAGCTGTTCTGGCTCGCCGCCGATTCCGTTGTCAGCTTGACCGAACCGGATCTGGGTAACCAACGCGTATAACGCACAGGCCCGAGTCCTGCTCTTGACAGGCGGGCGCGGGTGAAGTCCCCTACTCGTATGTCCAAGAAACGCAGCTCAAGAACGGCACGCTGGCTCCGGCTCAGCGTATTCGGCGCGGGCCTGACCGGCTTCGCGGTCGCCTATCGGTTCGCACTCCGCTACCGCGAGAGGACGAGCCTGCCCCACCGCAGCCCCGTGGAGACATCGCCCGCGGAGTTCGGGCTCGCCTTTGAGCAGGTCGAGATCCCGGCCGGAGACCATCACCTGGTCGGCTGGTTCGTCCCTGCGGAACCAGAGGCGGCTCCGAAGAAGGCCCGATCCGGCGCCCGAACAAGGGCGGCCGACGCCGCGGCCGAACCGACGTCTGCCGCAGCCGTCGCGCCAGCCGCCGGAACGAGGCCCGCCACCGCCTTACCCGAACCACCGGAGCGGCGGCCCGCGATCGTGGTCGTCCACGGCTGGGAGTCCAATCGCGGCCGAACGTTCGCCCACGCGCGCTATCTCCACGCCGCCGGTTTC
>JADGOB010000009.1 GCA_017883185.1 Acidobacteriota bacterium
GCGGCGAGCCGTGGCCCCTTTCGCCGCCGCCGTTGTGCGTGGCCGCCGCCGACGAACGCTTCGGCCTCGGCACCAGCCGGCTGGACGAGATCACGATCGAGAAGGCCGGCTGGGCGCAGGACATCCTCCTGTAGCGGCGCCAACACCAAGACCGGCAACGAGCGCGACGGGGTGAGAGTCGAGCTGCATTCGGCCCACACTCAGGTGACGATAGGCCGCATTCAGGGCAGTCCGGCTTTGCCCGGTTAACGGAAGACCCCCTATCAGCCACAGCCGGCGCCCCCCGGAGGTGCCGTGGCCTGCCCAGCCATAGCCGGCACGCGCATGCGTATCGCCCGGCTGATCGTTCCGGCGCCGGCGTGCAGGGCTGCATGCTGAAGGATGCCGTCCAGAACAGCCGTCGAGTGTGCCGGGGCGTGTCGCCGACGCCTGCTGCGCGGCGCGACCTGGCGACCGCACCTGGGCCGACCTGATGAGCCGGGTCTTCGACCAGGACACGGGCATCGCGGCCATCGACCCGTGCGCCTGACCGTCGCGCCGGGTGCCGACTGGCCGGAGGTACGGCCATCTCTCGGCCGAGCGATGGTCCGGCGAGCGGAGCGCTCCTCAGGCCAGGCGTTTCTCTGGGCGTTTCCTTTGACAGGTCATCCGCAGCTGCCATAATCAGCCCTGTGCCTGAGGCCCTGTGCCCGGGGTGCCGTCCCGCGGGGGGCGCCGGCGGGCGGTGTCTGAGAACGGGCCTTCTGTTAATCTGGGGGGCGTAGACCCCGTTAATCCGGCCTATCGTCCTGCGGATCGTCCTTCTCGATGTGCGTCAAGCTCCTCGGACCCTCTTCTCCCGCTGTCTGTGCTTGTTCCCGCCGCGTGCACGCTAGACCGTGACGTGCGTGATCAGGTACTCCAGGTAGCGCGACTTCATCTGCTTGCTCGCCATGGCCTGCTTGATGGGCGGCAGACGCAGGATCACCCCGAGCACCGTGGCCATCGCGCGGTGGTTCCACAGCACGCGGTTGTCGAAGATGAGGTCCTGCAGGCCGCCGCGCTCGATCGCCATGACGATCGTGCGGTGCGCCGAGTTCAGCGGTGTCAGCACGCGCTGCGGTCGTGAGGCCAGGCCGAGGCTCTTGCTCGGGCACGTCCGCACGCACACCGCGCAGCCGAGACAGAGGTCCTCGTCGACCTTGGCCCGCCGCGCCTTGGGGTTGTGGGCGTCGTTCGCCGAGACGAGCGTCATCGCCTCCACCGGACAGACGTTCGCGCACTTCCCGCAGCCGTTGCACGTCGCCTCGTCGACGACCGGCAGGAAGTTGGTGGTGTGGACCGGGTTCATCATGCCGAACTTGCGCGCGGCGATCATCGCCTCGCAGCAGCATCCGCAGCAGTTGCAGATGAAGTTCACGCCCTCGCGCACGTTCTCGCCGAACTGCACCAGGTTGTGCTCGTAGGCCTGCTGGAGTAGGTCGAGCCCCTCGCTCACGTCGACTAGGCGGGCGTAGCCGTTCCTGGTGAGCGACTCCGCGCAGCCGTTGAAGGTCATGCAGATCTCCATGGGAGCGTCGCAGTTGCGTCCCATGTGCATCATCTTGTGGCGGCAGTAGCAGACGCCGATGCCGCGATGCGTGGCGGTCCGGATAACCTCGCTCGCGCGCTCGTAGTCGAGCACGTGCAGCGCGTTCTCGTTCGACAGGACGGGCTCGTGGACGAACGTGCGGCCGAGCTGCGTCTCGCCGTTGGCGAAGAGCGCCTTGATGAAGTCCTCTTCGACGTTCAGGTACTGGTAGAAGAGCTCGCCCAGCACCTTCTGGTCGACGTCGCCGCGCAGCCGCATCATCGAGAACTCGAAGAAGCCCGCCATCGGCGGCGGCAGGATGTAGGTGGTCTCGCCCTCGTGCTCGGTGTCGAGGAGGATGGCGCGGCTCGCGAGCTCATCGAGCACCTTGCGGGTCTCGGTGAGGTCCATCTTCAGGATCTTCGCGGCCTTCGGGGCCGTGAAGGGCTTGATCGGGAGGAGCGCCACGACGGCCGCCTCCCGCTCGCTGAAGAGCATCGAGAGGATCTTGTACAGCGTCTCCGAGGGCGGCGCGCCCTGCGGGAAGCGGTTCAGGCGGTCGACCAGTTCGGTGTAGCCCGACTTCAACGTGATGTGCGACATGTCCGCCTCTCCGCGCTCACGGGCCCGGTGCCCGTGCCGTCCGATCGTCGTCCGGCACCTCCGCGGCGCCGCATACAAAGATACCGTGTCGGTACACCGGCGCGCTGGAAGTCGCCGGTGCGACGGCCGCACTATCCTGTCAGTGCTTCCGCTCCTACCACCACCCTCCGAACAGGGACGAGCCCATGGCGCGCCGACGCATCACCGGATCCATCTGGACTCGACTCGCGGTCGTCGCGGTCTTCGCGGTCGCCATGGCCTTCATGGAGGCCGCCGTCGTGGTCTACCTGCGAGAGCTCTTCCACATCACCGGCGGGCTCGTGACGTCCGCTCCGGCCGCGAAGGACATCTGGTTCTCCGTCCCGTTCTTCACGCTGCTGAAGCCGGGCGCCCTGGCCGGCGTCCTGCCTCAGTCTGTGCCTGAGGCCCTGTGCCCGGGGTGCCGTCCCGCGGGGGGCGCCGGCGGGCGGTGTCTGAGAACGGGCCTTCTGTTAATCTGGGGAGCATAGACCCCGTTAATCCGGCCTATCGTCCCATGAGAATGGCATTCCTGCTGGTCGCTGTGGTTCTCGCGCCGGCGACTGCCGCGGCGCAAGGCACCACCAGGGGATGCATCAGGGACAACCACGGCGACGTGCTTCCCGGAGTTGAAATCGTCGCCTCGAATTCGGAGGGGCGAGAGAGAGCGGTGACGGACTCGGCCGGCTGCTATCAACTCCGGAGTTTGCGCGCAGGCACCTACTCGGTGGCAGCAGCCCTGGCTGGGTTCGTGACCGGCAAGCGCGGGGGCGTGGCGGTTGTGGATGGGCGCACTGCTGAATCGCTGGATTTCGCGCTCTGCACAGCCGCGGTAGAGGAAATCGACTGGTGGGTGCCGCCTGGACTGAACGGAATGTGGAAGCAGGCCGACGTGGTCGCCCGCACGCTCACCTTCACCCAGGAGAACTGGACGGGCGAGCGCACTCCGTACGCCGTAGGCCAGGATATGGTCCTGTTCCTTGTGGCAGGGCCGCGTGGGTTTCGCCGGTTGGCTGGTCCGCATTCCGTGTTCTTCCTCGAGGGCGACCAAGTTGTCAGCGACCTGCCGGCCGAGACGAAGGGCTTGACGCCTGCTGACTTCCTGGCGAAACTACGGGCGTTCGCGAAAGGACCCGAGTGCCGGTGATACGACCGTCCAACGAGGGAATGAAGCTGACGCCAGTGGTATCGTGAGCGCCGGCAGGTGAGCGCGGAACGTGAGACAGTCCAAAACGTGAATTCAAGGAGAATGTCGATGTCACGGCCCCCAGCTGAAGCACGGTTCGCGCGTATAGGTCGCTGGCTCGTGCTCGCGGCGCTCAGCGCTTCAAGCGGCGCGCACGCCCAAACATCGATGACGCGACCACCTCAGAGATTTGAGGCACTCGGTCGAGACATCCTGAGCGAACTCGTGGCGATCAACTCGACGCACGCGCATGGCTCGACCGTTGCCGCACAAGCGGTAGCCGCGCGAGCGCTCGCGGCAGGATTTGCGTCCGCCGATGTGCATGTGCTTGCCCCCGCAGACCATCCAGAGCAGGCCAATGTCGTCGTGCGTCTGCGCGGTCGCTCTGGTGACCGACCCGTGCTGTACATCGCCCACCTTGACGTCGTCGAAGCGCGGCGCGAGGACTGGACGTTCGATCCCTTTCGGCTCACCGAGCAGGAGGGTTGGCTATACGGACGTGGCACGATCGACATGAAGGGCCAGGACGCAGCCGTGCTCACGAGCCTCATTCGTCTGAAGCAGGAAGGGGTCGTGCCGGCGCGCGACATCATCGCCGCCTTTACCGCCGACGAGGAGGCAGGCGGAGACGCAAACGGCGTGGCGTGGCTTTTCAAGGAGCATCGCGACCTGGTCGACGCGGCGCTCATCGTGAATCCGGACGGTGGCGAGGCGGCGATCAAGCAGGGGCGCAAGCTCTATGTCGCCGTGCAAACGAGCGAAAAAGTGTTCGTCACGTTTGCGCTCGAGACGACCGACAAGGGTGGGCACAGCTCGCGCCCGACGGCGGACAACCCCATTTATCGTCTGGCGGCCGGTCTTGATCGGCTGGCGAAGTTCCGGTTTCCTGTCCACCTGACGGACACGACCAGACTGTATTTCGGCCGGCGCGCGGATATTGAGAGCGGCCCGCTGCAGTCCGACATGCGGGCGATTCTCCGCACTCCCCAGGACCCCGCTGCCGTAGAGCGCCTGTCGTCAATCGTCGAGACCAATGTCCAACTGCGGACGACCTGCACCACCACGATGATCGTGGGCGGACACGCGGAGAACGCTCTTCCGCAACGCGCGCGAGCCACCGTGCAATGCCGCGTGATCCCGGGCGAGTCGCCGGACTCGGTGGCAGCGACGATCAGCGCAACGCTGGCTGATCCGAAGATCGTGGTCAGCGTCATGACGCCTGCAACGCCCGCCCCGGACTCACCGCCCGCGCCGGCCATCCTGGCTATGGTCGAGGGCGTCACGCGCTCCATGTGGCCGGGCGTGGTCGTGCTGCCGGCGATGAGCTCTGGCGCCTCCGATAGCATTTACACGCGCGCGGTCGGTTTGCCGAGTTACGGGATCGACGGCATGTTCGATGATCTCGACGACGGCCGGGCGCACGGCCGCGACGAGCGCATCGGCGTGGTCGCATTCGCTGAGGAGCTCGAGTTCACGTACCGCCTCATGCGGGCGATGAGCGACGCCCCTAGCGGGATCCGCTGACCGTCCTCGAGGATCGCGGTCGAACCGACGAAGCGGCCGCGAAACTTGGCGGCCGGGGCAAAATTCAACATCGTCGGAACACCTCGAGGATCGCCTCCGCCAGCAACCGCGACTCCTCCGCGCGCTTGCGGTCGGTGGTGCCAGTGAACATTGCGAACGATCCCGCGAATGCCCCGGACGCGTCGCGGAGCGCAGTTGCCGACGCCAGGCACCAGCCCGCGGTCCCATCCGCGCGGCGAAAGCGGCGCTGGTAGACGTCTTCCCGCCCTTTGTCGCGCTCGCGGGCCCGGTGATCGCCCAGATCCTCCGGGAGCGCTGCCCCCCGGGCCGGTGGCGCCAGGGTTCGGTGTGTGCAGGCAAGAGAGCAGGGTCCGGGGTTCCAGAGAAGGGGTGACGACGTGCTACAATTTCCCGTTTAGGGATACGCGCAAATTGCCGGCCGTGGAACCGGCGGTTGGGTAGCATGGGTCACGACTGGATCGCCGTCCGCGGCGCCCGGGTTCACAACCTCAAGAACATCGACGTCGACCTGCCGCGCGGCCGGCTGGTGGTGATCACGGGACTGTCCGGCTCGGGCAAGTCGTCGCTCGCCTTCGACACGATCTACGCCGAAGGGCAGCGGCGCTACGTCGAGTCGCTGTCGGCGTACGCCCGGCAGTTCCTCGAGCAGATGGAGAAGCCGGACGTCGATCAGATCGACGGTCTTTCGCCCGCCATCTCCATCGGGCAGAAGACCACCGGCTCGAACCCGCGGTCCACCGTCGGCACGGTCACCGAGATTTACGACTACCTGCGCCTCCTCTTCGCCAACATCGGCGTGCCACACTGCCACCAGTGCGGCCGGGAGATCTCGTCGCAGACGCTCAGCCAGATCACCGACGTGGTCTTCGCGTTTCCGTCCGACGAGCGGATCAACGTGATGGCCCCGATCGTGCGCGGGCGCAAGGGCGAGTTCAAGAAAGAGTTGGTAGCGCTGCGTGCCCGCGGGTTCGCCCGCGCGCGCATCGACGGCCAGGTGCGCGCCCTGGACGAGGACATCGGCCTCGATCGCCGCCGCAACCACACCATCGACGTCGTGGTGGACCGGTTGCTCGTCCGCCCCGGGATCGAGCGCCGGCTCTCCGACTCGGTCGAAATGGCGCTTGGCCTCGCCGACGGCATCGTCATCATCAACAGCGTCGAGGCCGGGGACCGGCTGTTCTCGCGGCGCCTCGCGTGCGTCGACTGCGGCATCAGCATGCCGGAGATGACGCCGCGCGCCTTCTCGTTCAACTCGCCGCACGGCGCGTGCACCGAGTGCCAGGGCCTCGGGGCGATGTACGACTTCGACCCGGTGCGGCTGGTCCCCGACGACTCGATCTCGCTGCTCGAGGGCGCGATTGCGCCGTGGGCGCAGGGCGACAAGCGGCTCGTGCGCGAGGCGCTCACCGCGCTCGGCCGGAACTTCGGGATCGACCTCACGGTGCCGTTCGGCAAGCTGCCGAAGAAGGCGAGAGACCTGATCCTCCTCGGCCCTGACGCCGCCCGCCGCGTGAACGGCAATGGCAACGGGCAGGCATCTGCAGTGACTGCCTCGGAGCGTGCCGCGGTGAAGCGGCCTCGCAGGGCCGCCGATCCGTACGGGCGTGACTTCGAGGGGCTGATCCCGAACTTGCGGCGACGCTTCGAGCAGGGCACGTGGTCCGAGCAGGAGGAACTCGAGCGCTACCGCTCGCTGCGGCCGTGCCCGGTGTGCCACGGGGAGCGCCTCACGCCGCAGAGCCGAAGCGTGCGGGTCAAGGGACACACGATCACCGAGTACGTGGACCTGCCGCTTTGTGACGCGCTCGAGGCGTTCCAGGGGATGGCGCTCTCGGACCGCGAGCAGTTGATCGCCGGGCGAATCCTGCGCGAGATCCAGGAGCGGCTCCGTTTCCTGACGGACGTTGGTGTCGGGTATCTCACGCTCGGCCGCAGCGCCGCGACGCTCTCCGGCGGCGAGGGCCAGCGGATCCGGCTGGCCACGCAGATTGGTGCGAGCCTGCGTGGTGTGCTGTACGTGCTGGACGAACCGTCGATCGGCCTTCACCAGCGCGACAACCGGCGCCTGCTCACCACGCTCCGCCGGCTTCGCGATCTCGGCAACAGCGTCATCGTCGTCGAGCACGACGAGGAGACGATTCGCACCGCCGACTACCTGGTGGACCTCGGGCCTGGTGCCGGAGCGCACGGCGGGCAGGTCATCTTCCAGGGGCCTCCGGCCGCGCTGATTTCCGGTCCGGGAGTGAGTTCCGTCGGGGCGAAATTCACTCCCGGACTCGTTTCACTGACCGGGCAGTACCTCCGAGGGGAACGATCGATCGACACGCCGGCTGCACGCCGCCCCACCGACCGTGGCGCGCTGGTCATCCGCGGCGCCCGCGCCAACAACCTGAAGAACCTCGACGTCCGCATCCCGATCGGCGTCTTCACGGCGGTGACGGGCGTGAGCGGGTCTGGGAAGTCCACGCTCGTCAACGACATCCTGTATCGTTCGCTCGCGCGGGTGCTCTATCGCGCGGCCGACGAGCCGGGTCTGCACGCGGGCATCGACGGAATCGAACTGGTGGACAAGGTCATCGAGATCGATCAGTCGCCGATTGGGCGGACTCCGCGTTCCAACCCGGCAACCTACACCGGCCTGTTCGCGTTCATCCGGGAGCTGTTCGCCGTGCTGCCCGAGGCCAAGGCGCGCGGGTTCAAGCCGGGCCGCTTCTCGTTCAACGTGAAGGGCGGGCGATGTGAAACCTGCCAGGGCGACGGCGTGATCGCGATCGAGATGCACTTCCTGCCGAACGTCTACGTGACGTGCGAGGAGTGCAAGGGACGCCGCTACAACCGCGAGACGCTCGAGATCCGTTACCGCAACAAGTCGATCGCCGAGGTGCTGGACCTGACCGTGGATCAGGCGCTCGAGCTGCTCGAGAACTTTCCGCCCATCGCGAACAAGTTGCGGACACTGCAGGAGGTCGGGCTCGGCTACATCAAGCTCGGGCAGTCGGCGACCACATTGAGCGGCGGCGAGGCGCAGCGCGTCAAGTTGTCGAAGGAGCTGTCGCGGCGCGGCACCGGCAGGACCCTCTATATCCTCGATGAGCCGACAACCGGGCTGCACTTCGAGGACACGCGGAAACTGCTGGATGTGCTCGGCCGGCTGGTGGATCAGGGCAACACCGTCGTCGTCATCGAACACAACCTCGATGTCGTCAAGACGGCTGACTACGTGATTGACCTGGGACCCGAGGGTGGAAGAGAGGGTGGCCGGGTGGTGGCGGCGGGCACCCCGGAGGAAGTGGCCCGGGTGTCCAAATCGTACACTGGGCGGTTCTTGTCCGAACTGTTCGGACGTCCGCCCTTGCGACTGGTGAAACGGCTGGCTGGATGAGCAACTGTGGTAAGATGGCCACGCTCTGCGTCCGTGAGGCTGTGGTTGCTCGACCACAGCCAGCTCTGCTTTTCGTCTCTCGATGGGAATGATGTGATGCTAACTATCTGAAAATGAGTCTGTTATTGATCAGGCGGCAGCTTCAGGCGTAGCGGTATGGCCATTGCTTAGATAGAAACCGGCCTGATTGCTTACACGCGCGGACCGAGACCCGAATGGACTCACAACGGACTCTTCGACGACAGGTGTTCTGCGCCGGAATCGGCCTTCACTCAGGCAACAAGGTCACATTGACGCTTCGGCCGGCGCCGGCAGATTCCGGGATTCGGTTTCGGCGCACGGACCTTGGCGGCTTTGAGATTGAAGCCACCGTCAACAACCTGGCCGGTATCCACTACGCGACGGGACTGGTGCGGAACGAAGGGTCGGTCGAGACCGTCGAGCACCTGCTGGCGGCGTTGGTCAGCCTTGGGATCGACAACGCGGTTGTCGAGTTGAACTACCCCGAGGTGCCGATCATGGACGGCAGCGCGGCGCCGTTCGTGTACCTGATTCACGAGGCCGGCATCCGTTCGCTCCGGGTGCCAAAGCGCTTCCTCCGCGTCACCAAGCCAATCGAACTGACGCGTGGCGACAAGCGGATCGCCCTCTACCCGAGCGATCACTTCAAGGTCACCTACTCGATCAGCTACGACCACCCGCTGCTGCGCCACCAGGCGCGGACGATCGCGATCAACGAGTCGGTGTTCATCGAGCAGATTGCGCCGGCGCGCACCTTCACCTTCCTGAAGGAAGTGGAGATGCTGCGGCAGAACGGCTTCGCCCTCGGCGGCTCGCTCGAGAACGCGGTCGTCATCGGCGAGACGGGCGTCCTGAACAATCCCCTCCGCTTCGACGACGAGTTCGTGCGCCACAAGATTCTGGACGTGATTGGCGATCTCGCGCTCGTCGGCTTCCCGGTGATCGGCCACCTGGTGGCGCACCGCGGCGGTCACGGCCTGCACACGGCGTTCGCCGCGAAGATCCTGGAAGAGCGGGATTCCTGGGAACTCGTGGAACAGCCGCTGATGCCGGCGCTGCCGGTGCCCTCCGCTGCCCCGATTGGAGCTGCGGCGACGGGACGGTAGGGAAGAATTCAGAAGACAGATCCTTCTGCGCCTTCTGTTTTCCCGCGACGCCCATCGGCTCCGTGCGACCATAGGGCATGTCCATCCTCCGCTTGCTCGGATTTCCGGATCACCACGCCAGCGCCCGCCACGACGATGTCGATGCCGTGCGGCGGATCGCGGAGGCGCTCGAGCGCCTGGAGCCGGAGCGCGCGCGCTACGTCGCGGCCTTCGCGTATCTTCTCGGGCGCGTGGCGTGCGCGGACCTGGAGGTGAAGCCGGAAGAGATGCGGCTCATGGAGCGCATCGTCATGGAGCGGAGCGCGCTGCCGGAGGAGCAGGCGGTCCTCGTCGTGCAGATCGCCCGGAGTCAGAACCTTCTCTTCGGGGGCACCGAGGACTTCCTGGTGGCCAGGCAGTTCGAGCAGATGGCCACTCACGAACAGAAGCTCGGCCTGCTCGATTGCCTATTTGCCGTGTCTGCGGCGGATCAATCGATTACCGTGATCGAGGACAACGAGATCTCCCGCATTGCCGGGGAGCTGAGAATCGAGCACGCGGACATCGTCCGCGCCCGGCTTCGGTACCGTGATTACCTGAGCGTGCTGCGGCAGCCGTAGAGGCGCGCGGCACCACGCAGGGCGCAGCCAACAACATCCGAACGCGGGAAATGATTCAAGGCCTGACCCCACGCGGGTCAGAATGTGAAAGCGATCCCGGCCGTCGCCCGGAAGAAGTTCCAGTTCTCCAGCCAGCCCCAGCCCGCCTCGAGCTTGTCGTTCGTGCCGACGCCCTTGAAATAGCGCAGGTCGCCTCGCACGCCGACGCGGGGGTGGAAAAAATACTGCACGCCGCCGCCGATGAGGGCGACGCCGGTGTTCTTGACGTCCTTCCCAAGGATGGCGAAGTCCTCAATTTTCGACCGCATCAGGCCGCCGCCAATCACGAAATACGGCCGGATTCGCTGCGAGCCCATCTGGGCCGTGTACGGGTGGATCATCAGGGCCCCGGTCACGGTCATCAGGTTGTTCCCGCCCAGAGCGTCGGAGGATCCGAAGAACTCCGGGTAGTAGCCGAGGTCCACCTCTGCGGAGATGGCGCCCGGGCCCCAGAAGTTGATCGCGACGCCCAGTGCCTTGGGGTTCGAGAAGTCCAGCTTCGCGTTCGGACCACCCGAGAACAGGTTGCCTCCGAAGTTCAGGCCGCCGTATAAGCAGACGTAGGCGGTGTTCTCGTCCTTCGACCGGCCACCCGACTGTCCGCCATCGGCGGACGCGAGGGTGGACGCCAACATGACCAGGCACAGCACGAGAGCCGCAAACCATCGCACACGCATATCAGAGCCTCCTTGTCGATAGGAAAAGAACCTGTGATGTGGCACCCCGGGCGTGCCGTAACGCTGTGGACCGAGTCCCATGCCGTCTTTCCGGCTAACCCGTATCGACGTATCCGGCAGGAGAAACGGATCGTGAGCGCCTGCGCTCAGCCCACAGAATAGCATGGAAAGCCCTGGCCCTTCGCGATGGGGCTGCGACAGAGCCGCAAGCCAGGAGGCTTGCGCCACAAGGATCTGCGGTGTTCAGGTGGCGCGGGCCTCCTGGTCGGCGGAACGGCGTGCAACCGCTCGAGTGTTGATCTCGACGGGTGATGGCCTCAGTATGGGAAGATGCCATTTCTTCCCGGCTCCGAGGTCGTTGTGATTGCGCTCCGCACGCGCGGGCGGATCATGGACGTGCTGACGGGCGGCCGCTACCGGGTCGCCGTCGGCGGCCTCACGACGGTGTGCCGGGAAGAGGACCTCGAGACGATGTCCGCCTCGAAGAAGCAGACACGGCGGGAGCGCGACGCACCCTCACTCTGGGCGGGACCGGACACTCTGGCGTTGCTCTCCCATCCGGCTGATCTTCGCCAGTTGCAGTCGCTCGACCTCCACGGGGCGACGGTGCCGGAAGCGCTGTCCCGGCTCGGGGCCTTCATCGATCGGGCAATCCGCGCCGGTCTCGATCGCGTGGAGATCATCCACGGGATCAGTGGGGGGCGACTGCGAGCGGCGGTTCGCGGCCAACTGGCGGGCATGCCGTCGATCGCCCGCTTCGCGCCTGACCCGCGCAATGCCGGCGTGACCATCGTCTACTTCTAACCACGACACGACCGCGAAACGCTGGCGTGTCAAGCGACAGACCAGATCCGAATCCTCGGGGGAGGGGCCCCGGGGAAGTAGCGGCCTGCCAGTCACATGGGCGGTCTGTTCAGCCTCCGCCTGTCACGCGACGTGGGGCGTCGTGGCGGCGGGTGTCTCGCGGCGTCCGCGTCAGCGCAGCCTCTTCCCGCCGCTGGCCAGCTTCTCCATGTAGGTTGCAAGGCGATCGTTCTCGAACCGGACGGTATTGTGGAACAGGCTCTCCGCCAGGTAGTCGCGCAGTTCCGCGTCGGTCATCTGCGCGATCAGATGCCGGATCTCGCGCATCATGTCCTCGTAGGACCGATCGAGTTGCCGCTTAGCCGTCACTTCCTGGAACAGCGTCTCGATGATCGCGAGCAGGTCGCCGTCGAGCGCGATGCCCACGCCGCTGGTCGTGGTAATGGTGCGCATGGCTAACCCCCGAAGCTGCGGACCGCGCTGGCCTCGTCGGGATGGATCTCCAGGAAGTTCTGCGCGCCCGTCATGGTGAGCATCGTCTCGACCCGCTTCTGCACGCCGGCGAGTTTCAGCTTCCCGCCGGCGGCGTTGGCCTGCCGGTACAAGTCCATGAGGCACCCGATGCTCGCGCTGTCGATATAGTTGACGCCGCTGAGATCGACGACGACCTTCTTGTCGCCGGCCGCCAGCAGCGAGGTCACCGACCCGGCAAAGTCCGAGAGCAGGGGGTACATAAGCCGCGCCTCGCCGACGCGGACAAGGGTGACGTCTCCCGTGCGAGTGATCGTGAGGTTCATTCGGGCACTCCGGTCCGGCCGTTGGCCGGCCTACGCGCATCCACCCGGCGTCCGTCGGCTTCCTCGCGAAGCCGCAGGATCTGCCGGGCCAATTCCTTCCGACCGCGGTTGATACGCGACTTGACCGTCCCTTCCGGGAGGCGAAGACGCTCGGCAATCTCGAGATACGAGAGTTCCTGGATATCGCGGAGCAGTACCGCCAGGCGGAGCGATTTCGGCAGCGTCTGGAGCGCCTGGCGGAGCAGGGCGGCCAGGTCGCGGTTTTCGAGCGTCGCCAGCGGGCTCGCCGTGGCCGACACGGGTGACAGGTCCTCGGCCGGCACGTCCCGGTCGATGGTCTGGCGCTCCTTGCGCACGCTCCGGTAGTGGTCGATGCACAGGTTCCGGCTCACGCTGATCAACCACGTCTGGAAGTTCGCGCGTCGATCGAACGTCTCGAGCGAGCGGAAGATCTTCAGGAAGATATCCTGGGTGAGATCCTCGGCCTGTTCGTGGGACCCGACGAACTTGTACGCGACGTTGAACACCTTCCGCCAGTGCTGTCGGACAATCTGCTCCCAGGCTACCTGGTCGCCCCCGAGACACTTCTCGACCAAGGCGTCGGTAGCGGGCGGCTGCGGCGAAAGGAGATTGGCGGTCATCAATTCGGGCGCATGGGCGGGAAGCGGGATGATAGCAAAGCGTTTTTCGCAATGTCAAACGCCGAGCTGTCAGGTAAAATCGCCTCCGTGACCACTGCTGCCGCTTCCGCGTTTACCTTCGAAGATTCCCTGGGCTTGTGCTGCGACAGTCTGCCGCTCGCCGACGTGGCGGCCCGGGCCGGAACCCCGACGTACATTTACAGCGCGGCCTCCATCCGGTCGGCGTGGACGCGGCTGGACGCCGCCTTCGCTGCCGTGCCCCACGCGCTCCATTATGCGCTGAAAGCCAACTCGACGCTCGACGTGCTTCGGTTGCTCCGCGGGCTGGGCAGCGGGGCCGATGCCAACTCGGGAGGCGAAATCGAGGTGGCTTTGCGGGCCGGGTTCATCCCGGAAGACCTGGTGTTCACCGGCGTCGGGAAAACCCCCGAAGAATTGCAGCGGGCGGTCTCGCTGGGCCTGAAGGCCATCAACGCGGAATCGCCCGGCGAACTGGATCGAATCGACGCGTTCGCGCGTGCACGGGGGATCCGCGCGCGCGTGGCCGTCCGCCTGAACCCCGACATTGAGGCCGGCGGCCACCCGTACATCTCGACCGGCCGGCGGATCAACAAGTTCGGCGTCCCGATCGAGCTCGGCCGTGAGCTCTACCGCAAGATCTCGAAGATGCCGGGGCTCCAGCCGGTGGGTGTGCACGTGCACATCGGCTCGCAGATCACAGACCTCGAGCCGTTGAGGCAGGCCGCCGTGGCGTTGGCCGGGCTCGTGGCCGAGCTGGCCGAGGACGGCATTGCCCTCGAGCACCTGGACCTGGGCGGTGGGCTCGGCATCTCGTACGACGGGTCCGCCGCGCCGACCTTCGAGGACTACGCCGCCGCCGTCCTGCCGGTCGTCGGCCCAACCGGCCTGGCGACGCTACTCGAGCCCGGTCGCGCCATCGTCGCGCCGTCGGCCGTTCTGCTGGCCCGCGTCATCGATATCAAGTCGTACTTCGACGGGAAGCCGTTCGTCGTCCTCGACGCGGGGATGACGGAACTTCTTCGGCCCGCCCTGTACGGCGCCTACCACCGAATCGAGCCGGTCAGGCCGCGGCCGGGCACGGCGCGGACGTGGGAGATCGTCGGCCCGCTGTGCGAGAGCAGCGATATCGTCGGCAAGGATCGGGTTCTTCCGCCCCTCGAGGTCGGCGACCTGGTGGCCGTGTTCGACGCCGGCGCCTACGGGTCCACGATGTCGTCCACGTACAATCGCCGGCCGCTGCCGTGCGAGGTGATGGTGGATGACGGGGGGTGGGAGGTCATCCGCCGCCGGCAGACAATCGACGACATGACGGCGATGGAGATTTGAGCTTCACGCGCCGACCGAAGGGACCCTGAGATGCCCGGCTTGCTGATCGCGTTCGAAGGCCTCGACCAGAGCGGAAAGGAAACGCAGGCGAACACTCTGGCTGCCCGGCTGAGAGAGGCCGGGCGCCGCGTGACGACCGTGTCGTTTCCCGACTACTCGACGCCGATCGGCACCGAGTTGCATCGCGCGCTGCACGGCGAGCGCGGCTACGGACCGGACGTGATCCAGATGCTGATGATCGCGAACCGCTACGAGTGGAAGCCGGCGATCGTCAGGGCGCAGGACGAAGGCCAGGTCGTCGTGGCCGACCGCTACCTGGCGTCGAGCGTCGCCTACGGCGAGGCGCAGGGGCTCGATCCCGAGTGGCTGTTCGAGGCGCAGAAATACCTGCCGCCGCCGACGCTCACGGTGATGATCGATATCGCGCCGGCGACGGCCGTGGCGCGCAAGCGCTCCAACCGTGATCGTTTCGAGCAGGATCTCGCGATGCTCGAGCGGGTGCGCGTCAGCTACCGCCGCCAGTCCGCGCGTCTGGGCTGGGTCGCCATCGACGGCGAGCGATCGATCGAGGAGGTGGCGGCGGATGTCGCTAGCGCGGTCTCGACAGCGCTCGCGCGGCTGTAAGCGCGCGTACCTCTCGCGCGCCACCTGACCTCAACACCTCGGCGCACGCCTGCAAGGTGGCGCCGGTCGTGCTCACGTCATCCACCAGCACCACGCACGCATCTCGAAGCCTCGCATCGTTACGACGACGGAGCAGGAATCCGCGCCTCGGCGGGGCGAAGGCGCCTCGCACGTTCCGGTGTCGCCGCGACGCGTTGAGGCCGAACTGTGGCGACGTGGCGCGCACGCGGCGCAGCGCACGCACGACGGGCAGGCCGAGCCCGCGCGCGAGATCCTCCGCCTGGTTGAAGCCGCGCGCGTGCCGACGGCGCCAGTGCAGCGGGACCGGCACCACGAGGTCGGCGCCGGCGAGGACGTCGTTTCCGCGCTCGCGCATCATCGCGCTCAGCTGGCCGGCCAGCGTTCGCCGTCCCTCGTACTTCAGGCAGTGGATGACCTGTCGGAGAACGCCCTCGTAGGCGCCCGCGGCCCGCGCGCGCGTGATGGGCGAGGGCCGACGACGGCAGCGGACGCAGGAGCGGTAGGCGAGATCCAGGCTGCGCCAGGTGGCGAGCGCATCGCCACAGGTCTCGCAGAGGGGCGGGCTCAACGGGGGAATGGCGCGCCAGCAGCGGGAGCACACGGGGCCGTCCAGCGGGGCGTCGAGCATCGAACCGCAGGCCAGGCACCGCGGGGCGAGGAGAACGGAGAGGAGGCTATTGGAGAAATGAAGAATGGGGCTCCTCCGGCAGCGTGACGCGCTCGGAGCTGCCCCACAGCCGCTCGAGCGCATAGAACTCACGCCGTTCGCTGCTGAAGACGTGGACTACGAAGTCGAAGTAGTCGAGCAGCACCCAATCGGCGCGCTTGAATCCCTCGACGTGCGCCGGCCTCACCTGCTCCTTCCGGAGCGACTCCTCGACGGCATCGGCAATCGCCTTGACCTGCCGCGTGTTCTGCCCCGAGCAGATCACGAAGAAATCGGTGAAGGCGTCGAGCGACCGCAGGTCCAGGACCTGGAGGTCGATCGCCTTCTTGTCCCGGGCCGCCTGCACCGCGCGTTCGATGGCGGCCGGGAGTCGGTGCTTCTTCGAGGAACTCGTCCGATTCTCGGGTGTGCTCATGCAAGACCGCTTCCTGATGGAGTTCGTCGCGAACCATACAACCGGTGCTTCCTGATGTGGCGTTCGACGTCCGACGCCACGAGTCCCGCCAACGACTCGCCCCGCGCCGCGCGTTCGCGGATCTCGGTGGATGAGACATCCGGGGTGGCCGCATTCACGAGGAAAATTGAGCACGACGCGACATCGCCCGCGTCCGCGCCGTCGGTGGGCACCGTGCGCATCCGCGGAACGAGGGCAGGGAGCCGCTCCCGCAACATCCCAAACGGTTGCCCCGGCCTCGAAATCACGACGAAGTGGGCCAGGTCCAGGACGGCCGGATAGTCGTGCCAGGCGGCAATTTCTGCAAGGGCGTCGGTGCCGGTGATGAAGAAAAGTTGCGACGCCTGGTAGCCGTCGTCCAGCAGACGCCGCAGTGTGATCGCGGTGAACGAGGGGCCGGGCAGGCGCAGTTCGACATCCGACGCGACGAGCCGGGGATGGGCACCAACGGCCAGCGAGACCATGGCGAACCGATGGAACGCCGAGGCACGAGGCTGTGACGGGCGATGCGGAGGCTCATGCGACGGGATGAGCAGGACCCGGTCCAGCGCGAGCGCCGCGCAGGCAGCCTCGGCGGCGGCGATGTGTCCGTCGTGCACGGGATCGAATGTCCCGCCGAGGATGCCCGTGCGTCCCGGTTCGGGGATCATTCCTCGGGCCCGGCGGAGGTGGTCCGGGTCATCCCGCGCCACATCGCCTCGAGCAGCGCCGGCACGCCCTGGCCGGTGACGGCCGAGATCGTCAACACCGGGAGCGCCCATTCGGCGGCCTTCGCGGTCAGGCGTGCCACCCGCTCCTTGTCGTCCAGCGAATCGATCTTGGTGGCGACGACCACCTGCGGGCGCTCGAGCAGATCCGCGCGGAACAGCTCCAGTTCCCGCCGGAGCACGGTGAGGTCGTCCGCCGGCTCGCGCTCCGACGCCGACGACACGTCCACCAGGTACACCAGCACCTTGGTGCGTTCGATATGGCGGAGGAACTGGTGGCCGAGACCCTGGCCGCGGTGCGCGCCCTCGATCAGCCCGGGGATGTCGGCCACGACGAAGCTGCGGTCATCGCTGAGCGAGACCACGCCGAGGTGCGGCGTCAGCGTCGTGAACGGGTAGTCGGCAATCTTCGGCTTGGCGGCGGAGATGCGCGAAATGAGTGTGGACTTCCCGGCGTTCGGATAGCCCACGAGCCCCACGTCGGCGAGGAGTTTCAGCTGGAGGCGCAGCGCCCACACGTCGCCAGGAAGGCCCGGCTGGGACCGTCGGGGCGCCCGGTTCGTGGAGGTCGCAAACTGGGCGTTGCCAAGCCCGCCTCGCCCGCCCTGTGCCGCGAGTACGCGCTGGCCTTCTGCCGCGAGGTCCGCCACCTGTTCCGGCACCGCGCCGGGCGGTTCGATCCGATACACGACCGTGCCAACCGGCACCTGGAGCTCGAGGTCGGCGCCGTCGCTGCCGTGGCGATTCGACCCCTCGCCGTGCCCGCCGCGCTTCGCGTGGAATTCGGGATGGAACCGGTAAGTGACGAGCGTGTTGAGGTGAGGGCTGGCGACCAGGAAGACCGATCCTCCATGACCGCCATCACCGCCGTTCGGGCCGCCACGAGGAACGAACTTCTCCCGGCGGAAGCTGACGCATCCGCGACCGCCATCTCCGGCGGAGATCCGGATGTCCACCTCGTCAACGAACATTTCGGTGGCTATCGCCTATTCGACCGGCAGGACGCTGATTTTTCGGCCGTGCGCGCCGTGATCCTCGAAGCGCACGCTCCCGGTGATCTTCGCAAAGAGCGAATGGTCCTTGGCGAGGCCCACGTTGAGGCCGGCGTCGAACCGCCGCCCATGCTGCCGCACGAGAATCGATCCGCCCGTGACGATGTTGCCGTCAAAGCGTTTCACGCCCAGCCGCTGGGAATTGCTGTCGCGGCCGTTGCGCGAACTGCCTTGTCCTTTCTTGTGTGCCATGAGAACTCACCCATTCATTCCGCCAGGCTCGCCTCCCAGCCCGCGTCGTCCGCGAAGGCTAGAGAACGATCTCCTTGACCGTGACGCGCGTATAGGTGCTGCGATGCCCCTTGGTCCGCCGCATCCCCTTGCGCCGCTTCTTCTTGAAGACCCGGATCTTCGGGCCCCGCGCCACGCCGTCCACGACGGCTACGACCCGAGCGCCCGCCAGGAACGGCGCGCCAGCCATCAGCTCGCCGCCGTCCTTCTCGACCATCAGCACCTGGTCGAAGTTGATCTCTGCGCCCTTGTCGTTGCCGAGATTATCGACAACGAGCGTCTCGCCCGGGATCATCTTCACCTGGTGGCCGCCACACTGGACAATCGCGTACACGCCTGTATCTCCTGTCGCTGCTGCCTCGCCGCACCTAAAGCGCGGGCGGAGGCGGGCATGCAAACCCCTACCGGGCATTCCCGGCCAGCGGGAAACCCCTAGCCTACCATCAAACTGCAGAATTTGGAAGACCGGTGCGACCGGACGGGCGCACCTACCTTACTTCAAAAGAACCCGCGTGCCCCGGATCTTCTGGCTGCTGAGCGTGCCGAGGAAGCCCGGGATCAGGCGGTCCATCAGCTCGAAGTAGGACGAGAGCGCCGGCGTGTCCTGATTGGGGTTGTAGAGCACTTCCTCTCGGAACACCTCCGAGTACAGCGTGGCGCCGGTGCGTCCGTCGATGAACACGAACTTCGGCCGGAGGATGTACCCCTTCCGCTCCATGTACGTGCGGACCGGATCGACGCTTCGCCGCCCGTACTGATCGATGACCTCCCGTTCGCGCTGGACGAATCCCGCGCTGGCGTGAGGCGTGAACAGGACGGTGCCGGTGACGATCAGCGGGTTCTGGAATTCCTCGCCCAGCTTCTTCCAGTAGTTCGTGTTGGCGAAGACGAAGTCGTACGCGTCGAGGTCCTTCTCGTCCTTGATGAGGGTGGGCAGGGGCAAAACGGCGTTCGGCTGCGCGGCCGACGCGGTGCCGTCTGCGTCCGCTCGCGGCTGTTGGGCGGCGATCTCGGTCAGCGGGACGACGTCCGCTTCGATCACCTTCATGCTCGACTTGGTTCGCAGTTGGCTGCGAAGCAGGCGCACCGTCTCGAGGTTGGCGTCCACATCTTCCGCGCCGCCGGCGATGAACCCGGCCACCAGCACGCGCTGGAACGGCGACGTGTCGAGCTTTGGCTGGATCGGCGTCTCGAGAGGGATCTCGAACACGCTCGTGCAGGTGGCGAGGGCCAGCGCGGCCACGACGCTAGCGAGTGGTGCGGCGGCTCGCGCGGTCATTGATTTCCTTGAAGAAATCGTAGTTCTGGCGGATGGACACGTTCTTCGGGTCGAGTTCGAGGGCCTTGTCGTATGCCTTGCGCGCCTTCTCGAACATCCCTTCGTGCTCGTACGCAACCGCCAGGTTGTTGTACGCCGCGGCGTACTTCGGGTCGATCTCTGCGGCCTTTTCCCAGCGATACAGCGCCTCTTTCCAGAGGCCCTTGTTGGCGACGTCGATGCCGAACTGGACCTGGGCCTGTGCGTCCCGATGAGGGCCGCCGGCCAGCGCCAGCCTCGCGCCCAGCGCGAGCACCAGAACAGCGAAGGCGATGGTCTTGCGCATCTATGCTCCCGGATTCTCTCAACTATAAGCTTTCGCCGGTGGCGGTGCAATCTTCCGACGCCGGGACCACAAGCCGGCCGACAACCACGGTCTTTCTTCCCGGACGCCGAAGACTCCATCTGCCAGGGTCCGACCCCTTATTTCTCTATGAGGACGAGAATTCCTCTTGCTTCCACTTGCGCGGGCGGCGCCCGACGCCTATATTTCAGGTTGAGGTCGGGTGCCGGCCGCCTGTTCCGGGCGGCCGACCTGGCTTTGCTCTGCGCCAGACCCGCCGCCACACTTTCTATTTGCCGTCCCCGGCGTCCACGTCACATCGCCAAGCGGTCCGCCGCCTGACTACAAAGTGTGGAGCTGTCATGTTGGCCATTCTCGACCTCGTGGCGCTGTCTTCCTGGTACCTGGCTTTGCGGGTGAAGGCCCTGGACATCTTGCGCGCGGAACCAGGCCTCCTCTCGCTCGAGGCCGTGCTCGACGCCGTTCCCGACGCCAGGATGCCACCCGGCCTCGCCTCCCGGCTGCGGATCCGCGCCGCGAAGGCGCTCGCGGCCGCGCGCCGCGGCGGGATCGAGCCGATTGCCTGGGGCGATACGCGATATCCTCTGTTGCTGGCCCAGATTTCCGACGCGCCGCTGGTCCTCTGGACAAAGGGCGACCACGAAGTCCTCTCCCACCCTACCGTGGCTATCGTCGGATCCCGGGCGGCCACGCCCTACGGTCTCGAGGCCGCCTCACGCCTGGCCGGCGACCTCGCCGCCGCCGGGGCCCTCGTGATCAGCGGGTTGGCGCGCGGCGTGGATTCCGCCGCACATCGCGCCGCCCTCGCGGCCGGGGGAGAGACGGTCGCCGTTCTGGGGTCTGGCGTGGACGTCATCTATCCGCCGGAGCACCAGGAGTTGGCGGTCGAGATCGCGAGCCGCGGGGCGCTCGTCAGCGAACTGCCGCCGGGGACGCCGCCTTGCGCCTTCCATTTTCCGGCCCGAAACCGTATCATCAGCGGCCTCTCACTGGCGGTGGTGGTTGTGGAGGCGGCAGAGCGGAGCGGATCGCTCATCACCGCGGGCTGCGCCCTCGACCAGGGAAGGGCGGTCATGGCGGTGCCCGGCAGCGTGCTGTCCGGCCGGCACAAGGGCTCCCACGCCCTGATCCGTGACGGCGCGGCCGTCGTGGAGTCGGCCGAGGATGTGCTCGCCGAACTGCGCACCAGCTCGCTGCGGCCCGCGGCCCCTGTGGCCGGAGATGCCCCGCTGTCAGACCCGATTGTCGCTCGGATGACCGCCGGTGAGAGCTACGACGTGGAAGGGCTTGGACGCGCCACGGGCCTTTCGCCCGCCCAGTTGTTGCCCCGCCTGCTCGAACTGGAGCTGCGCGGGGCCGTCCGCCGGCTGGACGGGGGGAGATTCGTTCGAGCTGGTCGAACGTGCTAACGTAGGACCGCCGTCGGGGTCCAGGTTCCCCCACGGGCGACGCAGACCGTAGATGAACTGATGCCTAAATCACTTGTCATCGTTGAATCGCCTGCCAAGGTGAAAACACTCTCTCGCTTCCTCGGCCCCAACTACCGGGTGGAGGCGAGCTTTGGTCACATCCGGGATCTTCCCGAGAGCGCCGACGAGGTGCCTGCCGAGATTCGCGACAAGCCCTGGGGCAACCTGGGAGTTGATACCGACGGCGACTTCAAGCCCTACTACGTCATCCCGGCGTCCAAACGCCGCCATGTCACCACGTTGCGCGCGGCCATGAAGGACGCCTCCGAAGTGCTCCTGGCGACAGACCCCGACCGTGAAGGCGAATCGATCAGCCAGCATCTCAAGGAAGTTCTGAAGCCCAGGGTTCCCGTCCGGCGGGTCACGTTTCACGAAATCACCCGCGAGGCGGTCGAAGCGGCGGTGGCCGGCGCGCACGACCTCGACGAGAACCTCGTCAGGGCCCAGGAAAGCCGTCGAATTCTCGACCGGCTCTACGGGTACACCCTGTCCCCTGTGCTCTGGAAGAAAGTGCGGACCGGCTTGAGTGCCGGGCGTGTCCAGAGCGTGGCCGTCCGGCTCATCGTCGAGCGCGAGGAGGCCCGACGGGCGTTTCGCAGCAGTACCTACTGGGATATCGAGGCCCGCCTCTCGGCAGAAGGCCGGGAGTTCGGGGCGGTGCTGGCGCGCGTCGGCGACCAACGGGTGGCGACGGGCAGGGATTTCGACTCGACGACAGGGGCGCTGGCGACCAGGAGCGTTCGACATCTTGACGAGCGCACGGCGCGGCAGTTGGCGCAGGTGCTCGAGCAGCACCTTCCGTGGAAGGTGACGGCCGTGGACGAACGGCCGGGGACCGAGCGCCCGGCGCCTCCCTTCACCACGTCCACGCTCACGCAGGAGGCAAGCCGGAAGCTGGGTTTCTCCACGAGCCGGACGATGCGTCTCGCCCAACGGCTCAAGGACGGCGTCGAGCTGTCCGACGGGACGATCGAGGGCATCATCACGTATCACAGGACGGATTCGACGACGCTCAGCGACAAGGCGCTGCGCGAGTCGGGCCAGGCCATCCGCGAGATGTTCGGCGACGAGTACTACCAGGGGCCGCGGCGGTACCAGACGCAGGTCCGGAATGCCCAGGAAGCGCACGAAGCCATCCGGCCCACCGAGTTCACCTTGACGCCCCAGCGGCTGGCGGGGGTCCTCGACGCTGACGAACTGCGACTCTACGACCTCATCTGGAAGCGGACGATGGCGTCGCAGATGCCGGACGCGCGCGTCCTGAAAACCACCGTCGAGTTCACCGCCTCCGGGCCTGTGGGCGAGACGTGCGTGCTGACGGCTTCCGGCAAGGCCATAGAGTTCGCGGGCTACCGTCGGGCCTACGTCGAGGGCAGCGACGACCCGGACAGCGAGCTGGAAGCGCAGGACACGATCCTGCCGGCCTTCAAGCCAGGCGACATCGTCGCGTCGCCCGGGCAGGCGGCCACCGGCGGGGCGAGGCCGAAGGCCGTCCTTGCGCGCGTCGAGCCGAAGAAGCACGAAACGACGCCGCCGGCGCGGTTCACGGAAGCATCGCTGATCAAGAAGCTCGAAGAAGAGGGAATTGGGCGGCCCTCCACCTACGAGCCGACGATCGAGACGATTCTGCGGCGCGGCTACGTGTTCCGGCAGGGCAAGGCGCTCGTGCCGAGCTTCACGGCGTTCGCGGTCACGCGCCTGCTCCGCGACCACTTCGCGGACTTCGTGGACATCGGGTTCACCGCGGAGATGGAGAAGGACCTCGACGAGATCTCGAACGGCGAGCGTTCCTGGCTCGATTTCATCCGCGAGTTCTTCCGCGGCGACGGCAAGCACCACCGGGGTCTCGAGGCGATGGCTCGGGACGGTGAGCAGCAGATCGACTACCCGGTGGTGGCCATCGGGGTGGACCCGGAGAGCGGCCAGGAGATCCGGGTACGCATCGGGAAGTTCGGCCCGTTCCTCCAGGTCGGCGACGGGGGCGCGGGTAACACGGCGTCGCTGCCCGACGACCTCCCGCCGGCGGACCTGACCGTGGAGAAGGCAATGTCGCTGGTCCGGGCGAAGGCTGCCGGGCCGCGGGACCTTGGCATCGACCCGGCCACCGAGCGGCACGTGTACCTCGCGACCGGTCGCTTCGGCCCCTACGTGCAGCTTGGCGAGACACCGGAGAAACCGGCGAAACCGGCGAAGGGCACGAAGGTCGAGAAGCCCAAGCGGGCGTCGTTGCCGCGCGGCGTCACGGAAGCGGATGTCGATGTCGCGCTGGCGCTGCGCCTGCTCAGCCTGCCGCGCCGGCTCGGCAAGCACCCCGAGGACGGCCGGGATATCGTCGCCAGCGCGGGCCGCTTCGGACCGTACGTGAAGCACGGGGACGAGTTCCGGTCGCTCGACCCTGACGATGATGTGTACACGGTGAGTTTGGAGCGCGCGCTGGCCCTGTTTGCGGCGCCAAAGCAAACCAGGCGGCGCCAGTCGGCTACCAGAACGGTGCTGCGCGAGCTTGGCGTCCGCGAGGACACGGGTGTTGCGGTTACGTTGCTCGAGGGGCGATACGGGCCGTACGTGTCCGACGGGAAGACCAACGCGTCGCTGGCGAAGGGCGCCGACCCGGCGAACATCGGCCTGCGCGAGGCCATCGACCTGCTCGAGGCTCGGGCGGCGGCGGGGCCGAAGAAGAAGGGTACGCGTCGCGTCGCGGCCGGCGGCCGGAAGCGCCGGCAGCCCGTTGGGGTGTCGTAAGCGCAGCGCCATGATCCACATCCTGGGCGGCGGCCTGGCTGGGTCAGAGGCCGCGTGGCAGGCGGCCTCGCGTGGCCGGCAGGTGGTGGTCCACGAGATGAGGCCGGTGCGTTCCACCGAGGTCCACCGCACCGACTGCCTCGCGGAACTGGTCTGCAGCAATTCCTTCCGAAGCGACAAGCTCGATAACGCCGTCGGCCTCCTGAAGGAGGAGATGCGGCGCCTTGGCTCGCTGGTCATGCGCGTGGCCGACGAGGTGCGCGTGCCGGCGGGCGCCGCGCTCGCCGTGGACCGGGAGCGGTTCGCCGAAGGGGTCACGCGGGAAATCGTGTCGCACCCTGGCATCACCGTTGTGCGGGAGGAACTGACCGACGTGCCGGACCCCGCCGTCGCGGGAGGCCCGGTCATCATCGCGACCGGCCCGCTCACCTCGCCATCCCTGTCCGAGCGGATCGCCGCGCTCGTGGGCCACAGCCAGTTGTACTTCTACGACGCGGTGAGCCCGATCGTCCTCGCCGACTCCATCGACAGATCGCGCGTCTTCCGGGCGTCACGATGGTCGAGGAGCTTGCGCGGCCCCGCGGCCCCCGAGCCCACTGCGCCAGCGTGTGCCGTGGATGAGGGGGAGGGGGACTACCTCAACTGCCCATTCACGGCGCAGGAGTACGAGGCGTTCTACCAGGCCCTGATCACGGCAGAGCGTGCGACTGTGCACGACGTCGAGAAGGAGAACTTCTTCGAGGGGTGCCTGCCGATCGAGGTCATGGCGCACCGCGGCGTTGACACGCTGCGTTTCGGGCCGATGAAGCCCGTCGGGTTGATCGAGCCGCGCACCGGACGCCAGGCGTACGCGATCGTGCAGTTGCGCCAGGACAACCTGGCCGCCGACCATTTCAGCCTGGTGGGGTTCCAGACGCAGCTGAAGTGGGGAGAGCAGGCGCGCGTGTTCCGGCTGATTCCGGGGCTCGAGCACGCCGAGTTCGTCCGCTTCGGCCTGGTGCATCGCAACACGTACATCAATGGGCCGACCGTGCTGGCCGAGACGTGGCAGGTCCGATCGCGCCCGGACCTGTTCTTCGCGGGACAGATCTCGGGCGTTGAGGGCTACGTGGAGTCCGCGGCTTCGGGCCTGCTGGCGGGGATCAACGCCGCTGCCGTCGCGGACGGCCGCGCCCCGTCGGCGCCGCCGCGCACCACGGCCATGGGCGCGCTGGCCTACTACGCGTCGCATGCCGACGCCAGGCACTACCAGCCGAGCAACATCACGTTCGGGATCATGGCGCCGCTCGAACAGGTCGACCGTCGCCTGCGCCGAGACCGGAAGGCGCGAAACGAGGCGATCTCGGCGAGGGCGCTTTCGGCGCTCAGACAATGGGTGGCCACTGACGCAAGCGCACAGCGACAAGTGTGAAGGACCTCCTCCGCGCCTTCCTCGCGTTTCTGCGGCTGAACCGCAACGCCTCGACGCACACCGTCCGGGCGTACGAGGGAGACCTGTCGCAGTTCATTACCTATTTGGCGGGGCACTATCAGCGGCCGCGGCCGGAGCTGCAGCCATCCGACATCACCCGGCTGACGATCAGGGGGTTCCTGGCGGAGCTATTCCGGCAAGGCGAGTCGAGGGCGAGCGCCGCGCGCAAGCTGGCGGCCGTGCGTGCGTTCCTCCGGTACCTGAGGCGCGAGGGGTTGATCGAGTCGGATCCGGGGCTGCTCGTGGCCACGCCGAAACGTGAGCAGAAGATCCCGCTCCACCTCGAGGTGGACGAGATGACGCGGCTGCTCGAGACGCCTGATACGTCGGGACCGCTCGGGCGCCGCGACCGCGCGATCCTCGAGGTGCTCTACGCGTCGGGACTGCGCCTCGGCGAGCTGGTCGGCCTCGACCTCGAGGACATGAACCTCGGAAGCCGGATGGTGCGGGTGATGGGGAAGGGACGCAAGGAGCGCCTTGTGCCCTTCAACCAGAGCGCGACCGCAGCCGTGCGCGCCTGGTTGCCCGACAGGGAGACGTTGAGGAGACAGGCCACAGCCGACAGCGGACAGCGGACAGCCGTCAGCAGGCAGCGGACAGCCACGAGCCGCCGCGCCGTCCCCAATGACGAACCCCTCTTCCTGAACTACCGCGGCACGCGCCTGTCAGACCGACACGTCCACCGCCTCGTGCGACATTACGTGGCGGCCTGCAGCCTGCGCTTCGGCATCAGCCCCCACGCCATCCGCCACTCGTTCGCGACGCACCTGCTCGAAGCGGGCGCCGACCTGCGCGCGATCCAGGAACTGCTGGGACACGTGCGGCTGAGTACCACGCAGCGCTACACCCACCTCGACGCAACCCACTTGATGGACGTGTACCGCCGTGCGCATCCGCGCGCCGGCCTCGTCGCCGGGAAGAAGTAGCGAAGCTCCGCCTAAGACAGATTCCAAAGCGCACCGTAGAAACTTGCCTCACTTGTCACCACCCGGGCTTTGGAAAGTGTCTTGCGTCAGACCTGCTCGGCCACCTCTCGTCGTCCCTTGGGGAATTCGATCTTCAGCATCTTGATCTTGTAGTTGATCACGCGCGGGCTGATGGACAGCAGTTCCGCCGCATCCTTCTGCACCCAGTTCGACATCTTCAGCGCCTCGACGAGCGCGCGCCGCTCGATCTCTTCGAGGGGGATGCCGGCTGGGGGAATCCGCACGATCGACGGACCGTCCGAGTCCACCCCGGGCGTAATCGTCTCGCCCAGGCGCAGGTCGTCGAGGGTGATCAGGCTGCTCTCGGTGAGGAGGACCGCCCGCTCGATCGAGTTCTCGAGCTCCCTGATGTTGCCGGGCCAGTTGTACCGCAGCAGCAGCTTCAGCGCGTCCGGCCGGATGCCGTCCATCTTTCGCTTCAGCTCGGCCGAGAACCTCCGGACGAAGAACTCCGCGAGCGCAGGGATGTCGTCCTTCCGGTCTCGCAGCGGTGGCATGTCGATCGACACGACGTTGAGGCGGTAGTACAGGTCTTCGCGGAACTGGCCACTGGAGACCATCGTCGCGAGGTTCTTGTTGGTCGCCGCGATCAGACGAACGTCTACCTTCAACGTGCGGGTGCCGCCGAGGCGTTCGAACTCCTGTTCCTGGAGCACGCGCAGGATCTTCGCCTGCGTGTTCGCGCTCATGTCGCCCACTTCGTCGAGGAACAGGCTGCCGCCGTCGGCCTGCTCGAAGCGGCCGATCCGTTGCTTGTCGGCGCCGGTGAACGCGCCTCTCTCGTGGCCGAACAGCTCCGACTCGAGGAGGTTCTCCTGGAGCGCCGCGCAGTTGACGCGGACGAAATTGCGGGACGCGCGCAGCGAGTTGTGATGGATGGCGCCGGCGATCAACTCCTTGCCCGTCCCCGTCTCGCCGCGAATCAGCACGGTCGTGTTGCTCTTGGCCACCTTGCGGACGACGGTCAGCACCTTGGCCAGCGCGCCGCTGCTGCCGATGATGCGGTCGAATTCGTAGATGTCGTTCTGGGTGTGGCGGAGGTAGTCGAGTTCGTGGCGCATCCGCCGCAGCTCGAGCGCCTTCTCGATCTTGACCTCCATCTCCTCGATCTCGAACGGCTTCTGCACGAAGTCGAACGCGCCGCTCTTCATCGCCTCGACGGCCGTCGTGACCGAGCCGAAGGCGGTCATCAGGATGACGGCGGTTGACGGGTGGAGCGCCTTCGCCGTGCGCAGCACCTCGAGGCCGTCGCTGCCGCCCATCTTCAGGTCGCTCAGCACGACGTCGAAGAAACCGTCGTGCAGCCGGGCGATCGCGGCATTGCCGTTCGGCGCCTCTTCCGTGTCGTGGCCCGCCTCGGTCAGTGCCCGCGCCAGCCCGCGGCGCAGCGCGTCGTGGTCGTCAGCAATCAGTATTCGCCCCATACCTGTCCGCCTCTACTGCAGCCAGTCCTCGCCCGCGTTCATCGGCAGGGTGACGCGGAATCGCGTGCCCTGGCCGAGCGCGGTCGTCAAGTCGATGTGACCGTCGTGCGCGTCAACGATTTTCCGCACGATCGCCAGGCCGAGCCCCGACCCCTGCGGCTTGGTGGTGTAGAACGGGTTGAAGATGCGCTCGGCGATCTCCGGCGTCAGTCCAGGCCCGTCGTCCACCACGTCCACGACGAGCGTGGCGGCCGGGTCTCGTCCCCCGGGCATCGCCGCCGGTTCCTGGTACTCGACGCCCTGCGCCGCGGTGATCGCGATCGTGCCTTTTCCGTCCAGCGCCTCGAGCCCGTTGATCACCAGGTTGGCGAACAACTGGCACAGCTGGTAGTGATCGGCCTGGAACAGCGGCAACTGCTCCTGGATGTTCATCGTGACGTTGACGCCGCCACGGTTCACCTTCCGCTCGGCCATCGTCACCGCGTCGTGCAGCACCTGCGCGATCGACGTCCGCTCCACCTGCAGCCGGATCGGCCGTACGAACTCGAGCACCTCGAGGACGATCGCGTTGGCGATCTTCACCTCGCTGATGATGTCGTTCAGCAGCGACTGCGCATCGGGCACGTCCGGGATCCGGCGGCGGAGCAGCCCGGCCATCACTTCGATGCCGGCCAGCGGGTTCTTCACCTCGTGCGCGATGGCTGCGGCCATCTCGCCGAGCGCAGCCAGCCGGTCGCGCAGGCGCTCGCGTTCCTCCATCTGCTCGACGAGCGTCAGATCCTTGAAGAAAACGGCGGCGCCTTCAGGCTGCCCCTTGTCGTCGAGGATGCGCGAGAGCGTGTAGCCGATCACCTTGCCCGACGGCTTCAGCCGCAACTCGGCGCGGTTCGGCAGGTGGGCGAGATCGAAGGCGGCCGACAGGATTCGGACGATGTCCGGCTGGCTCGACAGCACGTCGGACAGTTCGCGCCCGAGGTCGTCTGGACGCGGGGCGATGTCGAGGATGCGGTAGGCCACCTCGTTCATCGCGGCCATGCGTCCGTCGCGCGTGACGGCAAGCACGCCATTCCGCATGCCGAGCACGAGCTGCCGGAAGAATCGATCGCTGACCGAGGTGAACGGTTGGCTCGCCTCGCCTGCGGCAGCGGCGGCAGGCGGGTTGACGGCGGGCCTCCGGGAGCGGCCGGACGAGGCGGCGGGCGAACGCCTTTTGGGACGGTCCGTCATGATGTCGGCAAGTTCCTTTTGACCGAGTGGCGGGGCCAGCGATTTCAATAGTGTAACTGTCGATCGGCTGGCTGCCAAGCTGTTTTGGCTCATGAGAAGATGAGCCGAGGCAAAGGACGTGCCCGCGATCGCCAGTGCGGATAGGCGTGGAAAACACTGAAAAACAGAGGACTTGACAGCTTTCGTTGTGGGGAGGGAGTGACGATTCTGTAAGTGGACGATCAAGTCCCGGAGGGAGAATCGGGCGACTGGGCTGGCGCCGCCTGTTCCTCCGACGTCTGCAGTTCTTCCCATTGGTGCATGAGGTCACCGACCTGCCACATCAGCCTCTGGTGGCGGTCGATGACTGGCTGCACGGCGGCACGGTCCTCGTAGAAACCGGGGCTCACCATCGTCGTCTCCAGTTCCTTGATCGACGACTCGCACCGGGCAATACGGTCTTCGAGGTCGACGACCTTCGCCCGGAACGCCTTGGCGGCCCGATCGCGGCGACGCGCCTCGATCTGGGCCTGGCGCCTGGCCTCGCGGTCGACCCCATCCGTCTTCCCGCCGTGCGCGGGCGACACGTGTCCCGCCGCGTTTCCGCCTCCAACCGAAGCCGCTCCCGCCGCCTTTCCGCCTAGCAGTGGCGAGGCCCCCGCCTTTCCGCCTCCCCGTCCCGCCGAAGCCGGCCCCCCGGTGTGGCGGACGCGTCCCACCGAAGCCGACCCGCCAGACTGGCGGACTTGTCCCGCCGAAGCCGACCCTGTGGATTCATGGGTCGGCGAAGGCGGATGGTCCTTCCTGTACAGGAACTCCTCGTAGCGGCCCGGGTAGCTGTGGGCTTCGCCGCTGCCGACCTCCACGATCCGGTTCGCCAGTTTCTCGACGAAGTAGCGGTCGTGGGAGACGAAGATCAGCGTGCCGCCGTAGTCCTCGAGCGCGTCGAGGAGGACGTCCTTCGAATCGAGGTCCAGGTGATTGGTCGGTTCGTCGAGCAGCAGCGTGTTCGACGGCCGAAGCAGCATCCGCGCCACGGCCAGCCTGGTTCGCTCTCCGCCCGAGAGCACCCCGACGCGTTTGTAGACGTCGTCGCCGGAGAAGAGGAAGCCGCCAAGAATGTTCCGGATGGCCGGGACCATCTGGTTCGGCGAGCCCGCCTGGAGCGTGTCGTAGACGGTCAGGTCCGGGTTGAGTCGGGCCGCTTCGTCCTGCGCGAAATATTGCATGACAACCTGGTGGCCCTCCTGGCGCTCGCCCGAATCGGGCGACTCGGCGCCGGCCAGCACGCGCATCAGCGTGGACTTGCCGGTCCCGTTCGGGCCGACGATCGCGATGCGATCTCCCCGTTCGATGTGAAGGCCGGCGTGGCGGAAGACGACGTTCTCGCCATACGCCTTGCGCACGTGCTTCAACTCGAGGACCATCCGGCCGCTCTTGACCGAGGTCGGGAACGCGAAGTGGACGCGCCTGCGTTCGGGCGGGACCTCGATCGGCACGATCTTGTCGAGCATCTTGATCCGGCTCTGCACCTGCGCGGCTTTCGTCGCCTGGTACCGGAACCGGTCGATGAACATCTTTATCCGCGCCATTTCCTCGTCCTGCTGGCGCTTCGCCTCACGGACGCGCTCGAGCTTGGCCTGGCTCTCCTCGAGGTAATGGCTGTAGTTGCCCGGGTAGTCGTTCAGCGTGCGGAGGTAAACCTCGGCGATGCGCGTGACGACGGTATCGAGGAAGTAGCGGTCGTGCGAGACGAGGATGACCGCGTGCGGGTAGTCGTGGAGGTACGACTCGAGCCAGTTGCGCGCGTCGAGGTCGAGGTGGTTCGTCGGCTCGTCGAGCAGGAGCAGGTTGGGCCGGGCGAGCAGCAGCTTGGCGAGCGCGATGCGCATTTGCCAGCCGCCAGAGAAGGTCTCGGAGGGCCGCTCGAGATCCGGCTGGCTGAAGCCGAGGCCGTGCAGGACCGTGGCGATCTTCAGGTCGATGCTGTAGCCGTCGTGGACGTGGAAGCGGTCCTGGAGGTCGCTGTAGCGGGCCAGCATCTGCTCGTGCTCGCCCTCCGGCACGTCCGGATGGCCGAGCCGGTCTTCGAGTTCGTGCATCTCGGCCTTGACGGCCATCAGCGGTTCGAAGGCGAGCAGGGCCTCTTCGTAGACCGTGCGGCCGGTGTGCGACAGGCCGTCCTGCGGCAGGTAGCCGACCGTCAGGTCGGACGGCTTGACGACGCGGCCCGCGTCGCTCTCCTCGAGGCCGGCCAAGATCTTCAGCAGCGTCGTCTTCCCGGACCCGTTCGGTCCGCACAGGCCGACGCGTTCGCCGTCGGAGATCTGCCAGGTGACGTTGTCGAGGAGCACCCGGTCGCCGAAGGACTTCGTGAGGGAGGAAATCTGGATCATCCGGCAGGTCGCGATCAGCGGTCGGCCGTTCCGGCCGACGCCACACGTGTGCGACGGGAAAGTACGAAGTCGCTCACGGAGCAAATCATGTTAGCACATGGCGGCGACTTCCTCGGGGGTCTCGCCTTGCGAATGCTTATAATGAACGGAGCGACGCCTTCTACGCAGACCAGAACCGCGGCACCGCCGTCTTATCTCGTAGGAGCAGGCCCACCGCCTGCTTTGCGGTGTCCACCTGGACGTCCGGCACGTCACCCGCATCACATGTGGCGGCTGACAGCTGTGCTGGCGGTTCCTGGCATGTGCATGGCGTCGGGGAGGGTCTTCCTGCAGGACGTGGCCGTTCCCGTCGGCATGACCGACGAGGAACTCGTGGCGCGGTCAGTCGGTGGCGACACCGAGAGCTTCAACCAGCTCATCAAGAGGTGGGAGAAGCCGATCTTCGCCCTGGCGTACCGCACGATCGGTCGCGAGGATGATGCCCGTGACGTCGTTCAGGAGACGTTTCTCCGGGCCTTCCGGGGACTGGGCGGGTTCAAGGGGCAGGCGAAGTTCTCGTCCTGGTTGTACAGGATTGCCCTGAACCTTTGCCGCGACTGGATGCGTCGCCAGCGTCGCACACCGGTGGTTTCGGCGCCCGACGGCGTGGACCTGATCGAGCTGGCAGGCGAAGGCAAAGGCGTCGAACGGGTCGATGACCTGATCGTGCGCCAGGACCTCACCCGAGCCGTGGCTCGTGCCATGCGGGTCCTGCCCGAAGAGCAGCGCACGGCAATCGTACTGAAGGAGTATCACGGGCTGACATTCCAGGAAATCTCGGAGTTGCTGGGCTGCCCGCTCAGCACCGTCAAGACCCGGCTTTACCAGGGGCTGACGGTCCTCAGGAAAGAGCTCGAGCGAAGTGGAATTCGACCGGTGGTCCCGGGCGGGGCCGACGCGCGCCGGCCGCGAGAGAGCGCTCTACATCAAGCGGCAACAAGGACGGTATGAGCTTCAGCTGCACGGACAAGGACACGCTCATCGCTTACGTCTATGGCGAGTGCGATGCCGCGACGCACGGTGTCGTGGAAGCGCACGTGAGAACATGCGCGGCGTGTTCGGACGAGATCGGCGGCTTCGGAATGGTTCGCGAGACGCTATCCGAATGGACGCCGCCCGAACAGGTGGGCGTGTTCAAGCTGGTACGGGAAGAGGCGTTGGAGCCCCCACCTGCAAAGGTGTTGCGCCCGGCCCGATGGTGGCAGGCTCCGCTCCCGGCGCTGGCGAAGGTCGCCGCGGCGATCCTGTTGTTCGCCGGCGGTGCGGCGCTCGCCAACCTGGAAGTGCATTACGACAAGGACGGGTTTGCCGTGCGGACCGGCTGGCAGACGTCCGCGCCGGCGGGCGCACCTCTCGCGGTGACCCAGGCACCGGCCGGGCCGCAGGCGGAGATACCGGCTGGCGTGGTCATGCCCGCCCCGTCCGAGCGCCGCCCGGAGGGCGAGACGCCATGGCGGGCGGAATTCGCGTCACTCGAACGCCAGTTGCGCGACGAGTTCCGCCAGCAGCTTGCGGCCGCGCGACCGACGCCGCTGGGTGGCGGGCCGGTGCAGGTGGCCGCCGGCTTCGACGAGAATCTATTCCTGTCGCGCGTCCGCACGCTGCTCGACGAGCGGGTCGGTGAGAGTGAGCGACGGCAGCAGGTGGAGATGGCCTACCGGATCAGCCAATTGGCGGGCGATTTCCAGGCGCAGCGCAAGGCGGACCTCGTGCGCGTGCAGCAGACTTTCGGTCAGCTCGATGGTCCACCGCCGTCGCTCGATCAGCAACGCCAGATGACAAGGTACCTGTTCCCCGTCTCCCTCAGGAAGTAGGGGCGGCGCGGGGCCTGGGAACCTCTGCGGCCCGATCGGTTTCTAAGGCTGCAGGAGTACAATGAGGCTCATGCTTCGCTATCGTCGCCTCCTCGGGTCGGGACTCGTCATCGTCGCCGCCCTGGCCACCCCGGCGTGCAGTTCACGGACGGTCGACCTCCCGAAGGTCCTCCAGGTGACCGACGTCAGCACCGGCTTCTTCGACGCCGGCATCGTGGAAGGCCACAAGAACAAGATCGTCCCGACGATCTCCGTCCGGCTCAAGAACATCGACAGCCAGGCGCTCACCAGCGTGCAGATGATCGCGAAGTTCAACCGGGTCGGTGAGGCAGAAGAATGGGGATCCGCGCCATTCATTCGCGCGATTGGCCCTGAAGGTCTGGCGCCCGGGCAGACGGGCAACCCGGTGGTCATACGCTGCGATCGCGGCTACACGGGCGAGCAACCCAGGGCGCAGCTGTTCACCCACAGCAAGTTCGTCGATGTCCGTGTGGAGCTGTTCGGAAAATACCAGGCGCAGAACTGGGTGAAGATGGGCGAGTACCAGATCGCCCGGCAGTTGCTCACACGGTAGAGGGACCGCTCTCAGTAGTCGGTTGCCGACCGCTGTCTGCTGCGGCCTACGGTTTCTCTTCTGAGCCTTTCACCATCGGTACGAACCGCACCGGGACGACTCCCGTCGTCTGCGTGCGCCCGTCCTCGTCCTTCTCAATCAGACACAGCTCCTGGGCCTCGAGCGGCCCGACGGGGATGACCAGTCGTCCGCCAGGAGCGAGCTGATCGATCAGCGGCTGCGGGACGCGCTCAGGCGCGGCCGTCACCAGCACCACGTCGAACGGCGCTTCCGAGATCCAGCCCGCGTGCCCGTCCGCGCGGGCGAGCGTCACGTTGGCATATCCAAGCCGGGACAGTCGCTCGGCCGCCTGCCGGTGCAGGTCGTCGTTGATCTCCATGCTGAAGACGTGGCGGGCGACGCGTGACAGCACCGCGGCCTGGTAGCCGCAGCCGGTCCCGACCTCGAGCACGCGGTCCGTCGGTCGAGGACGCGCCAGTTCTGTCATCAGGGCGACGATGTAGGGTTGGGAGATGGTCTGGCCGTGGCCGATGTGTAGCGGATGATCGGCGTAGGCGCGGGACCTGAGCGCGCCGGGCACGAACAGGTGCCTCGGCACATCCCGCATCGCCGCAATCACGGACGCGTCGCGCACGCCACGGGACACGATGTGATCCGTGACCATCCGCTCGCGGTCTGCCGCCTGTGAGGCCTCGTCGGCATCATCGCGCTCACCGTCCGCGTGGACACGGCCGACCGCCAGGGCCCACGCGAGCAACCACAGCCAGGGTTCGGCTGGCAGGAACGGCATGCGTTGATTATCGCGCAAACGCCGGGAACCGCCACATCCGCGGGGGGCCGAGGGGTGAACCAGGGGGACCTGAGGAGGGATCTGAGGGTCGGATCCGTGAGAAAAGCGTAAGACTTGTGCCTCGGGTTACAGCCTATAATCGCTGCCGTGCGCGACGATTCGTCTTCCCGCTTCCTCGAGCGTCGTCTGGGCCCATTGGACGCCGCCGCCATCGTCATCTCGAACGTGATCGGGGTCGGAATCTTCATTACCCCCCGCATCATCGCAGTCGCGATTCCACATCCGATCGGGTTCCTCGCTGTCTGGCTGGCGGGCGGCCTGCTGGCCTTCGCCGGAGCAATGGCCTACGCGGAACTGGGGACGCTGCGGCCTCGATCGGGTGGCGAGTACGTCTACCTGCGGGAAGGCTATGGCCCGCTCGCGGCGTTCCTCACGGGCTGGACGTCGTTTGTTGCCGGGTTTGCGGGCGCGATTGCCGCGGGTGCGCTGGGCGTGTCCGATTACCTGGGCCGGTTCCTCCCGGTCGCGAGCGACGCGACGCCGCTGCTGACCGTGCCGGTGCCTTGGCTGCCCCTCGTGTTCTCGCCGAGGACACTCGTCGCGCTGACGGTCATTACCGGCCTCGCCCTCATCCACATGCGCGGCCTCGGCCCAGGGCGGCTCGTGCAAAACACTTTGGCGGGCATCAAGGTGGGCGCGCTGGCGCTGTTCGTCGCGCTCGGGCTCGGCCTTGGCCGTGGGAGTCTTGCGCACCTGACCACGGAGGTGCCGTCTGCCACCTACAACTGGCCGCTCGCGTTCATCATCGTGATGTTCGCCTACAGTGGGTGGAACGCCGCATCTTACGTCGCCGAAGAGATCCGCGATCCGGGGCGCAACGTGCCGCGTGCCCTCGCGCTCGGGACCGGCGCAGTCGTCCTGCTCTACCTGGGCCTCAACTTCCTCTACCTCTACGCGGTGCCGATCGGGGAAATCGGTTCTGACACCTCGTCGGAGATCGCGATGGTGGCGGCCGAGCGGCTGCTCGGCCCCGTCGCCTCTACGTTGCTGGGCGGGCTCGCGGTGATTGTGTTGTCGGGAAGCTTGAGCGCCATGACCGTGGCCGGGCCGCGCGTGTACTTCGCGATGGCGCGCGACGGGGAGTTCTTCCCGGCCTTTGCCCGCATCCACCCGCGCTTCCACACGCCCTGGGTGTCGATCGCCGCGCAGGCGGTGTGGAGTTCGCTGCTGGTGCTGACCAACACGAAGGACCAGCTCGCGGAGTACACGGGGTTCGCGGTGTTGCTGTTCTCCGCCGTAGCGGTCAGCACCGTGTTCGTGCTGCGGCGCCGCTATCCCGACGAGCCACGCCCGTTCAAGGCGCTCGGCTACCCGGTCGCGCCGGCGATCTTCGTACTGGCGTCGCTCGCGATCATGGTGGCGGCCATCGCCGGCCGGCCTGGGCCATCATTGGTCGGCGCTATCATCATCGCGTCAGGCGTCCCCCTCTACTGGTTGCTGCGCAAGCGGCTGAAGAAACCGTAGGGATCGGCGACGCCGTAGACACGGCCAACGCGTGCGTCACTCCTACCGGTTCTGGTGTCTGGTTGCCAGCAGCGCCCACAACGTGACCGCGGCGAGCGTCCCGTCGGTGACGGCGAAGGCGAGGAACGCCGGGGGCGAGTGGCGGACGACGTGATCGAGCGCGAACACCAGGCTTCCAAGCCCTTTCAGGCAAGGACCCATCACCCACAAGTAGCCGCGGTAGAGGTCGGGCCGCCGGAATGGGAGCACGTACCCGATGCCGACGGCCAGCAGAAAGAGACCATTCAGGTCCGCGTGGATAGGCGGAACGGGTGCCGGCACCGAGAAGAGGGTCTGGAGGAGGTCGCGCCCGAAGAGCATTCCGACGCCGAGAGCGATGTCGTAGGCCCCCGACACGGCAGCCACGAGCGTGAGCGGTCGAAGGTCAGAATGGTGGATGGGCATCGCGTTGGAATCGTCGCCTGATGCCCCAGAGCAACAGGAGCAGGACGGTGATGAGCAGGAACTCCGGCAGGAACTCGTTTGTCAGGAGCCCGACGTCCTCGCGGACCGAGGCCAGCCACGCGTACGCTACATCCACGCCAGCCTCCGGCCCTGACGAAAATGGCGGACGAGCGCCGATGCGCCAGCCCGCCACTGACCTCGGTGTCCCTTTGTCCCTTTAACCCAGCCGAGCCTCTTTGGTTCCGCTCGATCGGGTTATGCCTACCGTTTCGGTACCGGCTGCAGTTCGCCGCGGTAGGTGACCGTGTCGCTTGACTCGATCCGGACGTCGAACGAGATCGACATGAAGCCGGGCGCCCGAATCTCGACGCGGTGCGCCCCGATCTCGAGTTCCATCCGCTGGAACGTGCCGTCGAAGTCGTCCACCGTCCCCATGTAGTAGCCGTCCACGTAAACTTCGGCGTCCTTCGGTTCGACCTTCAGCTTGAGCGAGCCTCGGCCCATCCGGCCCTCGCCATAGTAGCCGTAGCCGCCGTAACCGTACCCGCCGTAACCGTACCCGCCGTAACCGTACCCGCCGTCGCCGTAGCCGCCGTAGCCGTACCCGAACGGCCCGTAGCCCCACCAGAACGGATCGTAGTAAAGGTAGCCGAGGCCGAACGCTCCGTAGCCGTAGAGGAAGTACGGGTTATACAGATAATAGTTATTGAACTCCCCGCCGGAGCCCGGACGACCCCCGGGCAGATTGTTCGGCCGCAGGACCGCCTCGCCGGAAGCCGGCCGTCCCGGGTTCGGGCGCGCGCCACGCGGCACCGCGCGATCGCCGGGGCTCCCGTACAACTCGCGGATGTAGGTGCTGCCACCGTTTCCTCCGCTGTTGCCACCCGATCTGGGGCGCCAGACGGCTCCGCCGGACGATGAACCAGACGATGACCCAGTCGACGGGGGAGGCGAGTAGGTTGACCCCGAAACGCCACTGGAGGAACCCCGCGGCATCGCCACGGAGCCGCCGCCGCCCTCTCCACCGGTCCTGACCCCGCTTCCGCCTCCCGCCGCGCCACCACCTGCGGCCCCTGCCGGACGCTCGCGACCCTGGGCAGCCACCGGACCAGCGGCGAGCGCCAGCGCGACGGCCGCACCGGCCAGCATGTGCACGAGCGGTTTCATAAGAACTCCTTGGTTGCGCCGGGCGGATAGAGAACCCTGCGCCTATCTATCGAAATGCAACAGGCCTGCCAGTCTCGCAGGCCCATCTGCTCACCAAATTACTCCTATTCCGTTCAGGGCGCCACCCCCTCCCCGGAGGGGCTGTCACCCCGACAGCACACCCCGCCGTTTCCTTGACACCTTTTTCGGCCATCCGATAGACTGCGGAATGCCGACCGACCAGCGAAGCTCCGCCTCAAACCGCCGAGAGCGGAGAGGCGGACCCACGGATCTTCGCTGTAGGTACCGGCTTCCCGTTCACCTTGGCCAGAGCCTGCCTGCCATGTTTCACAGCACTACGATTCTTGCGGTTCGTCACCAGGACCGGGCGGTTCTCGCCGGCGACGGCCAGGTGACACTCGGTGATACCGTCGTCAAACAGGGGGCGCGGAAGATCAGGCGCCTCTACAACGACAAGATCCTCGCCGGTTTTGCCGGTTCGGCGGCCGACTCCTTCGCCCTGTTCTCCCGGTTCGAAGCCAAGCTCGAGCAGTACCGTGGCAACATCGAGCGGTCCGCGGTCGAGCTGGCGAAAGATTGGCGAACGGACCGGATCCTCCGGCGTCTCGAGGCGATGTTGATCGTCATGGATCTCAAGTCCACGTTCCTGCTGTCGGGCAACGGTGACCTGATCGAGCCGGACGACGGCATCGTCGGGATCGGGTCGGGGGGAGGTTACGCCGTGGCGGCAGCGAGGGCGCTCGCCCGGCACACGACACTCGACGCCCGCACCATCGCTGAAAGCGCGATGGGGGTGGCGGCCGGGATTTGCATCTATACCAACAACAACCTGACGATAGAAGAGTTGTAGCGCGCAATGCCCATCTACCTGCCCGAAACGCCGTCTGCGCTCACCGAGTCCATGACGCCACGCGAGATCGTCGCGGCGCTCGACAAGTACGTGGTGGGGCAGCACAAGGCCAAGCGGGCCGTCGCGATCGCCCTCCGCAATCGCATGCGCCGGCAGAAATTGACGCCCGAGATGGCCCAGGAGGTCGCGCCGAAGAACATCCTGATGATCGGTCCGACCGGCGTCGGCAAGACCGAGATCGCGCGGCGCCTGGCGCGGCTTGCGCAGTCGCCGTTCCTCAAGGTGGAGGCGTCGAAGTTCACCGAGGTCGGCTACGTCGGGCGCGATGTCGAGTCGATGGTGCGGGACCTCGTCGAGATCGCGGTGGACATGGTGCGCGAAGAGCGGATGGACGAGGTGCAGTCCAAGGCCGAGCACAACGCCGAGGAACGGCTGCTCGATCTGCTGCTGCCGCCCTCGCCGACGACCGCCGAGGAAGACCCCGTGGCCGCGCGCGAACAGGCGAAGTCGACGCGCGAGAGAATCCGCGAGCAACTGCGCGACGGCCGGCTCGACGAGCGGAGCGTCGAAATCGACGTGCGCGAGCGGTCGTTCCCGTCGTTCGAGATCATCGCCGGTTCCTCGGTCGAGGAGGTGGACATCAACATCAAGGACATGCTGCCGGGCCTCTTCCAGGGACGCACGAAGAAGCGCCGCGTGAAGGTGGCCGAGGCGATGGACCACCTCCTCCAGGAAGAGCAGCAGAAGCTGGTGGACATGGAAAGCGTGGCGCGTGTGGCGGTGGAGCGCGTCGAGGACGGCGGCATCATCTTCGTGGACGAGATCGACAAGATCGCGGGACGCGAAGGCGGCCAAGGGCCTGACGTCAGCCGCGAGGGGGTGCAGCGCGACATCCTGCCGATCATCGAGGGCACGACCGTCAACACGAAGTACGGGATGGTCCAGACGGACCACATCCTGTTCATCGCCGCCGGGGCCTTCCACGTGTCGAAGCCCTCCGACCTGATTCCCGAGTTGCAGGGCCGCTTCCCGATCCGCGTGGAGCTCGATCCACTCGGCAAGGACGATTTCGTCCGCATCCTGACCGAGCCACAGAACGCGCTGATCAAGCAGTACACCGCGCTGCTCGAGACCGAGGGGATCGCGCTGGAGTTCCGGCCGGACGCGGTCGAGCGAATCGCCGATTTTGCCACGCTCGTCAACGAGCGGGCCGAGAACATCGGCGCGCGGCGGCTCCACACCGTGATGGAGAAGCTGCTGGACGAGATCTCGTTCGAGGCGCCCGATCTCGTCGAGAAATCGATTACTATTGATGCCGCCTACGTCGACCGGATGCTGGCCGACATCGTGAAGAACGAAGACCTGACACGCTACATCCTGTGACTCGTTCGATCACCGGCCGACGGCGACCTGTCTCCCTCGCCTTGCGCCTGGCGTTCATCGTGTTCGTGGCCGCCGCGTTCCTGCCCGCGTGCGGGAAGAAGGGGCTGCCGCTGCCGCCGCTGGTCAAGGCGCCCGCTCGCCCCGACCTCTTCGTCGCACGCCGCCTTGGCTCGACGGTGTATCTCCAGTTCAAGATTCCCGTCGTCAACGCCGACGGCACGGCGCCCGCAGATGTCGAGCGGCTCGACGTGTACGGGTTCACGGGATCGCCGACGGGCAACGAAGATATCTTCAAGAACGGCACGCTTGTCGCGTCGATCCCGGTGCGGAAGCCGCCGGAGGAGGAGGCGGCGGCGGCTGCGCCAGCCAGGCGGGGGAAGAAGCCCGCCGGGAGGCCGGAAGAGAGGCCCGCCGCGCCGCCCCGCCCGCCGCACTCGATGGAGAACGGGTTCGACCAGGGCGACACGATTGTTGTGACCGAGCCGCTCGGCCCTGCCCAGTACCTCGAAGTCGTGCCGAAGACGAAGAAGCCGGCGCCCGTCGTCGAGGAACCGGTGAAGCCGCTCCCGCGCCCACTCGGCCCTCCGCCGCAGGTGGCCCTGCCCTCGCGGCTCTACGTCGCGGTGGGCATCAACCACAAGGGCCAGAAGGGCGCCATCTCCGGGCGTCAGAGCGTGGTGCTGGCCGTGCCCGCGTCGGCGCCGTCGGCGCCGACGATGACCTACAGCGAAACGGCCTTTGACATCACGTGGACACCGCCCGCCGACGCGCAGCACGCGATCCAGGAGCCGGCGACCGGGGGGGTGCTGGAAGCCACGCCGATCGGCATGCGGTCGGTGTCCGGCGCCTACAACGTCTACGAAGTCCCGCCGCCTGCGCCGTCGCCCGGTGCCGTGAAGGTGCTGGTGCCGCCGGCAGCGGGCGGACTGATGCCGACGCCGGTCAACGACAAACCGATCCCGGCGCCGCCGTTCGTGGACAAGCGGATCGAGTTCGGCAAGACGCGCTGCTACGCCGTGCGCGCGGTCAGCGTCTTCGGTATGCTGTCGATCGAGGGCGAGGCGTCGCCGGCGCAGTGCGTGACGCCGGCAGACACGTTCGCCCCCGCGGCGCCGATTTCGCTCAAGGCCGTCGGGAGCGAGGGGGCCATCAGCCTGATCTGGGAGGCGAACAAGGAAGCCGACCTCGTCGGCTACATCGTCATGCGGGCGACGCTGCCAGGCGGCGAGTGGAAGAGGGTGACGGCGGACCCGATCAAGGAAACGACGTTCAACGACACCACCGTGAGCCGGGGCGTGCGCTACGCCTACGTCGTGGTGGCGGTGGACGCGGCCAGGAACCTGAGCGTGAAATCGAACCAGGTGGAGGAGTCGGCGCGGTAGGGATCAGGGATCGGGGATCGGGGATCGGGGAGCAGTGAGCAGGAGTCGGGGATCGGCTCAGGGGGGCAATCATGGATCGCATTTATCGGATTGAATACCACGGGTCGAAACGGTACGCGGCCGAGCACAACGGCCGGCTCTTCCTGCTCGACGGCGACCTGTTCGGCGAGTACGGGTTCGGCGAGGAGATCGCGCACGGCGAGTTCCCAAAGGACCTGCCCGCCGGGTCGCGGCTGCTCGCGCCGATCCAGCCGTCGAAGATCGTGGCGATCGGCCTGAACTACAAGGACCACGCGGCCGAGCAGAAGAAGCCGCTGCCGGCCGAGCCGATGATCTTCATCAAGCCGTCCACCGCGGTGATCGGGCCCGGCGATCCCATCAAGCTGCCTGCCGGAATCGGGCGCATCGACTTCGAGAGCGAGGTGGCGGTCGTGATCGGAAAGCGTGCGTGCAAGGTGGCGCGCGAGCGCGCGCTCGAGTACGTGCTGGGGTACACCTGCGCGAACGACGTGACGGCCCGGGGCCTCCAGAACCGCGGCTACCAGTACTCGCACGTGAAGGGGTACGACACGTTCGCGCCGCTCGGGCCGTCGATTGCCATCGGGCTCGACCCGACGTCGATTGCCGTCCAGGGGTGGCGAAACGGGGAGGTGAAGCAGAACTCGTCAACCGAGCAGTTGATCTTCAGCGTGGCGGACCTGATCGCCTACGTCTCCGGGATCATGACGCTGCTGCCGGGCGACATCATCTCGACCGGCACCCCGTCCGGCATCGGCCCGCTGGCGCACGGCGATGTGTTCACGGTGAAGGTGGCGGGCGTCGGCGAACTGACGAACCCGGTGGAGAACCTGTAGGGCAGGCCTTCAGGCGTGCCGTTTGCGGGGACGAGGACGTAGAATCCGCTTGGGTTCCTCTTCATGGACACACGCGAACAGCTCATACAACTGGAGAAGGCGGCGGAATTGGGCGGCGGCGAAGCGCGCCTCCGGCGCCAGCACCAAGCGGGCAAGCTCACCGCGCGGGAGCGGATGGAGCTGCTCTTCGACGCCGGGACCTTCGAGGAGCTCGACAAGCTGGTGGTGCACCGGTGCCGCGACTTCGGGATGGAAGACCAGGTCATCCCGGGCGACGGCGTGGTCACCGGATTCGGTCACGTCGAGGGCCGCGTGGTCTATGCCTTCGCGCAGGACTTCACGGTGTTCGGCGGGTCGCTCTCCGAGACCAACGCCGCCAAAATCGTGAAGATCATGGACCTCGCCGTGCGCCAGGGCGCGCCGGTCGTCGGGCTCAACGACTCGGGCGGCGCGCGCATCCAGGAAGGCGTGATGTCGCTGGCCGGGTACGCCGACATCTTCCTCCGCAACACGCTGGCGTCGGGCGTCGTCCCGCAGATCTCGGCGATCATGGGCCCGTGCGCGGGTGGCGCCGTCTATTCACCCGCGATCACCGACTTCATCGTGATGGTGGAGGGCACGAGCTACATGTTCGTGACTGGGCCTGACGTCGTGAGGACCGTCACGCACGAGGAGGTCTCCAAGGACGACCTCGGCGGAGCGATGACGCACAACGCGAAGAGCGGCGTCGCGCACTTCGCAGTCGCCGACGACCGCGAGTGCCTGCTGCTGATCCGCGAGCTCCTGGGGTTCCTCCCGGGGAACAACGTGGACGACCCGCCGCGCCGCGAGACGAGCGATCCGTTCGATCGCGAGGACGAAGCGCTCGACCACCTCGTGCCCGAATCGCCGAACCAGCCGTACGACATCCTCGATCTGATCCACGGCGTCGTAGACGACGGGCACTTTCTCGAGGTGCAGCACTACTACGCCCGGAACCTGGTGATCGGGTTCGCGCGGCTCGGTGGCCGCTCGGTGGGGATCGTCGCCAACCAGCCGGCGCACCTGGCCGGCGTGCTCGACATCGACGCCTCGGTCAAGGGCGCCAGGTTCGTGCGCTTCTGCGACGCGTTCAACATCCCGATCGTCACCTTCGAGGACGTGCCGGGGTTCCTGCCGGGGACGCAGCAGGAGTTTGCCGGGATCATCCGCCACGGCGCGAAGCTGCTGTTCGCGTTCGCCGAGGCGACGGTGCCGAAGGTGACAGTGATCACGCGCAAGGCGTACGGCGGGGCGTACTGCGTGATGTCGAGCAAGCACATCCGCACCGACATCAACTTCGCGTGGCCGACCGCTGAAATTGCGGTGATGGGGCCGGAGGGGGCGGTCAACATTCTCTACAAGCGCGAACTGGAACGGGCCGAGGACCCGGCGGCGCTGCGGGCGGCGAAAGTCGCGGAGTTCCGAGCCAAGCTGGCCAACCCGTTCGTCGCGGCAAGCCGCGGCTTTCTCGACGAGGTGATCATGCCGCGGACAACGCGGCGGCGGCTGATTACCGCGCTCGCCTCGCTCGAGTCGAAGCGCGATCGGAATCCGCCGAAGAAGCACGGGAACATCCCGCTGTAGGACGGCTTTCGGCTCAGTCCCTGATGCGCGAAGTCTTCGACGTCTGGGAACGGATAGTCAGCCGAGGATTTCGTTGAGGCCGTCGGTGATCTGGACCAAGTCCTCTTCAGAAGCGCGGGCAAGTCGTCGGCCGACACGTTCGGTGCTGAGCGTGCGGATCTGACCGATTTTGACCCACAACCGCTTGGGCAGGCCGACGGTGCGGATCTCCATCGTGAGTGGGAATCCTGCACACGGCTCTTGGCTGGTCAGCGCCACCGCAATGACGGTGCCGGATCGTTCGTTGAACACATCGTGACTGAGCACCAGCACCGGACGCTCGCCTGCTTGTTCGTGGCCACGCACAGGGTTCAGGTCCGCCCAACGGATCTCACCTCTCAGTATTCGGGCCATGTGTCGCGACTCCCGGCAAAGCCCTCTTCGGCCATCGCTTGTTCTTCGCGAGGGTTCACCTTGGCACACTCCCGGGCCAGGCGAGTCCGAGCCAGGCGTGCCACCGCGTCGGCGAGCGCGGTTTCGACGGCCTGGCTTCGGTTGGCGAACCGCCGGGCGGCCACGAGCTCATCGACGCGGCCAAGCAGTGCGGTGTCTACGGTAACGGCCACTTTCGTCTTTCTCATGGCGTCCTCACGAGTATGACGTAACATCATACCATGGGCGCGGTCCAACCCTTCGTTGCACCGGACTGCCTACGGCAGCCGGTGAAGTCAAGCGGTATGCGGCCTGGCGGTCGTGACCGTCTATGGTCGGCCGACGATCGCACGACGGACTGACCTCAGTCTTACCGTTCGATCGACTTCAAAAGGGAGAGCATCTCATGGGCAGGACTGTCGTGGTGACCGGGTGCCGAGCAGCGGCTTCGAACACACGGCCAGCGTCATCGAGATCCTCAAGGACAACGCGAGGCGGCCCGTCGGGCCGACGGTGACCTTGATTCCACTCCTCGTGAGGACGTGTTCCTTACGCATGGGTCGTTCACGAACGGCTGCCGGTCTTTCGACAAGCATGATCGTCGCGGCCGGGGTATGGCACGGGAAGAAGGGCGGGCCAGGTCCGCGGCAAACTCCGGAAGGCAGGACGTAGCCGGATGCACGATGACACTCTGAATACTGGCTCCGATCAGGAATTCCGCCACCGGCTGCTGCGACGGGTGGACGCAGAGGTCGCCGAGGAGTGTGTCGAGCTCTTCATCGGGCGGCACGCCCGCGGCTCGGTGAATAATCTGGTCGCGCAATTCCCGAAGGCGGCGCGGAGGGACGAACTGGCTGCTTATCCGCCTGCGGTGGCCGAACGACTCCGCGCGCTCGGCCATTCCCCGATGCCCCCTCGACCTGCAGGGAGACGTTCGATGGTGCCGCGCCGGCGCGGCGCCGTGGACATCATGGGCGCACTGTTTTTCTCCCTGGTGCTCATCTCGATCGTCGTCGGCCTCGTGCAGATCTTCCGGTGGGTGGGGAGGCTGTTCCGCTAGTACCCATCGAGCGCCGGAGGTCGAAGGCCATACTCGCGGGCCTGAAGGCCCGCGCCACACCTGAAGGCCCGCGCCACACCCGAATGGCCTGCGCCACGAGTGGGCCGGACACCGCCACAAGTCGACAGCCGCAAGCTGCGAGCCGGTGTAGACTTGAGCGTTCGGTGCAGTCCTTACCACGGAGGATCACCCGTTGGATATCAAGTCGCCCGAGTTCTACGCGGAAATTGGCCTCATCTCCGGTCTCGAAGTCCATCAGCAGCTGTTCACCGAGCGCAAGATGTTCTGCCACTGCCCTGCGCGCCGGTACACCAGCACGCACGACGGCGAGGTGCTGCGGCACATGCGCCCGACGCTTTCGGAACTCGGCGAGTACGACGGCACGGCGCTGATGGAGTTCAAGACCAGGAAGAACATCATCTACCTCCTCCACAAGGAGAACGTCTGCACGTACGAGATGGACGACACGCCCCCGTTCCTCGTGAACCAGGACGCGGTGGACGTCGCCATCGAGCAGTGCCTGATGCTCGGCTGCGACATCGTGGACGAGGTGCACATCGCGCGGAAGCAGTACCTCGACGGGTCGATCCCAACCGGCTTCCAGCGCACCGCCATCGTGGGAGTCAACGGGCGCCTGCCGTTCCGGGGCCGCGAGCTGACGATCCTGCAGGTAAGCGTCGAGGAAGATTCGTGCCGCGAGGTGTCGGATGAGGGCCACCTGATCATCTGGCGCACCGACCGGCTCGGGATGCCGCTCATCGAGACGGTGACGGGGCCGGACCTGCGAACGCCCGATGAAGTGGCGGACGCGATCCTGTTGATCGGCCGCGTGTGCCGGAGCACCGGCCACGTGCGCGTGGGGTTGGGCGCGAGCCGCCAGGACGTCAACGTCTCGGTGCGCGGCGGCCGGCGCGTGGAGATCAAGGGCGTGCCGAAGGCGGGCTGGGCGCCCGGACTCGTGCACGGCGAGGCGATCCGCCAGGTGAACCTGTTGAAGCTGCGCGACGAACTGATCCATCGCGGATTCACCACGGCCGACTCGATCGGCGTGGAGAGCGCGGACGTCACCTCGCTGTTCGCTTCTTCGGAAGCCGCGTTCCTGACGGTTGGGGGCTGGGAGAAGTACGCGCGCGACGAGCAGCGCCGAGCCGGCTTCGAGATCGGGAACGGCAAGTTTACCGTGCGTGCGATTCGCGTGAAGGGGCTTGGCCACACGCTCGCATGGCCGACGCAGCCCGATTGGATCTTCGCGCACGAGCTGGCCGGCCGCATCCGCGTGATTGCCGGCCTCGACCAGCGGCCGATCCTCCTCCACAGCGAGAAGTGGCCCGACTACCACCGTTCGCTACAGGAACTTCGCAAGGTGCGCGCGCGCCTCAAGTGCAATCCGGAGGACGGCATCGTCCTGGTGTGGGGCCCGGACGAAGACACGGTGACCGCCGCCGACGAGGTGCGGCTGCGGTACATCGACGCCATCAACGGCATCCCGAACGAGACCCGGCAGCCATTCGAGGACGGCAGCACCGATTTCGAGCGGATCCTGCCGGGGCCGGATCGCATGTACCCGGACACCGACAGCCCGCCCTCACGGGTGACCCGCGAGCGCGTCGAGCGGCTGCACGCGGCGCTCTCGCCGCGCCCGTGGGAACGCGAGGCGCGCTACAGCGCCGCGGGTGTTCCCACCTCTACCACGCATTTCCTGATCCGGCGGGGCGCGGCCCGGCTGGTCGATCTCGTGACCGACGTCTGCCGCGCCCCAGTCCTGCAGGCCTGCGTGCTGTTCGGTGAGCGGGTGAAAGCGCTGCGCCGCGACGGCGTGCCGGTGGACACGGTCTCCGATGATCGCTGGTGCGAACTGTTCACGCTGGCCGGACGGTGCCCGCGGCTGTGGGAAGCGTGGGACCTGGTCGTGCGCGCCCTCGCGGCCGCGCCCGACCGGAGCGTGGCGGCCATCGTGGGGGACCTCGGGCTCGGCGCCACGCCGGACGGGTGGCGCCAGGGCGTGGGAGCCGCCGTCACCGAGGCCTCCGGCAGGCTCTACGTGCCGGGCAACGACCGGCTCTTCCGATTCTCGATGGGGCTTGCGATGTGCGAGCTTCGTGGCAAGGTTCCGGCGCTCGAGGTTGCAGACGCCGTCAAGACGGAGATCGCATCGCGATGACCACGCCAGCAGACGCGCTCAAGGGATACAAGGGCCATGCGCGCGCCGCGCTCGAGCGCTGGGGCGTGCGCGTGTGGAGCGACGTGCAGGTGGAGAACGACGCCGGCAGCCACTTCGAGGGCGTCATCCTCCCGCGCAGTGAAACCCAGGACGACCTCCACGTTGTCATCAAGCTGAAGAACGGCTACAACGTCGGCCTGCACGTGGACCGCGTCCGGTCGGTGAAGGAGGTCGGCTACAAGGAAGCCATCTACAAGATCCCGGAGAAGGAGTTCCCGCGTCGGCCCAACCTGCCGGCCGTCACGTTGCTCGGCACGGGCGGGACGATTGCCTCGCGCCTCGACTACCGCACGGGCGCCGTCATCCCGGCCTTTACGCCGGGCGAACTCTACGGCGCGGTTCCCGAACTCGCCGATATCTGCAACCTGACGACGAAGAAACTGTTCGGCGTGTTCTCGGAGAACATGGCGAAGGAGCAATACATCGAGCTGGCGAAGGCCATCGGCGAGGAGATCGAGAACGGCGCCGACGGCATCGTGATCGGCCATGGCACCGACACGATGGGGCATACGGCCGCGATCCTGTCGTTCATGGTGCAGGACACGCCGGTGCCGATCGTGCTGGTCGGATCGCAGCGATCAAGCGACCGCCCGTCGAGCGACGCCGCGCTCAACCTGATTCACTCGGTCCGGGCCGCCGCCTACTGCGACATCGCCGAGGTGCAGATCTGCATGTTCGGCCCGACATCGGACCGCTACGGCCTGCTGCACCGCGGCACGCGCTGCCGCAAGATGCACAGTTCCTACCGCAGCACGTTCCGCACGGTGGGCGACATCCCGTTGGGCACGGTCGGCCGCGACAGCTTCACCTACCTCCACTCGGACTACCGGAAGCGCGACAAGACGCGGAAGGTCAAGATCGACGCGGTGTACAACGATCGGACGACCATCCTCTACTATTACCCGGGGATGTCGCCGGACCTCGTGGACGCGCTGGTGGAGAAAGGCTACCGCGGCATCGTCATCGCGGGCACCGGCCTGGGCCACGTCAACAAGCCGCTCTACCCGGCGCTCGAGAAGGCCATCCAGAAAGGCGTGCACGTCGTGATGACGGTGCAGACGCTCTGGGGCTACGCGCAGATGTACGTGTACGACACGGGCCGCGACCTGCTCGAGATCGGCGTCGTGCCGCTCGACAACATGCTGCCTGAAACCGCGCTGATGAAGCTGTCGTGGGTGCTCGCCCACACCGACGATCACGGCGAGGTGCTGCGGATGATGCGGGCGGTGGTGTCACACGAGATCACCGACCGCGAGCCGCACAACGGGTACCTGATCATGCAGGGCGGACTCCCGGAGATCGAGGAGTTCATCCTGTCGCACTGGAAGTGATCGCCGGTCCTGGGCGGGCTTTGTGAGTCGAAGGGCCGGCCATCGTGCCGGGCATGCACCCAGAGGCGGAGGCCATGAGAGCACGAATCTTCGCCGTCTTTTCGACGCTGGCCTTGGTGCTGGTGCCCGCCGTCGTCGGCGCGATGACGGCGACACGGCCCGTGCGGCCGGCTGACCTCTTCGGCTTGAAGGACATCGGCGAACTGCAGGTGTCCCCCGACGGCCGCACGGTGGCGCTGACCGTGATCACCACCAACCTGGCGGCCAACCGCGTGCTGTCGCAGTTGATGACGATTGGCAGCGGCGGTGGAACTCCTGCGCCGGTTCCGGGCGTCCCGGACAATCCCTCCAGCCTCCGCTGGGCCCCGACAGGCGCGCGTCTGGCCTTCATCGCCGCGGACAGCGGGGGCAGCGCCATCTGGGTGTGGGACGTGGCGAGCGGACGTGTGGCGCGCGTCTGCAGCTACAGCCGCGGCAACAGTTTCCAGTCGAAGGCGGGCAATGCGCTTGCATGGTCTCCCGACGGGGCCCGCCTGGCCTTCGTGGGCACTACGGACCCCTCACCGCCGCCGCAGGATCCACTGGTCATCTCCCGCCTGCAGTACAAGACACGGACCGCGTTCTCGGACAACCGCCCGTCGCACATTTTCGTCGTCCCGGTGGCAGGCAGCGCGCCGCGTTCCGTCACGTCCGGGCCGTTCGACGAGCACTCGATCGCCTGGGGAGGTGACGGCCGCGAGATCGTCTTTCTCTCGAACCGAGAATCCGACCCGGATGTCAGGCTCAACTACGACATCTTCGCCGTGAACGTGGAGGCGGGCAGCATTCGGCGCCTGACCGCGACGCCGGGCGTCGAGTTCGAACCGCAGGTATCTCCGGACGGCCGCTGGATCGCCTTCATGGCAACCACGCGGCCCGTCACCACGATCGACAGCATCGCCGAGGATACGCACCTCTGGGTGATGCCGGCCGGCGGCGGCACCGCCCGGGAGCTGAACGGCGCGCTCGACCGGCGCAGCAGCGCGCCGCTGTGGACGCCGGACAGCCGCCGGATTGTCTACCTGGCGGCCGACCACGGGAAGACGCTCGTGATGGAGGTCACCTCGGACGGACGCGAATCGCGAGTCCTGGTGGATCGCCCGGCGCAAGTGTCGCTCCTCACGATGGCGCGCGACGGTTCGCTGGTGCTGGCGCTGTCCGACGCCGCCACGCCCCACGAGGTGTTTCGTCTTCGAAGACCGGGCGGCGACCTGCAGCCCCTCACGCAATTGAACAGGGACGTCGCGGCCGGCTGGACCCTGGTGGCGCCCGAGTCGGTGACGTTTCGGAGTGTCGATGGCACAACGATCGAAGGCTGGTTTTACCGGGCGTCGGTCCCGGGCCGACGCGTCCCGATGCTGCTGACGATCCACGGAGGTCCGCACGGCGCCTTCGGGTACGGCTTCAACGGCGGCGCGCAGGTGAACGCATCGCGCGGCTACGCGACGCTCGCCATCAACCCGCGTGGAAGCACGGGGTACGGGCAGGCCTTCACGGACGGCTGCGTCGGCAACTGGGGCGGCGGCGACTACAGCGATCTCATGGCGGGCGTCGACTACATGCTGAAGACTCACCCGGACATCGATCCCGATCGGCTCGGCGTGACGGGCGGCAGCTACGGCGGGTTCATGACCAACTGGATCATCACGCAGACCCACCGCTTCAAGGCCGCCGTGGCGGTGGCGAGCCTGTCGAACCTCACGAGCTTCTATGCGACCTCGTTGTACCAGGACCTGGTGCACGCGGAGTTCAACGGGTTCCCATGGTCCGGGGACAACTTTGCGCGGCTCTGGCAGTGGTCTCCGCTTGCACACGTGGCTGGCGTCACGACGCCCACGCTGTTCATACACGGTGAACAGGACAACGACGTGCACATCACGCAGGCCGAGGAGATGTACACCGCTCTGCGCCGCCAGGGCGTGGACGCGGTATTGGCGCGCTATCCGCGCGAGGGCCACGGCTTCCGCGAACCGCAGCACTCGCTCGACCGCATGATTCGCACCCTCGACTGGTTCGACAGGTACCTGGCACCAGCCACACCGCATCGGAAGAGGAGCGACGGATGATGCAGACGAACACGTTGGTGAGACGATGCGTGACCGTGACCCTGTTGACCGGCCTCACGTTCTTGCTGGAGTCGGCTCCGCACCTGGCGCGGACATGTGGGCGCGCAAGGGAGCGCGAAGGATAGACCATGTTCATCCGCAATCCACGGATTGCGATGTGCTCCTGGGCACCTGTTGTACTGACGGAGCACGTCAGCGGGTTGCAGGTTCTTCTTTTCGAAGTGCGAACGGTATGAGTTGTATCCCTCGTACCGGAGGTGGCGTAGCGCGTCGCGCTTGAAGTACTCCCAGCCCATGCCGCGAAGGCCGATCCCGGTCATCTGGTCGTCATGTTCCTGAAGGAGGCGCCGGACGGCAAGGCAATGGCGGCAGCATTCCGCCCGGGCGCTCGGAGGAGTGCAACGCAGCTCCCGAGATCGACCGGCCCGCCGCCCACGCTGCCGCCCTCGACGGCACGAGGAAGGCCAAGGCGGGTGAGGTGGTAAGTGCTAGAATGCTTGGGGATTAGCCGTATCCACGCCGGTCCAGACACGCATGAAGGTTCTCATTGCCAACCGCGGAGAAATCGCGGTCCGTGTGATTCGCGCGTGCCGCGAGATGGGTATCCCCACGGTCGCCGTCTACTCCGACTGCGATCGTGCAAGCCTCCACGTCCGCTTTGCCGATGAGGCGTACGCGATCGGGCCCAGCGCGCCCGCCGAGAGCTATCTCCGCATCGACAAGCTCATCGACGTCGCCCGCCGCTCAGGGGCGGACGCGGTGCATCCCGGCTACGGCTTCCTGGCCGAGAATGCGAACTTTGCCCGCGCCTGCGCCGATGCCGGGCTCACATTCATCGGCCCGTCGCCCGATGCGATGGAGCGGATGGGCAGCAAGACCGGCGCTCGCCGCGTGGCGATCGACGCGGCCGTGCCCGTCGTGCCCGGCACGGTCGAGCCGCTCGGCCCGTCGGTCAGCGACGCCGAGATTGCCAGGCTTGCCGCCTCCATCGGCTACCCGGTGTTCGTCAAGGCGGTGGCCGGCGGCGGGGGCAAGGGGATGCGCCTCGTGACCGCGCCCGAGGACCTGGCGTCCGCCATCCGGGCCGCCAGGTCCGAGGCCGGCTCGTCGTTCGGCGACCCGCACATCTACATCGAGCGGCAGCTGCAGTTCCCGCGTCACATCGAGATCCAGTTGCTCGCCGACCATCACGGCACGGTCGTGCCGTTCGTGGAGCGCGAGTGCTCGATCCAGCGGCGGCACCAGAAGGTGCTCGAGGAATCGCCGTCCGTGGCCGTCACGCCCGAGATCCGGGCGGCCCTCGCCTCCGCCGCGTGCGCGGTGGCCCGCGCGGTCGGCTACACCAACGCCGGCACGATCGAGTTCCTCCTGGATCGCGAAGGCCAGTTCTACTTCCTGGAGATGAACACGCGGCTCCAGGTCGAGCACCCGATCACCGAGCTGGTGTCGGGGGTGGATCTGGTGCACTGGCAACTGAAGATTGCCCAGGGCGAACCTCTCACGCTGAGCCGTGAGATCGCGCTTCACCCGCGCGGTCATGCGATCGAGTGCCGGATCTATGCCGAGGACCCGGACCACGGCTTCATGCCGTCGCCCGGCCGGATGCTCGGCCGGCGCGTACCCGGTGGCCCGGGCATCCGGCGCGACGACGGAGGGGCGACGCCAGGGCTCGACGTCCCGATCTTCTACGACCCGCTGATTGCCAAGCTGTCGGCCTGGGGCGGTGATCGACCCCAGGCGATCATGCGGATGGCCCGGGCGCTCGGCGAGTACGAAGTCCGCGGGATCAAGACCAGCATCCCCTTCTTCCGCTGGCTGCTTGACGACGAGGATTTTCGCGAGGGACGGTTCGACACGACGTTCCTGGATCGGGAACTGGCGCGTCGCAACGGCAAGCCCTTCGTCACGGTGCCCGACGAGGCTGAGCACGTGGCGCTCCTGGCGGCGGCGATCCACGCGTACGAGGAAGCGACGTCGGGCACGGCCGCGACCGGAGCCGGGAAGGCGCCCGCGCGAGGGTGGGCGCTGAAGGGCAGGCTCGACGGCCTGCGGTGAAACCTCTGGCCGGTTTTCCGTCACGCTCAGATTGAGAGCCCGGGTTCGCCATGAACTTCGAGATTGAGGTCAACGGTCAGCCGCACGCGGTCAAGGTCGAGCGCGTGGGCTCCCGCTATCGGATCGAATCGGAGGGGCGCGTGGACGTCGTGGACGTCGCTCGGGTGGATCGCACTACAATCTCGATGATCCTGGATGGTGAACGCCAGAGCAGCCACGAGGCGACGCTGCTCGATCGAAGCGAGCCCGGCGAAGTCGAGGTCCATCTTCGCGCCGGCGTCGTGCACACGCGCGTCGCGGGCGCGCCAGGTCAGCGCCGCTGGAGCGCCAGGGGTGCGGTGTTCGGCGGGGCGGGCGGGCCGCAGCGCGTTACGGCTCCGATGCCGGGCAAGATCGTCAAGGTGCTGGTGAAGCCAGGCGACACGGTCGCGGCGCGGCAGGGTCTCGTCGTCATCGAGGCGATGAAGATGGAGAACGAGTTGCGGGCCGCGCGCGCGGGCGAGGTGAAAGACGTCCATGTGGCCGAAGGCGACGTGGTCGAGGCCGGGCGACTCCTGACGGTGATCGAGTGATCCTTTCCTCCCTCCGCCGGCGCTGGCCCGAGGCCGCCCTCATCGTGGTGCTTGCCCTTGTCGCGTTCTACACGGGGCTGGCGTGGCGGACCCTCGCAGTCGTGCTGATGGGCGGCGTGGCGATCTTTGCCGTTCGCCGCCGCGTGCGCGACCTCGCCGTGGGCGCGCTGCTCACCGTCGCCCTGCTCGTCGTCACCATTGCCATCACGTTCACCATCGACCTCGGCCAGGTGTTCGGCGGAGCGGTCAAGCAGCTCGCCGAACGCTACGGGACCAAGTCCCTCGAGCGGCCGCTGCACATCGGGCGGCTTGGCATCCAGGTCGCCCGGGGCCGCTTCATCGTCGAGGACCTGCGAATCGACGGGCTCAAGCCCAAGGACACGCCGTTCTTTACGGCCAAGACGATCCTCGTGGACCTTCCCTGGTGGCAGGTCTTCAACTCGCGGGAGTTCTTCATCCGGTCGCTCGAGATGAGCGACTGGACGATCCAGCTCGAGAAGTTCGCGGACGGCGACAACCTGCCGAAGCTGAAGCGCGAGTCGAACGAGCCGCAGGGGCCGAAGCGCTTCACCACGACGCTCTACTACATGCACGCCTACCGCGGGCAGTTCACGTACATCGACCACGGCACGTGGACGACCGTGGCGCGGAACCTCGACGTCTACGTGCGCCACAATACGGGCGACTACCTGGGCACCGCGAGCATCACGGACGGCATGGTGAAGATCAAGGACTACCTGCCGATGCGGTCCGACATGCGCGTGACGTTCAAGGTGGACGGCGGGCTCATCCGGCTGCCGGAGATCGTTCTTGACACCGACGGGGCGCACTCGCTGGTCACCGGCCAAATTGACCTGGCCAACTGGCCGGAGATGGTTTACAACGTCGATTCCCGGGTGAACCTCTGGCGCATGCGCGAGATCTTCTTCGCGAACGAGTCGTGGCGCAGCCGCGGCGAGGCGCGCTTCAAGGGGACGTTCCACCTGTTCAAGGGCGGCCACCAGCTGAAGGGCGATTTTGCCAGCGCCCTCGCGCACGTCAACGTGTTCGGCTTTCCCAACCTGCGGGGCTCGCTCGTCTGGGAGCCGCACCGCTTCGAGGTAACGAACGCGACGGCACGGTTCTACGACGGCAGCGCAAAGTTCCGGTACCTGATGGCGCCGCTCTCCGACCCGCGCCCGGCGGTTGCCCGCTGGGAGGTGAGCTACCAGGACGTCGACCTGCTGCAGCTCTCGGACGCCCTCCAGATGCGCGGCGTTCGGCCGCTCGGTCGGGCCAGCGGCCAGAACCTGCTCGAGTGGCCGCTCGGCGCCTTCTCGGAGCATCGCGGGCACGGGGAGGTGAGAGTGGTGCCCCCGGCCGACCGCATGCTGCTCGCGCGCCTGCCGCAGCCCGGGGAGTCGGCGATCCACGACGAGGCGCCAGAGTACGGCCCCGAGCGCGACGTGAACCGCTTTCCGAAGCCGACGGCGATCGGCGGCCAGTTCTCGTACCGGTTCGACCCGCAGTGGCTCCATGTCGACCCGGGTCACATGGCGACCGAGCGCACGTATGTCGAGTTCGAGGGACGGACGGCATTCGGGGAGCAATCGCAGTTCCCGTTCTACGCCCGCAGCGCCGACTGGCAGGAGAGCGACCGCCTGCTGGCCGGCATCATCACCGCGTTCGGATCCCCCACCGGCATCATCAGCGTCGGTGGGTTCGGCGAGTTCCAGGGGACGATGACCAAGTCGTTCAAGAACCCGCTGGTCCAGGGCCGCTTCGTCGGCGACCGCCTCCGCGCCTGGGACGTCGTGTGGGGCCGCGCGACCGGGCAGCTCTCGATCGAGAATGGGTATGTGGACGTCACGAAGGCCGTGGCGACAACCGAGGGTTCGTCGGTCGAGGCCGAGGGACGATTCTCGCTCGGGTACCCGCGGAAGGATGGCGGGGAGGAAATCAACGCGAGGTTCGTGCTGAAGGATCGCCCGATGCGCGATCTGCGGCACGCGTTCCAGCTCGACGACTGGCCGCTCGAGGGGAAGGTCTCCGGCGAATTCAGGCTCTACGACAAGTACACGCGGCCGTTCGGCTACGGCCGCATCGCGATCACCGATGTCGTGGCCTGGGGCGAGCCGTTCGAGAGCGCGACCGCGCCGATCCGGTTCGAGGGGCACGGCGTCAGGCTGGACGCCATGGAGATCCGCAAGAGCGGCGGGACGGTGACCGGCGCGGCGTATGTCGGCTGGGAAGGACGCTACTCGTTCAACGCGCACGGCGACCGGATTGCGCTCGAGACCGTCGCCTCCGTGAAATACGGCAAGGCGGAGTGGTCTGGGCTGATGCACTTCTCCGCGACGGGCGCTTCGACCTTCCAGAGCCCTCGGTACGAGGTGCAGATGGGCGCCGAGGACGTGTTCCTCGGCGAGGAAGGCATCGGCGCCGTCGCCATCCGGCTGGACGTCAAGGATCGCCTGCTCACGATCGACCAGTTCGAG
>JADGOB010000350.1 GCA_017883185.1 Acidobacteriota bacterium
GAGGCCGCAGTACTGACCGTACTGAACCCAATGAAGCCGCTTCAGGTGATCTTGCTTGCCGGCCACCGGGAGGGCGAGTGGATCGTTCGGGATCACCAGGCGGGTGCAGACAAGATCGTAGGCCGGAGACAATTGGTAGGTGTTATCGGGACCGGCGAGCAGCGAGAAGTTCTTCAAGTGCATGTCGCCGTTGCCGGTCAACCACGACACGACGACGAGGCGAAACAGCTTCAGCAGTTCGATCAGGGGTTCGCTCGAACAGCAGGTTCTCGATGAGTACCGTTCGGTGGAGGGGCGGTGGCCGACTCGTGACGTTCCGGGAAGGTTCGTCTGATTGTCGCAAACGCCATCGACCGGCCCGGCGTAGCGGGCCGGTCGATGGGCACGGCGACGAGCTACTTCCTGGTCTCCGCGTTCTTCACATATTTGTCGAGAAAGTTGAGCATCTCGGTGATCACGTGCTTGTTCGATTCCGCGGCCGCATAGCCGTGCGCTTCGAAGGGCAGCGTGACGTAGCGGACAGTGGCGCCGAAGCCCTTGAGGGCGACGTAGAAACGCTGCGACTGAATCGGGAACGTGCCGGAGTTGTCGTCCATCTCACCGTGGATGAGCAGGATTGGGTCCTTCACTTCATTCGCGCGGAAGAACGGCGACATCTTGCCGTAGATCCCGGGCACTTCCCAGAAGTTGCGCGTCTCGTTCTGGAAGCCGAAAGGCGTCAACGTGCGGTTGTACGCGCCGCTTCGCGCGATGCCGGCCCGGAACAGGCGTGAATTCGCCAGGAGATTCGCCGTCATGAACGCGCCATAGCTGTGGCCCCCGACGCCCCAGTGATCGCGATCGGCGAAGCCCATCTCGACGCCCTTGTCGATCGCCGCCTGCGCGCTCGCCACCAACTGCTCGACGTAGGTGTCGTTGGCGGTCTCGCCAGGTCCGATGATGGGCATCGTCGCGTCGTTGAAGACCGCGTAGCCCTGGGTGAGCAGCAGCAGTTGTGACGAGCCGCCGACGGTGAGGAAGCGGTTTTCGTTGCCGCTGATCTGCGCCGCTTCGTCCGCACTCGTGAACTCGGCGGGGTATGCCCAGAGAAACACCGGCAGCTTGGTACCCGGCGTGTAGCCCGGCGGCAGGTAGATTGTTGCGTTCAGCTGCACGCCATCCTTGCGCTTGTAGGTGACGAACTGACTCGTGACGCCGGCCAGCTGCGGATGCGGGTCGGCGAACGTGGTGATCGCCTTGCGCGACGCTGCCGCCGTGTCGAGCAGGTAGTAGTTCGGCGGATCCTTCTTCGTCTCGCGGCGGGTGATCATCTTCCCGCCGTTGTCGTCCACGAACGCGACGAATGTCTCGAAGCTGACGTCGTCGCACTGCCACAGCCGAGAAGACTGCAGCGTCTTCAGGTTGAGCCGATCGACAAAGGGCCGGCCACCCTTCGGCGACGCACCAGCGCCGCTGAGATAGATGCTGTCGCCAACCTGCATGATCTTCGCGGACGAAGGGCGTCCGACCGGCGAGCCGGGATCGCCGTATCGATCCTGCTGGCGCAGTTCCCATAGCTTCTTCGGCGCGGCGGCAAGCCCGCTCTCGAAGAGCCATGTGCGGCGCATACGCGTGTCGCGGTCGCTCTCGCTGAGGAACGCGGCGCCCTTCTCGGTGAACTGCAGGCCACCGGCGCGCCACTCGGTCTTCGCCACCTCGATCGGCTGGCCCGTGAACGGCGCGGCGAGCGACACGACACGGTCGCGGAAGGGGACTTTGGCTTTCGGATCGCCGCCGTCGAGCGGCTCGATGAACAAGAGCGTTGCCGGCTCGACCTGATGCCACCGGAATCCGCGCGGGCCCGGAAAGACGCCGTTGCGCGGGAACGTGTCGCCCATCGGAACGTCCGCCAGCTTCTTCACCACCACGCCGGCCTTCGTCCATAACTCGACATCGCGAGGGAATTGGCCCGCCGGGACGACGTACGAAAACGGCTTCTTGGTACGGTTGACGACGACGTACTTGCCGTCGGTGGAGATCTCCGCACCCGAGTAGATGCCGGGCTTGCCGAATGGCGTCTTGGCGCCGGCGAGGTCCACCCACGTCAGCTGGCTGGTGTAGAAGTACTCGTAGAGCGCCTCGTCGTACGGGTTCTTCAGCAGGTCTTCGAAGGTCTGCGCCGGGGCGACCGTGCCGCTGGTCTCCTGGACCGCCGGGCCCGCGGGCAGGGCGCCTTCCTTCGGCATCGGACCGCGCCCGGCGGGGATCAGGCTGCAGAGAAATCCGGTCGAGGTGTCCAGCCACCGGCACCCGCCGCCGAGGCCGTTGACGCCACCAAGGAGCACGGGCCTTACGAGGCCGGTCGCGACGTCCGTCACGTAGAGCTGGATCCCGGTCTTCGTTGTGATCGTGACGGCGACGTATTTGCCGTCCGGCGAGAAGCTGCCCGAGTACGAGATCGCCGGCGGCAGCATCAGCCGCTTTTCCGTGCCGGCGGCCACATCCTTCAGCACCAGGCTGGTCGTCGCACTCAGGATGCGCGGACCGTTGGTCTTCGGGCTGATGCGCGAGCCGCCGAGGCCGTAGAACGGCTCGGCCACTTCGGCCAGCGACGGCATGCTCTTGCGATGCGTCAGGAGCAGCACCTTGCGAGTGGGCGACACGGCCACACCGGGCAGCGGCTCGGCAGCCATGATGTCCGCAATGACTTTCGGCGGCGTCAGATAGACGGACGGTTTCGACTGGGCTGAAGGCGCCATCCGAATGAACAGGGCGATGGCGACCGACGCGACGACGACGGACACTGTTTTCTTCAAAGGGCCAACTCCTCGCGTAAAGCGCTGAGAACACGAATGACAGGCGGGCGACGATTGCACGAAGAGTATGTCCATCTCGCTGCCTGGACGCAACGGGACGGGCT
>JADGOB010000351.1 GCA_017883185.1 Acidobacteriota bacterium
CGTCGAGTACGGGCGCTTGCCCCACAGGTGCGCGAGCGAGTTGATGAAAAACGTGGTGTGGTGGACGAGCACGATGCGCAGGAATCCGCCCCACAGGAGGCCGCCGAGCGGCCGCCCGAAGAGCGCCCCGACGAGCGTCGGAAACCCGAGTCCGAAGCCGATGCCGATCGTTCGCGACCAGCGGTGCTGCCACATGACGCGCGGGTTGCGGGTCAGGTCGGGCACGGCGTCGAAGTTCCTGTCCGGACCTTCCTCGTAGAAGATCCACAGCATGTGCGCCCAGAGGCCGCCGCGATTGATGTTGTAGGGGTCGCGGTCCGTGTCGACAAAACGGTGATGCTCGCGGTGGTCGCGCGCCCACTGGAGGACGGAGTTCTGGAGCGCCATCGCGCCGAAGAACAGCATGATCGACTCGACGGCCGGGTGGCATTCGTAGGCGCGATGCGAGAAATACCGGTGATAACCCGAACCGATGGAGAGCCCGATCGCGAAAAATAGCGTCAGGCAGAGGGTGGGCTCCCACCACCGGATGCCGAAGCGCGACGCGTAGTAGGCCGTCCCCACGATGCCGGCGACGGGGGAGAGGCAAAGAAAGAGGATGTTCGTCCAGTCCTTCCGGCGTGCGCTCATGCGCGGATCTTACCTCGCGTCGAGACTCATTCGCGAGAGACAAAACGCGGCCCCCCGATGTGAGAATCGGGTCAGGGGAAACCGGTGACGAACGTGTCGTGGGTGACGTATCGGCGCGCGTTCTACCGCGCGAACGCGGGCTGCGGCAACGAGATCGAGATCCGCGTCGGAAAGAGAACGCCCGCGCTCGACAGCCTGCTCGGGCGAGAGGGCAAGCGGCGCTGGGCCTTCCTGACGGCGTATAACCCGGGCGCGCGCAGGCTGGGCGCCGCGGAGAACCGGGTCCGGACGAACGCGCTGAAGTCCTCGCTTCAAAGCGGGGGCTTTCTCTTCTTCGAGGGCCGTAGCGGTTCCGACGCCGGCGACTGGACCGAGGAGGCGAGCTTTCTCGTCGTCGGCATCTCGCGGCGTGAGGCCGACCGGCTGCGCCGCCGCTTCGGCCAGGATGCGTTCGTCACCGGGCTGCGCGGGGGCGCCGCGCGCCTCTGGCCCGCGGGGCCAGAATCGCACTGACACTATTTCTTCATCATCTGTTGCATGAACTCCGGCTCGCTGGTTGGAGGAACGATGTTCTTCAGCCGCATGTAGGTGACGAGGTTGCCGTAGTGTTCCACGGTGTGGATGTTGTTGGTGGCCAGCGCGCCCAGTTTCGGTGTGTCGCCTCCCATGAGCTTCACCATTTGAACAGCGGAGGCGTCGGTCAGGCTGTCGTAGGCCTTGTCGCAGTAGGCGAAGGCGTCTTTGAGCGCGGCGATCAGGTCGGCTTTCGAGGTTTTCGTCTTCTCGATTCCCGGCGCGGGATTCTTCTCGCCGCGAACGATGGAACAGAAGATGTACTGCGCGTCGGCCACGTGTCCAACGACCTGACCGAAGCTGCGGACCGCGTCCGTGGGCTTGAAGCCGTAATTCTCCTCGGGCATCTTTTCGGCCGAGCGGAGGAGGATCGCCTTCACCCCGCTGTAGATGGCCTTGTTGTGCGCGCTGAGCGGATTTTCCTGGGGGGCGACGGCGGCAGTCGGCGGACGATTCTGGGCCAGGGCGACGGCGGCTGGCGCAAGAAGGCAGATCAGCAGGGTTCCAGGGACGGTGACGGTGATTCGCATTGACTTCTCCTTTTGATTTTGACCAGAGGTGGTCTTCCATCCTGAAAACGTCGTGGAGTGGTCCGTACAACTGTGCTTCTCATCAGATCGGTTCGCGGGTGCGGCGAAGACGGACCGCTGCGGCAAGGAACGCCGCCGTCAGGATCAGTCCGATCCACAGGTCGGGCGTGCTCAGGAATCTCGCCGGATCGAGCTGCGAGATCTGATCGACGATCCCAACGGCACCATGCTGCGGGTTGACCGCGAAAGCCTCCTCAATAGCGCCTGTCACGCGATACCTCAGCAGTGAGGCGAAGTGCGACGTGTTGAGGGCCATCCTCTCGAGAATGCCGACCCCGAGCAGCGGTAACGCGGCCCATAGCACAGGCGTGCGGCGTGCCCAGACCGAGACCAGCAGCAACCAGCCGTAGATCGGCGCAAACCAGAGCACATGCACGGTCAAGCCGTAGAGCGTGATCAGCGGGTCCTGGATGAATCGCACTTCGGCCCACAACGTGGCGGGGCTCAAGCCGTTCCCCAGCAGGACGGCGGTGCTCCACAGCAGAATGACGGCTTGCGTCGCCACGCCGAGCACGAAGGCGATCAACGGCAGCACCACGAGCGGGATGGCGGCTTTCGAGAGCACGGTCGTGCGATCCGAAACCGGCAGCGCCTTCCAGAACAGGATGCTGCGATCGCGACGTTCGCCGTAGAGCGCGTCGAGCGAGTAGAACATCCCGACGAGGAACGTGGCCAGCATGATCGGAGCCGGCGCCATGCTGAAAGGCATGACCACCACAGCGTGCTGCTTCGCCGGGTCGAGCGTCGGGAGGGTCCGCATCTTCCTCGGCAGGCCGATCGTGCTGATCAAGACTCCGAACAGAACGAGCGCCGCGACGGCCAGCGGCGCGATGGTGATCGAACGGTTCTCCCACAGCTCGCGCCGGATCGACCAGTACATCGGGCGGGTCGCCGCCGTGGTCGGGGGCGCGACGAACGGAGGGGGAGAGTCGAGCGGGACGTTCGAAGGCGTACTCATGCTCCTTTGGCCTCACCGGCTTCCCGGCCCATCACGGCGACGAACAGATCCGCGATGCCCGGCGCGCGCACGTCGCCCAGGACGGCGAGCTGCCCGCGATCGGCACCGTCGAACAGCAGGATGCTGCGGCCGAGCACCTGGCGCTTGT
>JADGOB010000137.1 GCA_017883185.1 Acidobacteriota bacterium
GAGCGCCTTCGGCCTTCAGGAAGTCGTTGCGAATGTTCGGGAAGCCTCGGACCTGCTGCGGCGGACCACCGGCCTGAGGAGCGCCTGGTGCGCCTGCGCGCTGACCCTGCGCGGCGGGTGCTTGTGCGGCTGCCGGGGCGCCTGCGCGCTGACCCTGCGCGGCGGGTGCTTGTGCGGCTGCCGGGGCGCCTGCGCGCGGAGCCTGGGCGGCCTGCGGTGCCGCGGGTGCGCCACCGCGCTGACCGGGCGGCGTCACGCCGAACTCCAGCGCGGCCGGTGTCGGCTGCAGTTCCATGGCCGCCAGTTCTTCCTGCTTGTATCGTTTGGCCCTGGCGTCCCAGAACGCGGGGACGTCGGGCGGCGCAACGAGCAGCGCCCACTTCCCTTTCAGTTTGCCCCTGTACTGAGCCAGTTCCTCTTCTGTCGTCGCCGCAACGAGCACCGCCTCACCCGACACGAGGCCGTTCGTCCCCGGGGTCCATGCCGTCGGCGTACCGGGAACCGGAAAGCGCTCGGGCGCGGTCACCTGCAGGTAGAACTTGTCGTTCGTCCATCCGCGCTCGAAGCCGTTCTTGTTGACCCACGGCTCGATGGCCACGTTCGACAGGCCCCATTCCTTCATCTTCGCGACCGCCCACTCGGCCGCCTTCAACGCGGTGGGCGAGCCGGTCACGCGCGGCGTGTAGACATCGGACAGCCAGCTGCAGAGTTCCATCACCTGCGAGCGCTGCATGCCTTCGGCTTTGATCTTGTTGATATCGACGTAGTTGATGGTCTCGCTGCCGGCGAGGATCACGGGCGCGGTCAGCATCGCCGCCGTCGCCATGACGAGCGCACAGGCGAGCCAGAGGATTCTTCTTCTCATGTATGTCTCCGAAGGAAACGCAGGTGGGAGAGGCCGCTGGGAGTCAGCGGCCCGCTCAGAGTTCGGCTCGCCTTTCTACCACGCCCGGGCCGGACTGGCAAGCAGGTCGTGCCTGGCATGTCGTGCATGGCACGACGCTTCCTTCCGCCTGGCACGCAGTCTGCAGTATGACATTCGAACGAAGACCCTCGCCGGCGTGTGTCACCCCCGCCGCTCGAAGAGAACCGCGGTGGCGGGTTCCGCATACCAGGTCATCGGGGCCGGTGGGTTCCGCCTGCGGAGTCATCGGGGCCGGTGGGTTCCGCCTGCAGAGCCATCGGGGCCGGTGGGTTCCAGGCGGGAAGGGCGTGGCAACCCTCCGCCTCGTGGCGCGTTTCCGCATCGCTGCGTCGGTCCCAACTGGGTGACGTGGTGCGCATCAGGGCGATAACGGATCTGCAATGCCGCTTACTTGTCCGGTGGGCTATCCGCCCGGTGGCTCGCCAACCGGCCGCTCTTGGCGCCAGAGGGAACGGCCAGAGACCGGGACGCCAAACCGAGCGAAGGTGGTGAACCGATGCGTGACAGTTCCCAGTCCGACACCGTGCAGAAGGCGTTCTCCGCGATCGATCGGGGTGACACCCTCCACGGCTTGATCACCCTCGAGTGCTCGCCCGAACGCAGAGCAATCCCGGCGGTCAACTCCTACCTGGCGTACTGCATCGCCAAGGAGCGGGGACAGGTCAGGGCGGCCGTCCAGTTGTGCCAGGTCGCGCTGTCCGCGGAACCGCGCAACCCTGCGCACTACCTGAATCTCGGCCGCATTTACCTGCTCGCCGGGCAGAAGCCGAAGGCCCTCGCGACGTTCCAGCAAGGTCTTTCTCGAGATCCGGCGGTGGACGTAGGCGTGCCGGCGGGGTCACCGTACATGGGTCAGGGCAGACAGCGGGCGATGATCATGGACGAGTTGCGGCGGCTGGGAATCCGGAAAAGGGCCCCTTTCCCTTCCCTTGATCGCACGCATCCGCTGAACAGGATCGCCGGCAAACTGCTCACGACCATCCACATGCGCTAGCAGGCCGTGTAGACTTTCACCACGGCCTGGCCTCTTCGTGGCCCTGGCCGCCTGGCCAGTCCCTGTCTGGGCCTGGTGGGTCGATCGGCACCGGACGACACACCGCACGGGTGAAGACTCGGCCTCCACGTCCGCGTCGCGCGACACATGGTGACCGGCCCGCCGGACGGCTGCAGCAATCACCTCACAGTTTGCCGGGATGTTCTCCGACTGGCGATGACCGAGCGAGCGTGCGACAGCAACACATGAACGGGAAAACAGACAGGCACGACAACAGATCGCTCGTGATAGACGTTGGACGTCTGCTGGCACGTGCCCGCGCGGTCGCCGTCCTGACGGGAGCCGGAATCTCCGCCGAGAGCGGTGTGCCGACCTTTCGCGGCCCCGATGGGCTCTGGCGCAACTTCCGGGCGGAAGAACTGGCCACACCGGAGGCTTTCGCGCGCGACCCCGCGCTGGTCTGGGAATGGTATCGCTGGCGTCGGCGCTGGATGGCCACGGTTGTCCCCAACCCGGGGCACCTGGCCCTCGTGAGCCTGGAATCCCGCTTCCCGGCGTTCACACTCATCACGCAGAACGTCGATGGGCTGCACGTTTGCGCCGGCAGCCGGCACGTGCTGGAAATCCACGGCAACATCTGGCGTGATCGCTGCTCACGAAATCCCGCCCACCTGTTCCAGCGCCAGCCGTCCGACGCGGCGGGATCGAGCGAAGCAGCGCCTCTGCCGCGCTGCCACTGCGGCGCGTTGCTGCGACCCGACGTGGTGTGGTTCGGCGAAGGGCTGAATCCCGCTCACCTGGACGCGGCCGTCGAGGCGGTCTCGAGCGCGGACATCCTCCTGGTCGTCGGCACATCGTCGGTCGTCTACCCAGCCGCCGCGCTCCCTGCAGTGGCCCGGCAGGCTGGCGCCGACGTTGTGGAGATTAACCCTGAGGAAACGCCGCAGAGCCCGGAGATGGATCTCGTCCTCCGCGGTCCCGCTGGCGTCCTGCTGCCGGAACTCGATCGCCTGATTCGGCAAGGCTGAGGAATACCACTCTGGGAGTGATGTCCGCACCGGGAGGTGCGGTCCATCAGCGGAGAGCACCGGCGCCGTCGGCGCCCAGGGGCCGGTCATGCGCCGAATCGATGCCGTCCGCGCACTTGCGGCTCCGTCCCACTTCGCGCATGATCGCGCGATGGCCGCCCACGAGAACGCAAGAGTGGTCTACTCCACTGCCACCGGCAGGATGTGCCCCAGCTGCGGCTGGCCGGTGCGAGACTGCCGGTGCAGCAAGCGCGGAGCCGACCAACCTGTGCCAGTACGTGTCGTCGCGAAGCTGCGCGTCGAGAAAGCGGGGCGCAGCGGAAAGACCGTCAGCGTTGTGTACGACCTGCCGCGCAACTCGGCGTTCCTCGCGGACCTGTGTCAGGAACTGAAGCGGGCGTGCGGCGCGGGAGGGACCGTGTCGGACGGCGCGATCGAACTCCAGGGGGATCTGCGCGATCGGATTCGCGAGATACTGGTGAAGAAGGGATTCGGCGTCAAAGGTTGACCGCCGCCGTCCACGCTGTCGAGTCGTACAGGAGGCTGGCTATGGAGCGCAAGAACGCGAGTGATTTCGATCCCGAAGTCTTGGTGTTGTTCGACGCGTACGTGCACGGCGCGATCGATCGCCGGGGGTTCCTGAACAAGGCATCGAAATATGCTGCCGGCGGTTTGACGGCCGCCATGCTGCTCGATGCGCTGAATCCTCGATTCGCCGAGGCCCAGCAGGTGGCCAAAGACGACAAGCGGCTCGAGACGGGGTACCTCTCCTACCCGTCGCCTCAGGGAAACGCCGGCATGCGTGGCTACTTCGTGCGGCCGGCCGGCGCGACGGGCAAGTGGCCCGGCGTGCTCGTGGTGCACGAGAACCGCGGCCTGAACCCGCACATCGAGGATATCGCCCGCCGCCTGGCGCTCGATCACTTCGTGGCCTTTGCGCCGGACGCCCTCGCACCACTCGGCGGGTATCCCGGCGACGAAGACGCGGCGCGGCTGCTGTTCCCCAAACTCGACCAGGCCAAGACCCTCGAAGACTTCGTCGCGGCCGCGGCGTTCCTGAAGAGCCACCCCGAGTGCACCGGCAAGATCGGCGTGGTCGGCTTCTGCTGGGGCGGCAGCATTGCCAACATGCTGGCGACGCGACTGCCGGATCTTGGGGCGGCGGTTCCGTTCTACGGCGGTCAGCCGAGCGCGGAGGATGCCGCGAAGATCAAGGCGCCGCTGCTGATCCACTATGCAGAAACCGACCAGCGGATCAACGCCGGATGGCCGGCTTACGAGGCCGCACTCAAGGCGAAGAAGGTCCCCTACGCGATGCACATGTATCCGGGGACGCAGCACGGCTTCAACAACGACACGACGCCGCGTTATGACGAGGCGGCAGCGAAGTTGGCCTGGCAGCGGACGGTGGAGTTCTTCAACAAGCACCTGCGGTAGGAGACGATCGCGCGGATACGGATGCCGGCGCGGTCAAGACCGCCAGCGGTCGTCGCCGCCTGCCCGGACGGATGGGCTTGATTGTGCCGTTCGGGCGACACGGGCTAAGATAGTTTTGGTCAATCGCAACTCAATTCCAGCGGTACCCTCAGGGGGGCCGCTTTCGATTTCCGCGATCGTTCGCGGCGAGAAAGGCCCCTTTGTCTGCGCCTGGCCCCGATTCGAGAAACCTGTCGCGACCCGGCAAGCCGTCATCCCGCATGCGGCTCAAGACCTCTAGCGGGCTTCTCCGCGATATCCTCGAGAACATCACCGATGGGGTGATCGTGGCCGACGAGAAGGGCAGGTTCGTCCTGTTCAACCCAGCAGCCGAGAAGATTCTCGCGATCGGACCGCTCGACGTGGAGGAAAGGACATGGTCAGCCGTGTACGGTTGTTTCGCCCAGAATGGGACGACGCTCGTGCCGGAATTCGACTTGCCCCTCTCGCGGGCGATCCGTGGCCAGACCGTGTACGACGAGATCCTGTTTGTCCGCAACGGGAGAAACCCTCGCGGCGTGTGGATTAGTGTCAACGCCAGCCCGTTGAAGGATCCTCGGGGTCATCTCTGCGGAGGGATCGTGGTCTTCCGCGACGTGACGGCGCAGCGAGAAGAACTGGAACGCGTGTGGATGCTCTCGGCTGCCGTCGAGCAGACCGCCGACAGCGTGATCGTCACGAACCGCCAGGGTCAGATCGAGTATGTCAACTCCGCGGCATCAGGGATCTCGGGGTTCAGCCGGGACGAGCTGATCGGCCGGACCCCGGGGCTTCTGAAATCGGGCGTGCATGACGTCGCGTTCTACGAGCGGTTGTGGTCGGCCCTGGGCAGAGGCGAGGTATTCCGAGACACGATCGTCAACCGGAAGAAGAACGGCGAGCTGTATCACTCGGAGCAGACGATTGCACCCATCCGCGATGCCACTGGCGCCGTGTGTCGTTTTGTCTCGGTGGGAAAGGACGTCACCGAACTGCGCAAGGCCGCCGAGCAGACCGCACGGCTGCGCGTCGCGCGGTCCGTTCAGCAGCGGCTGTTCCCAAAGTCCCCGCCGCGGTCCTGCGGCTGGGATCTTGCGGGTGCAGCGTTCCCCGCCGACCAGACGGGCGGGGACTTCTTCGACTACATCGACCTTCTCGACGGGCGCACGGCGCTGGTGATTGGCGACGTGAGCGGCCATGGAATCGACGCGGCGATCGTGATGGCCACGACGCGCGCCTACATCCGCTCGACCGCCTTGTCGCACCCGGACCCCGGTGCGCTTCTGACGCGGGTAAACCGCGTACTGGTGGCGGACCTGCAACAGAATCAATTCGTCACGACGCTGATCGCGTGCATCGATTGTCCCTCCCGGAGCCTGACCTTCGCCAGCGCGGGGCACATCGAGGGCTACGTGCTCGATGAGGCCGGAACCGTCAAGGCCAGGCTTGGCAGTACCGGGATTCCGCTCGGCATCTTCCCAGACAGCGCGACAGAGACGGCCCTCTGCCCTGCCTTGAAGAACGGCGACGTCATGGTCATTTTCACCGATGGCGTGACTGAGGCTGAAGACGGCACGGGCCAGGCGTTTGGATTCGAGCGGGCCCTGGGCGTTGTCGCTGCGCAACGTCGCGAACCGGCGGCCGTGATCGTGGACCGCCTCTGTCATGCGGTCCGAGACTTCTCTGGGCCGGTCCCGCAGGCGGACGACATCACCGCCGTGGTGTGCAAGTGCAGCGACACTGGCCTGGACACCCATCCGTGAGCATGAGGTCCGGCCCCGCCGTTTTCCGAATTCCCCTGCCTCTGCCCGGCGGTGCGATCATTCGCTGCAGCCGCAGGGAGGCACACCATGTCATACGACTTGATCGCGAAAAGTGACGACGCCCGACGGCCGCGTCAGCTCACGCCGGCCAGGGCAATCACCGCACGCAGGAGCTTGAACGTCTCGATGTAATCCGTCCCTGACAGCGACACCGACCGGGCGCCAGTCCGCTTCACGCCAGGCAGCAGCAGCGGCAGTTCAGCCTGAGCGGTGTTGTGGAACTCGACGTCAACCGTGTACGGCCCGGCCAGCCTGAATGGCTGGAACGACTGCCTCTTGCCGAGCGCCTCGCGCGCCGCTTCTTTCAGCCTCGCCCGGGCCTGCTCCGCCGGAAACAGGCGCGCCGCGGCCCGGCCGATGGCCTCCTTCACCGCCGCGGTCACGAGTCCATCCCCGAGCAGCGCCTTCGCCTGGCCGCACGTCGTCGTGTCGCCGGTCAGCATGATCACCGGCACGTTGAAGTACCCGGCAATCGCGGCGTTCAGACCCAGCTCGGGCAGTTCCTGCCCGTTGACCTTGATCGATCGGATCGTGGTGCTCGAGATCGTGTGGTCGAGAATACCGGCCGCCGTTCCCGCGCGCGCGTGGTATCCAACAAACACCACCGCGTCGTAGGTCCCGTCGATCCCCTGCATCATCGAGAGCGGCTTCGGAGAACCGCTGATGAGCGAGACCTTCGGGTTCAGCGCGTCGGCCACGATGTTGCGCATGCTCCCGTGAGAGTCGTTCACGACGATCTCGCCCGCGCCCGCCTCGAGCAACCCGGCAACCACCGCGTTGACGTCCTCCGCCATCCAGCGCCGCGCCGCACCGTACTCCGGCGACGTGGCTGACACCTGGTCCCCGTGCACGACGCCCCAGATCCCTTCCATGTCCACCGAGATGTAGATCCTGGGGCCGGCCTTCTGGGCAGATGCCGACGGCGACACGCCGAGGAAGATCACGCTTGCGCACAACAGAGCTGCGGTTCTCGTCATGAAGTTCTCCAGGCGAAGGAACGGCTACACACCGGCCTAAACGCTACAACGGTTGAGGGGCGGGTGGCAACCGCAGACCAGGCGCCCTCGCTCTTCCTGCACCAGGCCGTCCTCAGCGCGGTGATCTGCGCCCGCATCCGGACCGCCGAGCCGCGCTGGATCCCGATCAGCCACGCATACCCTCTCGGTCTTCACGCTCATGTGCCGGACGCGAAGCGGGCGGCGCGGCTGAACGACGTCGTCAGCCTGATCTACGACCAGGTGTGGGAGCAGGATCCCGAATGGATGTCACAGGTCGTCGTGGACGAACCGCTGACCTGGAAGGCGCCGCGGGTCACTTGTTCGATGCGCCGGGCAACGCCGAGGCCGTGCAATGGCCTCAGGTCAAGGACCTTCAGGACCAGCAGGTCGAGCGTCCCCAGGAGGAGGTCGTTCAGCGTGCGGACGCCGGGTCGAAACACTTGAGCGCCATGAAGCGCTGCATCGACCGCGGCAGGCCCACCGCGGTGAACCCGGGATGCGTGGTTGCCGGCCACGGCCCCCCGTGATTCATCGCAGGGCTCACGGTGACGCCGGTCGGCATCTTGTTCACGACGAAGCGGCCGCAGCGCCTGATGAGGACGGAGCGCAGACGATGGAACAGCAGCGCATCGGCGGACGCTGTCCCGGTGTAGACGGAGGCCGTCAGCGTCCCTTCGATCTCGCGCGCCGTGCCGAGCAGCTCACCCTCGTCGGTTGCCTTCACGATGAGCGTCATCGGTCCGAAGGCCTCCAGCTGGCACTCGCGCGGAGCCCGGAGAAACGCGGCCGCGCTCGCCTCGAGCAGGACTGGTTCCGCGGCGAAGCCGGTGGTTCTCGTCACCCGCCCGGTAGCGGTCCGGCTTGCCCCCGCTCGCACGAGCGCCTCGCATGCGCGGTGGAAGCGATCGCGAACGCCCGATCCCAGCAGCACCTGGCTTGCCGCCGCACCGACAAGTTCCCTCAGCGCGGCGAGAAAACGCTCACCCGCGTCGTCACCCACGAGCGCGACGATGGCCGGGCGTGTGCAGAACTGACCGCAGCCCAGCGTCATCGACGTGAAGAGTTCGTGTGCGATCTCGAGACGGCGTTCTTCGAGCGCACCGGGGAGCAGGAACACTGGATTCGCGGCCGACAGTTCCCCGTAGAACAGGACGCCCTCGGCATCCGCGGCAGCCTTCAGTCGCAGGCCCGCGGGGCGGCTGCCCGTGAAGGCGATTGCGCCGAGCGCCCGCTGGCCCGCCAGACGAAGTCCGTCCTCCGGGCTGCAGTGATAGAACATCTGCACGACGCCCTTCGGAAGCCCTGCCTCCGCCGCACTCGCCGCGCACAGCTCGGCCAGCCGGCGCGTCGTCTCGGGATGCCCCGGATGTGCTTTGGCGATGACCGGGTTGCCTGCAGCCAGGGCGGCTGCGAAATCGCCGCCAGCGACGGCGTTGAAGGCGAACGGAAAGTTGTTCGGCCCGATGACGAGCACGGGCGCGCCGAGCGGGTGGAACTCCGAGAGCAGGTCCGCGGCCTGATCGGCAACCTGTCCGCGCCACGCGTCTCCGCGCAGCACATCGGCCGCCATGCGAAGCTGTCTCGTCGTCCTCGGGATTTCCACGTCGAGCAGTCGCGGCGAAACAGGCAGTGCGGTCTCGAGATGCGCGGCGGCGGCCAACTCTTCGCGATCGCGATCGATCGCGCCCGCGAAGAGCTCGAAGAACTGCACGCGGCGTCCGATCGGACACTCGTCGAGCGCCTCGGCCGCCTCGACGCCGGCCTGGACGACCTCGTGGAGTTCTTCGAACGACGATACCGGGTACTCGTCGGGCCGCGCCTCGCCGGTCTGCGGGTTGAATGCCCGCAGCGTGCCGCCTTGTTTCCTTGACGGCCGCCAGTCGCCGGCCACCAGCACCGGATGAACGATCCCCATGCACGCCTCCGTTCGAGTCAGCTGTCGAGACGTCGGGATTATGCGCCAGACCGAGTCGGGCGGACAAACGACCAGCACGGCGGAGAGCGTGACGGGCCAGTCGAACCGCGCGGCCTTTTCCCAGGCGAGCAGTGGCGACGCGCACGAGACGCACGCAATCTCCACCTGGTCGAGTGGGAGGTTGGAGGCGGCGACCTGGCGAAATACTGCCTCCATCTCCGCGTCGCGGCCGCCGGCGTGGAAGATGTCGAGCGGGCTGGATAACACGCGAGTGGCCGGGAGATCAGCAGATCCCCCGACCACCTACTGCCTACTGCCTACCGTCTACTTCTTCTTCCCCGCCGCCTCCGCAATCTCGGTCGCGAGCGCGTCAGCCTTGTAGACCTTTCGGAGCGCCTCGAGAATGATCCGCGAATCGACGGACACCGCGCGGTTCACCGCTTCCTCGTAGATGACGTAGCCCGGCAGCGACTGGATGTTGCCGTCGAAGATCAGGCCCACCAGCTCGCCCTTCTTGTTGACCATCGCCGACCCGCTGTTCCCGCCGACGATGTCATTGGTCGTGACCAGGTCGAATGGGGTCTTCGGATCGAGCGCCGCCTTCGCCTCGGCCCACCGCGGAGCCAGCTCGTAGGGAGCCTGGTTGTTGTGCCGCGCGGAGCGCTCGTAGAGCCCGGCCACGTAGGTGTACGGCGGGATGATCTTGCCGTCTTCCTTGTAGCTCTTCACCGTCCCGTACGACAGCCGCAGCGTGCCGGTGGCATCCGGGTAGGCCTTGGCGCCGTCGACGACGAAGACGGCCTGGCCGATCTTCGGATACGCCGCCGCCTGAACGGCCGTCACCTCGTCCTCGTACTTCTTGTTGATCGCCTGGGCATCCGTCTCGAGCGATCGCGCCAGCACGATCATCGGATCGGTAGACACATCGATCGTCGCCTTGCCACCGGCCTGCAGCAGCGCCCGGATCTCGGGATCGGTGATCCGGGTCTTGTCGATCAACTCCGTGGCCCGCGCCTCGGGCGTCTTGTCACCGAGGATCCGCTTCACGATCGCGTGATCGGGCCCGAGGTACTTCTGCATGAACGCAAGTGACTCGGTCAGGTTGATCTTCTCGCGTGCAATGTTCACCGCCGGCGGTGTGCCGCCCGGGCCGCCGCGCTGTCCGCCGGCGCGCTGTCCGCC
>JADGOB010000050.1 GCA_017883185.1 Acidobacteriota bacterium
CGCTTCGGGAATGAACGGGCGCAGGTCAGGCGTTTCGACGGTGAGCCAGCGCGCGAGCCGATCGAGATCGGCGCGGGTGGCCCCGTCGTGACGCATGGCGTGCTCCAGCAGGCCGTGGATGAACGAGCCCCACGCCACGCCCGCGTCCGCGCGATGCCCGGGAGTTCCGGTCGCATCCACCACGGCTTCAGCGGCGCCTCCCTGCGAGGCCTCCTTCGCTCGCTCCGCCGCATCCAGCCGTGCCTTCTCGCCCGTCACCGTGCTCACCGCCCACGATGGCTGGCGCACACGGTCGTGACGCTCACCGCGCGCGGCGTCGGCGGCAGCGCGCGCCTTCGCGGACAGGTCGACCTTGGCTTTCTTCACCACGGCCTTCGGCGTGGGCACCACCAGTTCGGGAACGCCGGCGAGGAATCCATCGAACGCACCCCACGCCTGGTTCTTGCTGGCATCGCCCGATCGGCAGACCACCAACAACTCCTTCGCTCGAGTGCCAGCGACATAGAGCAGGCGCAGCCGTTCGGCGTCACGATACTTCGTCTCCTCTTCCTCGTGTGCCTCCCAGCCAACCGGTTCGCCGAGCGTCGTCTGCAGCCAGGGCTTGTCGCCTTTGCGCACGATCTTGAGGTGGCCCCGCGCCACCCCGCAGTCGCGAGCGATTCGCACCACCACCGGAAACTCGAATGCGTGCGTGGCGTCCGCCAGGAACACCACTGGCGCCTCGAGGCCCTTGGCCTTGTGAAGATTCATCAGGCGCACGACATCGCGCCGGCCTGGCTCCAGCGGCATCGCTTCTGACTCGCCCGACTCATCTTCCTCGTTGAGAGCCTCAGCCGCTTCGACCAGGCCGCCGCCCTCCTCCCCCACCTCCCGCACGCGATCGATGGCCTGCAACAGGTGCCCGGCGCGCGCGCCCCCAGGGGTGGTCGCCGCCAACGCGAGCCAGCCGGTCTCCTCGAGGATACGCGCAACGGCCGCCGCCAGCGGCAGGGCGCGTGTGCTGCGCCACATCGCCTGCAACTGGCGCATGGCTGCCAGGACGGGGCCGAACTGCGCCTCGAGCGCCGTCGCCTGGGCATCGTCTGCCGCCTCGGGTAGTGGGATAGACAGCTCGAAGCGCCCGCCGGCCTGGCGGTAACGGAACAGCTCGGGATCACTGAGACCGAATAGCGGGCCGCGCAGCACGCCAACCAGCGAGACGGAGTCGAGCGGATCCGCCAGCGCGTTGAGGAGTAAGGCCAACGCCCGGACTTCGGCTGACTCGCAGAACAGCCCGGCGCCGCTGACGTCAACGGGAATCTCCAGCGTGTCGAATGCCTCGGCGAAAATCCGCAAACGAGGCTTCTGCCTGGTCAGCACCAGAAAGTCGCCGAAGGTGCGGCGCTGACCGGCGACCTCGGCCCGGACGTAGGCCGCAATACGCCTGGCTTCCTCTTCCACAGACGCCGTACCCTTGCCAGCGTCCGGGACGGTGAGCTTTGCAACACGCGGTCCCTCCGGGCACTCGGACTCCGCGCGCACCGGATCGAGTTTCTCGAACGGCGGCGAGTACGGGGACGGCGAACCCGCGAACAGCGGCGGGAAGACCGTGTTTGCGAGTTCGCACACCTTCGGCAACGATCGGAAGTTGGCCGTCAGCGCGAGGACCTCGCCGCCGGTGGCCTTGATGCGCTGGGCGACGCGGTTGTAGATGTCGATGTCGGCCCGGCGGAAGCGGAAGATGGACTGTTTCGGGTCGCCGACCACGAAGAGCGCGCCCGGGCGCAGCGGAACGGCGAACGGATCGATGGACGCCACCACATCATCTTCGTCCGCCGCGAGCATCAGGAAGATCTCCGCCTGGATCGGATCGGTGTCCTGAAACTCGTCGATGAAGAGGCGCTGATACTTCTTCTGGAGCGCGCGGCGGACGAGCGGCCGCGAGCGCAGCATGCCGGCGGTCACCCGCAGCAGGTCCACGTAGTTGACCACGTTCTCGCGGCGGCGCGCCCTGGCGTAGAAGTCCCGCGCTTCGACCAACACCGCCATCGCCAGCCGATGGACGTAGGCTCGCCATGTCAACCGGAACGGCTCGATCACCCCTGCCTGGAATTCGGCCACGAGCTGAGCGACCTGTTTCCCAATGGCCGGGTCCCGCCCCACCTCTTTGCCCCAGAACTTCTGCGTGACCTTTGGATTCCCCCACGCCTTGAGAAAGCTCGCGAGCGACGCCAACTGCTCCCGGCGCGCCAGGCGAAGCCGGCCTTCGAACTCGTCGAACCGCCGCTGGACGGGGCAGGTGGTGGCCTCGTGAAACTCGGGTGGCCTCAGCGCCGTCAGCTCTTTCCAGAACTTCTCAACGGCCTTCCAGACCGGCTTTGGATCCGGCGCCTCGCCGGATCCCATCTCGAACCGAACGTCCTCGTGTTCGCACACGATGGCAAACGGGCCGTAGAGATCCTGGGGACGAATGCCCGCATCGAGCAGGTCGAGCATCGGCCGGAGACCGCGGGATCGGGCCTCGACGACGAAGTCGCGCCAGGCTCGGCGCTGACGCTCGAGGTTGTCGATGTCGCTCAGTTCTTCGAAGCCGGGCGCCACCCGCGCGTCCACTGGCCGCTCGCGGAGGAGATGCGCGCAAAACGCGTGAATGGTCCCGGCGAACAGCCGCTCCATCCCCGCGAGCGCGGTCTCGAGCCGCTCGCGTTCCGCGGCAGGCGGCTTCTTGCTCAGTCGCTGTTCGACCGCCAGTTGAAACCGGCCGCGCAGTTCCGCAGAGGCCTTGCGCGTGAAGGTGACCACGGCCAGATGCTCCACGGTGTACGTGCCGGCCGCGATGCCCGCCGCCATGCGCATCGCGAGGCTGTGGGTCTTCCCTGACCCGGCTCCCGCTTCGATCAGGAAGTTCGTGTCGAAGTCGGAGACCAGGCGGTCGCGCACCGGTTGATCGAGTGGCGTCTTGCGCGGCTTACTCATGGTTGCCTCTCAGGCGGCGGTAGGGCTCGAGCGCCGTGCCGGCGTCGCCTTCGATCTTGCTCTTGGCGCAGCTGACATCCTGTGCATGACAGGCGGCCGCGAACTGGCACCACTTGCACCGATCCTCGGTGTCGGCCGACACAAACGCGCCGTTGCCGAGGACGTCCGCCAGGTCGCGCAGCACGCTGGCGAGCTTCGCCTTCGACGGCGCGGGGATGACCTTTCTGCGCCGATACCCCTTCACCGCGGGAAACAGGTACACGCCCCGGACAACCCGCGCCTTGGGGTCGCGCGACTTCAACAAGGCCGCCGCGGCCACGCCGTAGAGGGCATGCTGCAGGCGGGTGCCTCCCGCGAAGTGCCCGTCCCAGTCGTCCCGCCAATAACCGCCAGTCTTGTAGTCGGCCACCTCGTATTCACCAGGTCCGACGCGGTTGATGCGGTCGATCCGCCCGTGCAGTGCGATTCGCCGCTTGTCGCCCACGTCGACCACGACCGGCTCCGCGCTCGCCAGTGGTTCCTCCTCGTCGTCGTCGAGCGGAAACCCGAACGACACCTCGAAGCCGAGCGGACCCTCTCCATGGAGCCCCTCGCACTCGGCCTCGATGAAGGCGTCGAGGTCGTCGAGGAACTCGCGCGACTCGCGCGCGAAGACCTCGTCGGAAGGCGGTGGCATCCCCGCGCGGAGTTCGTCGAGCCGCTCGTGGCCCCATTTGCGCAGACGCCGGCGGTCCACCGCCAAGCTGGGCTTCCGTCTCTCTGCGCGGGTGGCGCGCATGATGCGCGCGAACATCGCGTGCAGTTCGGTCCCCTTCGTCGCGGGATCGAGCCAGGCATCATCGTCAGGCCGCCCTTCCTCGATGGCCTTCACCCCCAGCCCCTGTCCAATGAAGTAGCGCAGCGGACACTTCGCGGCGCTCTCGAGCGTCGTGGCGGAGACCCGACGCCCGGAGCGGCTGGGATCGAGGACCGGGCCGGCGATGGCGACGTGGCCGTCATACTCGGTGAACGCGTCCGACGCCCTCTGGTTCTCGGCGTGAATGCCGCGTTCGAGCAAAGGGTAGGCGCGGAGGATCGCGTCACGCGCCGTGCTCGTGGCCTTGGTGTGTGCCAGCCACCAGCCCGCGTCGCTCACCGCCCGGGCGGCCGACGCCGGGACCGCGGACACCGGCTCATCGAGCCACACCCCGAGATCCTCGTAGTTGAGCGCGGGGTCGCCCCTCATTAGACGGAACGCCTGCAGGACGATCCACGAGGGAAACGTCTCGCGGAAGTCGCGCGTATCGCGGCACGAGAAGCTGAGGCAGACGCGCTCGGCGGAGGCCCCGACCGCGGCCAGGCGAGAGAGCGCCACGAACACGGCCTCGTCCAGGCGGTGCGCCGACGTGCGAAGTTGCCGGTCGATGGCCGCCCGCTCCTCGTCAAGAAGAACGGGGTCCTCGACCGCCGCCGGGAACACCCCGCCCTCCTGAAGACCGACCACGAAGACCAGGCGACGTCCGTCGAAGCCGGCGTCGGCGAGCGTGGAGACGTGCAGACGGCCAGGGCGAGGCCGGTCGCGGCCCACAGTGAGCGAGGTGACACGTTCGCGCAGATAGTTGAGGCCGGTCGCGAGATCGCAGCAGTGATGGCCCATCGCTCGAAGGTCGGCGAGCGCATCCCCAACCGCAACGTACGCGATCGCGTCGAGCGCGCTGGCTCTCCCGGCGTTCGCCTCGAGAAAGGTCCGGGCGCACTCGACGAGCGAGGTCAGCGGCACCACGCCGGCACCTGCGCCGCCTGGCTCCGGCACGCTGGCAAGCACACTCTCGACCCACTGACGCAGCGTGGTGGTTTGCGCGGCCTTCCGCACATTCCATGCGCGGTCTTCATCGCTCAGTTCGCCGTCGCTCGCGCGGCGTTCGTACTTCTCCGCCAGCCGCGTCAGCGCGGGTGTGTAGGTCTCACGGCCCCACGTGGCCTCCGCCTTCAGCAGCAACCGCGCCGCCTGGCCCGGAGAGACGCCCGTATCGGTGTCTTCAAATGCCCGAGGCGCGCAGTCCCCGGACTGGAGAAGACGGCGCAGGTCGCGCGCGGCAAAGTCGCTGGCCACCCAGTCGCAGAAACGCAGAAGCAGCCGGCCCGGGCGCGCCATTGTGGCGGGGACACCGGCGGCCAGCGTTACGCCCCAGTCAAGCAGCGTCGCCTTCTCCCGGACCAGAAGGGTATACGCGACCGATGCGCAGACCACCTCAACCTGGTCGAGGGGCAAGCCGCTCGCGAGGATCCGGCGGAATACCTCGTCCACCTCGGCGTCGCGGCCGCCCGCATGGAAGAGGTCCAGCGTCCCGTCGCCTTTGGCCTTCCCGGCGCTGCGGGGCGACTGAAGGTAGCGCAACCGCCCGGCATCAGTCGTCGTGTGAAGGTCCACACGCACGACGGACGCGGCCAGCGCGTCAGCCCTGGATGGAATCGGAACCTCGGGCAGGATTGGGGCGCGTGCCAGAACCCGCTGTCCCGGAAGCGTATCGAGGAACCGGCGGACGAGCGGAGACCACAGCGTGTCGGGCAGTTCGATGACAATGTCCGTGGACGCAATCGAGCACCAGCCCGGATGTCGCGTAGCCTCCTCGAACACCATCGGCATGTCGGCGAGGTGGTTCGTCTCGAGATAGCCCTCGTAGGCGGCCAGCAATGCGATCAGTTCGGCCTGTTTGTCGGACGCTGCACTGAAGGGCCTCGCCGCGAGGTCTCTCGCGCCCACTCCGGCGTAGCGCAGCTCGCGCACCGTCCGCCAGAGTGCGTCGGCCATCGACGTGTGCTCGGCCATCGGCCGGAAGTAGTCGTGGGTGTCAGGCAGGTCGAGGAGCAGGCGCATCATCAGCGCAGGCCCGAGAGGCTCTTCAGAGGGATCAATCCCCCGCTCGAGCAGGAACGGCGCCGCCATGCGGATGGCGATGTCGAGCGGAGTGCTGAAGCGCAGGTTCGCCCAGTCGCACCCCTCGCGGGCCAGGCGGTCGCCGAGCGTCAGACCAACCGCGTGCCTCGGCACGAACACCCACTTCGCGCGGGTGCGCTCCACACGGCAGAGGTCCGCGAGTTGGGTGACGAACGGGTCGGTACTCATCGAGCCTCCCTCGTGCAGGAGATGGCGCGGGCGGCCATTGCCATGACCGCCCACACCTCTAAACCCGGCGATGATAGCATCACCCTCTAACCGCCCTCAGCACGCGTATGCCAGCAAGTGCACCAACTGCTGGTCGACCGCCAGCGCGGCGCCGGCGATTCGCGGCGAGCGAAGGCGCAGGTCCTCGCCAAAGCCCACGGCCTGGAACGCGTCGAGGTCGGCTCGGGCCTGCTCGTACATCGCCGCTGCGGCACGCGTGGGCGAGGGCGCCGCCATCCGCTCCGCCTTGGCGTCGATGTCGCTCCAGATGGCGCCCTGGTCGGCATGGCGTTCGCCGTGCGTCCGGATCGAACAACAGCGGCTACATCGTCAGGTTGGCCGCGCCGCTGACCGGGCCGAATTCGAGCGATTGGGTGATTGTTTGAAGGTCCATGTCGCCAACTGTAATCGGCGGGTATGACAGGCGGGGTCCATCCGGCAGGGAAATCGTGCAGGCTCTCACTGCACGAGAACCCGGAGGCGCCATACGGTCGAACGCAACACCGAAATCACTCGCCAGTGGAAGATCCTGCAGACGGTTGGCTCGCCGCGATGCACTATCGCCGTGTGAAGCCCGGCGTCTGGACATTCCGGTTCGGGCCCTTGAGCCCGATGACCGGGGAGCGGCATCCCGCGAGAACCCGGGCGGCGCAGCCCTCGGTTCGCTCGAAGGATCTCTGGATCGGATTGATGTAGACTGGCGGGTATCCATCATGAGCATCGCAAGCCATTTCCTGCCTCACTCACGGGGCCGCAGCATGAACAGATCCATTCGCCAGCTGGTTGTCGCCTCGGCCGTCGCGACGCTGTTCGCCGCCGCCACCACCGTGATCGCGCAGCGCTCCGGTCTGACCCCGCAGCAGTCCGCGCAGCGCTGGGAGACGGAGAAGGAGTTGCAGTCGGTCGCGGTCGTCGAGCGGAAGGTGATGCTGCGGATGCGCGACGGCGTGCGGCTCGCCACCGACGTCTACCGCCCGAAGGACGGGTCGAAGAAGGTGCCGACGATCTGGGTCCGCACGCCCTACAACTTCAATTACTGGGACGTGCGCAACGGGGTGCCGGCGGACATGGCGACCGCCCTGACCGCGGTGAAGCGAGGCTACGCCTACGTGATCCAGAACGAACGCGGCCACTTCTTCTCCGAGGGGAACTACGACATCCTCGACTCGGTGCGCACGGACGGTGACGACACGCTGACCTGGATCTCTTCGCAACCGTGGTCCAACGGCAAGGTCGGGACGACCGGGTGCTCGTCTACCGCGGAATACCAGATGGGCGTCGCGGCGCTCGGCAACCCGGCGTACGCGGCCATGAACGTCCAGGGGTTCGGCGCCGGCGTCGGGCGGGTGGGGCCGTACTACGAGCAGGGCAACTGGTATCGCGGGGGCGCGGTGCAGATGCTCTTCATCGCGTGGCTCTACGGCGAGCAGAACCAGGTGCGCCCCATGTTCCCGCCGGGCACGTCGCAGGAAGAACTCGTCCGCGCCTCGAAATGGTTCGACCTGGCGCCTCAGATGACGCCGGTGGACTGGTCCCAGGCGCTCTGGCACCTGCCGGTGCAGGACATCTTCACGGCCGTGGACGGCCCGCGCGGGATCTTCGCGGACGCCATGCCGGTCCCGACGGGCGGCCGGATGATCCAGCGAACGCCCAACGACCCCGCCTGGTACAAGGGAGGCCTCTACCACGACGACATGCCGCTCAACGTGCCGGGACTGTGGTTCATGTCGTGGTACGACGTGTCGGTGGGCCCGAACCTCGCGCTGTACAACCACGTCCGGACGGCCGCGAAGGGCGCCGTCGCCGACGAGCAGTGGGCCGTCATCGCGCCGGTCACCCACTGCGGTTACACGCGCACGCCCGAGAACCTGGTGGTCGGCGAGCGACCCATGGGCGACGCTCGCCTCGACTACAACGAGATCGTCTACGGCTTCTTCGACCGCTTCCTGAAAGGCGAGGCGAACGGCGCGTCCGACAGGCGGGCGAAGGTCACCTACTTCACGATGGGCCTCAACAAGTGGCAGACCTCCGACACCTGGCCACCGCGCGGCGCGCAGCCGCTGACGTTCTTCCTCTCGAGCGGGGGCAAGGCCAACACGATGGACGGGGACGGCGCGCTGGCGGCGGCGCCGCCCGCCGTGGACAGGCCCGACTCGTTCACCTACGACCCCGCGAGCCCCGTCCCCTCGTACGGAGGCAACGTCTGCTGCACGGGCACGGCCATCACCGCGGGGGCATTCGACCAGCGCAAGATGGAGACGCGGCCGGACATCCTCGTGTTCACGTCCGAGCCGTTCAAGGAGGGGATCGAGGTGAGCGGGCCGATCGTGCCGACGCTCTACGTGTCGTCGGACGCGAAGGACACGGACTTCACGGTCAAGGTTATCGACGTCTACCCGGACGGCCGCGCATACAACCTCGACGAGTCGGTGCAGCGGATGCGCTACCGCGACGGTTACGACAAGCCGCTGGTGTGGATCGAGCCGGGCAAGGTGTACAAGGTGACGCTGCAGCCGCTGACGACGAGCAATTACTTCGAGGCGGGGCACCGGTTGCGGATCGAGGTATCGAGCAGCAACTTCCCGCGGTTCGACCGCAACCTGAACAGCGGCGGCAACAACTACGACGAGGTCAAGGGCGTGGTGGCGCACAACGTGGTGCACCATTCCAAACAGTACCCGTCGCAGCTGAGCGTCTCCGTGGTGAAGGGCTAGATCCGTCATGAGGAAGAACTCCTCGGTTGGCGGACTCGAGCCGGTCCTGCAGGGCCGGCGTGAAGCGAAGTGACGGCTCAGGCGGCAGCCGCGCAGGAAGAAACGAGGCAAACCCGTCGAGGCCCGACTACTGGGTGACAAATCTGCCGGCGCGGTGCTTCTGGCTCATGGCTGGCGGCGATCAAAGGATGCTTTCATTGGCCGTGGCGCTACTAAAACTTGGTGATGACCAAGACTGGCTTGGGAATCCGGACCAGGTGTCCATCGCGGCGAGCGCGGATGATGTCTCTCGACGGTGGAATGTCGGACCAGTCGAGGTGGACCGTACCAGGCGGTCCGGGAGTCCGCCGGATGGCGATGCCGCCCGGGTGGCCGCTGCCGACCGCCGCTGCCGACGTCGGCTTGACTCCAGACGAGCATCTCCCGGATACTGTGTACGAAACGTACGTAACGTACAGAGTGGACCATGACCCGCATTCCTGCCACGGCCGTCCGCGACGCATTCTCCGACACGGTCAACCGCGTGGCGTTCAAGGGCGAGCGCATCGTCCTCGAACGACATGGGAAGGCGGTCGCCGCGCTGGTGTCGGTTGAAGACCTCGAACTCCTCGAAGACCTCGAAGACCGCCTCGACGCGCAGGCCGCTCGGACCGCCCGTGAAGAATCCGGGACCGTCCCATACGAGGAGGTCCGCCGGAAGGCGGGACTCGTGTAGGTGCGGCGCTACCGCCTCGTCTTCAAGCCTTCTGCCGAGCGCGCCTTCCTGGCGCTGCCCAGGGACGTTCAGAAACGGCTCGATAAGCGACTGCTCTCCCTTCAAGACAACCCACGTCCGCCCGGAGTCATGGCGCTCACCGACGAGCTGGGCGTCTTCCGCCTGCGCATCGGGGACTACCGCGTGCTGTATGAGATCCACGACGACGTTTTGCTCATCCTCGTCCTGAAGGTCGGTCACCGACGAGAGGTGTACCGGTAGAACCGTCGCTGGCCTGACGCCGCGCACACACCGCATCAACCCCTGTGGCGTGTACCGGTTCGCGAGCACGGTGATCTCCAGCGGCCCATCAACGCTGCCGTAGATCCCCTTGCAGATCCCCTGCACCGCGTCCGCCATCACGGGGTTCGACTTGGTCCGGAACGTCCCGACGCCCAGGTCGCGCGCATGCACGCCGCACACCACGCAGAATGCCTGAAGCACCGCTTCGGCCACCGCCTCGGAGATCAGGGCCTTGAGTCAGCACAGGAGGCTCGCGCCAGATGCATCCACAACACTTTGGCGACTCGTACGACATCGTCAAGCAATCACTTCTGGCGTGGCTGTCGGCCGATCTCGGTCCTTGGTCGGCGCACCCGATGTTCACGGACAAGGTCGACGACGAACGCGCAACGGCGTTCGCAAGGTTCCTGGGCGTCCGATTGGTCACCCGAGAACGCCTGTCATCCACGACGGACCGAACCGACTACTTCAGGGCCTGCAAAGATGAGGGTCACCTGTTCCTGGACCCGGACACCGGTGTGAAGATGAAACGCCCTGGGAAGAACCCAAAGTATTTGTATGGGGAGGAACTGGCCGACATCGCGAGGGACCGCCCTTCGTTCCTAACGATGGCTTTCGATCAGAGCCTCTCGCGGGCGTGAAAGCCCGAAGAGCAGGTGCGGGAGAAGCTGAACCTGTTGGGGCTGTTCGGATTTGCGTACGTGTCGCACGCGGCGTTCATCGTTCTGGGGTGCGACCCGCTTTTGGTGGAGCGGGCGCGGGAAACCGTGTTGGTCCGGTCCCAGCTGCCCGCCAGGCGGTTCGTTTCGGCGCGACGACAGATCGGGTGACGACGCCGGGCTGTTGTCCCTCGGCGTCTCGCAATGCGCCACGCAGCATCGATGTCGTCCGCGGATCCTGTCTAAGATCTATTTCTTCAATGGGTTGCGGTCGCTTGGCCATGTCAGTTCTGAAACAGATATGGCCATGGATTTGTTTCAGGAAGGAGCTGACTCCAGCGCTCGAGAGCGTGAGCTCAGGTCCGGCTGATCCCGTTCACTCTCTCCGGAGGCCCTGCCGCATGAACTGCGCATGAAGATCCGCCTCGAGTTGCTTCATGCGCTTCCTCGCCTCCGCACCGATCGGATCCTCGCGGCCGCACGCGATCGTCCGGCGCAGGCACGTCCAGAACTGACGCCCGCGCTCCTCATCGTCATCCGGCACAGGCGGAAGCGGCACAGCCAACTCGGGGGCGCCGGCCGACGGCACCGGCCAAAGCCGACGCAGCGCACCGACGCAGGCCAGCCAACCGGGACCGCGATTCTCGGCGAGCAGATCGACGAACGCCGGGTCGTCGAAGTCGTTGGGCGCCGGCGTGTGGCCAGCCAAGAGCGCATCGCGGAGCAACGCGGCGGGATCGAGGTCGGCGTCAATGCCGGCCGTAGATAGGAAGTTGACGAGGGGGCCGAGGACCGCGGGCTCGTCGCGCACGAGTGCGGCGGGTTCGTGGGTTTCGAGGAGCCGGACGAACAGGCCGTCACGGAGCAGTGCTAGCACGACGACGCTGACGTTGGAGTCGCGCTCGAGCGGCAACCAGTCGCGAAGGATCTCTCCGGGCGAACGGGTCCAGAACGTCGGAACGCCGAACCGGTCGAGCACGGCGAACTCGCGCGTGTCCTTCGAAGGACCCTCCCGCGTAACAAGGGCGTCACGATGCCCGAGCGCCTCGTCGAAGCGCCCTCGGCCGATGGCGGCGTACATGAGGCCGAGCAGCTCGCGCTCTGCGGTGAAGAGCGCCAGTTGGCCGGGGAGTACCGGAACCCCGGCGTCGTCGGTGGCAAGCGGCCCCGCGTTCGGATCGCGGTTTGCCTGGCCCGCGCCTACCATCACCGGGCGATCGAACCCGGGCAGGCACGGTTGCTGTGTGAAAATCGTCATCGACTGACCTGGCGCCCGACGTCAGCAGCCACCTCGCCCAGACGAACGACCTTCTCGAGGACGTCAACCTGGTGAACCGTGTCAGCGTAGCACCGTTCGAGGAAGGTCAGGCTCATCTACTGCTCCGTCTTGAACGAACGAAGTCGGCACGATGAGTCTCCACCGCGGTGCGAGCGTGCCGCCTCGTTGACCGCGCACCACGTACTGGAGGACCGGGGGTGTTGTGCTGCGCAATAATTCCCGATCGGGAACAATCAGCTTGACGGGATGGCGTCTGACAAGCAAACGCTCCAGGTGGCGCTTGGCCGGAGCCAGTACATCCTCAAGCCACAGTCAGCCGCGTATCCCGAACTCCCCCAGAACGAACTGCTCACGATGCGGCTGGCCGAGGTGTTCGGCGTCGAGATTCCGAACTGTGGCCTGATCCATCTCGCCGACCACTCGCTGGCCTATCTGGTCCGCCGCTTCGACAGACCGCCGGAAGGAGGGAAGCTCCGACAGGAGGACTTCTGTCAGCTGGCCGTGAAGCCGGCGAAGGAGAAGTACGACGGCTCCGCTGAACTCTGTGCGAAGCTGGTCAAGAGGTACGCGAGCGAACCCCTGATCGAACTGCTGAAGCTGTTTCGCCTCGTGGTGGTGTCGTGGTTGACCGGCAACGGCGACATGCACTTGAAGAACTTCTCGCTGCTCGCCGGTCCCGACAACACCTATCAACTCTCTCCGGCCTACGATCTCGTCTGCACCCGCCTGGTGATCCCGGACGACCCCCTCGCCCTGCCGGTGGCCGGCAAGCAAGATCATCTGAAGCGGGCTGATTGGGTTCAGTACGGTCAGTACTGCGGCCTCAGGCCTCGAGTGATCGAGCGCGTGCTCGGCGAGATGGCCAGTGCGCTCGGTGACACGCAGGGGCTCGTCACGCGGTCGCTCCTCTCGGACGACTCGAAGGCGGAGTACTCGTCGCTGCTCGCGGAACGCGGATCGGTACTGATGTAGTCCGCTGGTTCGCCGGACGAGATGAGCTACGGGAAACCGTTCGTATCGCCATCGAGCGCGTGCGCAGATGTCTGCCCACAAAGAGCCTCTTGATGGTGGGACTTCGAGGGGTGGGCAAGACGGTGTTGCTGGATCGGATGAGGAATGACGCAGAAGGATCCGGTATTCAGACCCTGCGCGTGGAAGCGCCGGAGAGTCGTTCTCTGCCAGCAATCCTGGCCCCGCAATTGCGCCAGGCCCTGCTGCGGCTTTCCCGCGACGAGCAGGCCAAGGATCTCGCCCAACGGGCACTTCGGGCGCTGGCAGGACGCGCTGCCGTCCCTGCAAGACGGGTTGGCCCGACCCGATTTCGCGGTGGTACACTCGTCCCGGTGGTCGCCACCCTTCGTTTCTACGCCGAGCTGAACGACTTCCTGCCCGCGAGCCGGCGGCAGGTCGCCTTCGTCCATCACTGGGACGGGCGCGTGTCGATCAAGGATCTGATCGAGGGGCTGGGCGTTCCCCACACCGCGGTGGACCTCCTGCTGGCCAACGGCGAGGCGGTGGGCTTCGATTATCTCGTAGCCGACGGCGACCGCGTCGCGGCGTATCCCGTCTTCGAGTCGTTCGACATCGCCCCGGTGTCGCGGGTGAGGCCGGAACCGCTCCGCGACCCGCGCTTCGTCCTCGACGCCCACCTGGGACGCCTGGCCGCCTGGCTCAGGCTGGCGGGCTTCGATTGCCTGTACCGGAATGACATCGGCGACGCCGAGCTGGCGGCCACGGCCGCCCGCGAGCGGCGCGCCATCCTGACGAGAGATCGCGGCGTGCTCCTGCGCCGCGCCGTCACCCACGGCTACCTCGTGCGCGAGACGAACCCGGAACGGCAGCTCGCCGAGGTGGTGGCCCGTTTCGATCTGCGCCGGCTCGCGCGCCCCTTCAGCCGCTGCATGCGCTGCAACAGTCCTCTCGATGAAGTGGAGAAACGCGCGATTGCCCACCTGGTGCCGGCGCGGAGCCGGGAGGCGTTCGACCAGTTCCAGCGCTGTCAGGGCTGTTCGCGCATCTACTGGAAAGGCAGCCACTACGAGCGCCTCGTCCGGCTGCTCGCCGGCGCCTCCGTGCCTGTGCCCGACGCTCTGCAGGGCAGGCCCTCAGGCCGGCCAGTCGGATGACGATCAGGCTCGCCAAAGGTCCGACGATGGAGATGAGGGAATTCGTATGCCAGGAAGACAATCACGACGGACCGAAGACAAAGCTGTCATGCTCGAGCGGGCGTGCCGGCATGTTGCCTTCGCGTTGCTCGCCGCCACTGTCGCGGCGCTGATGATCGTTGACGCCGGCGCCATCACACGTGTGCCCTCTGCCGACGGGCAGTTCTGGGATATTCAAGACACGTCCGCGTGGGCGCAAGACAGCGGGGGCATCGCCACCGGAGGACGCGCGAATCCATTCAACGGGTTCGGCTACTTGAAGCTGCAGGTCCGGCGGGCCGACAACTCGCTGCTGTCGCGGAACGTGTACCTCAAAGGGTTCGGCCTCCACCACGATGGCGCCGGGCGATTCGACTCGATCACTCCCGTGCTGCAGGACGGCATCGTGATCGCTCGCGCGGTCGCGACATCGAAAGACACCAGCTACTTGCGCTATTTCGACAGCTTCACCAACAGCACCGACGAAGAACGCACCGTGCAGGTGGCGTGGGGCGGCGCGTCCGGCGCATTCGACGATGGCGGACGGGTGGCGGTGGCGACCACGTCCAATGGGGATCAGAAGATTGATCTCACCGATAGTTTCGTCACCGTGATGCAGAACGCTCGCGGCGTGGCCAATCCCCTGCAAGGGCCTTCGGGACACGGACCCTCTGCGCATGTCCTCGGGTCGAAAGCCTCCGGCTTGATGACGTCGGTGGGAGACATGTATGCCGATCCCTTCGTGGACAAGTGGCCCGGATACGATTCGGCGCACATCGGGTACGTGTTCACGCTTCTACTGCGGCCAGGTCAGACCGCCGCGCTCGTCACCTTCGTCGTCAAAGGCCTCAGCGAGGTCTATGACCCACGAGGCGGCTACCCGATCCCGTTCAAGGATGCCCTGGTTACGGGCGAAGCGGTCTACAGCGGCGCAGATGCGAAAGTACCTGCAGCCGGATCCGAGATCACGCGTGTCACCGACCTGGCGCGACAGCTGACGAAGGAGCCTGACCTCAAGGGGCTGACGCCACGCCAGCGAGCGCAGATCGTCAACTGGAACCTGCCGGCGCAGGCCCCGCCGAAGGCGTTCACTGTGTTCGAGCAGACCGTCGCGCAACTGCAGGATGCGATGACGCGCGGTGAGACGACCTCAGAAGACATCACGCGTGAGTACCTCGCGCGCCTGTCGCTCTACGATCGCAATGGCCCGACCTTTCGAGCGCTCTTGTCGGTCAACCCGCTCGCCATTGCCGATGCGCGCCAGCGTGATGCCGAGCGTGCAGCCGGCCGCGTGCGCAGTCCGTTCCACGGCGTTCCCGTGGTGTTCAAGGACAACATCGACGCCACTGAACTACCCACCACCGGTGGTTCGCGCGCGTTGCTCGATCATCACCCGCGCCTCGATTCCCGCGTCGCGGCGGGCATGAAGCAGGGCGGCGCCGTCGTGCTCGGCAAGGCGAACCTCGATGAATTTCCGTTTGGAGATTTTGGCATCAGCACTGTTGGCGGCACGGTCGGTAACGCCTACGACCAGTCGTTGAGCACCGCGGGATCCAGCGGCGGCAGTGCCACCGCCGTCGCCACCAGCCTGGCTGCCCTCGGATTTGGCACCGACACCTGCAATTCGCTCTCTAATCCCGCCGCGTTTGCGGCGCTCGCAACCATTCGCGTCACACGTGGGCTGACCAGCCGGGCGGGCGTCATGCCGCTCAATACCTTCAACGACACGGTGGGCCCGATGGGGAAGTCCGTGCGGGACATCGCGTTGGCTCTCGATCTCGTCACCGGCACCGACCCGGAAGATCCGGCGACGGCCGATGCCGCCTCGCACATTTCGGGATCGTTCGCTCAGGGCCTCGCGACGGCCACGCTCGAGGGCAAGCGCATCGGTGCGCTGCGCCAGCGGTTTGTGGGCTTCACAGGCGAACGGGAAGTCGCCGCGAACATGGAAAGGGTGATCAAGGAACTTCAGGCTGCGGGCGCGACCGTGGTCGACGTGGCAATCCCCGACTACGACGCGAAGTACGCCGCCGCCCGTGGGGCCGCACCGGGATCGCTCAAGGCAGGATGGACGGCGTATCTGTCGCGCGGATCCAAACCTGGCGACAAGGTGTTGACCATTCAGGACCTGCTCGCGTCGGGAAAACTGGCGCCCGTCAGCGCCAGACGACTGGAAGGCGCGCTGGCAGCCATGCCGGCAGGCGCGGCGCTGGACGAGGCCACACGCAAGTTCTTCGAGAGTCGCGAGACCTTCCGCCAGATCTTTGTCGATCTACTCGAGCAGCAGAAGCTCGATGCGTTGCTCTATCCCGCCAATCAGGCGCGACCGCACACACACGAAGGCGGGCTGGAGCGCTACGGATCCGAACCGGGCACATGCGAGGAAAGCGCGGCATCGGGATTGCCGCAGGTCACCGTGCCCGCGGGTTTCATCGGCGGCCGGTATCCGGTGGGTATTTCGCTCCTGGGACGCATGTGGGACGATCGTCGCCTGCTCGAACTCGCGGCCGCGTACGAACGCGCCACCAGGCATCGACGACCGCCCGCCACCGTCAAATAGGCTCGTCCCCAATTCTCTACAGCCCGTTGATGGCGATCCACACGCCGAGGAAGAACACCACCATCCATCGGAGGTGGCCGCGCAGGGCGAGCACTCTCATGCTGACGATGAGCTCTCGAGTCAAGGCGAGCGGGGTGAGCACGGCGGCGCCCAGAAACGCCCCCTGCAACCAGTAGGGCACGCGCTGCCACTCGCTGTGGCCGCGCAGCAGGTCGGGGAACGGCGTGCCGCGCATAAGACCCTGCGCGAACGCGGCGACGGCGTAGGCGCCGAGCGCCAGGATGATGATCCTGGACCACACGGCCAGCCCGCGCAAAGTGGCCATGCGCAGCGTCGCGAGCACCGTAATCAACAGCGCGGTCGTCGTCAGGATGACGGGCATCGACTGCTTGAACATGACGACGCCGACGCCCAGCCCCGCTCGTTCCTGTGTGAGTAACACGAGAATCCCCAGAAACAGATAGAACGCCGCTGGCGTCTGAGTGACGATCCCTGGCGCCGCGAGCCGCGCGCCCTGTGTCAGGGCCCAGAGGCTGAGCACCAGATAGAAAACGATGGGCACCGCCACCCACAAGCGAGCCGGCGACCCGCTCAGCCACGTTTCGACGCCGGCATCGATGAGGGCGGCGTCCATCAGCAGCCTGGCCAGCAGCAGACCCATCCAACGCCACGTCACACGTCGAGCCCGCGACGTGTCGACCCTGACATCAGCCTTCGCCGTGGCGCTACCAGCCACAATGACCTCCCCACGCCTGTTCGCCACGAACGCCGACCCGCCCGATCCGCGTACGGTGGATTTGGTGGAACCGCCCGACCTGCCCGATGAGGTCCGCTGTCATCGCGCGGCCCTCAGGATCAACGGCCGGAACGTGGCCATGATCACCAGCGCCACGCCGAACGTGCAGACGATGGTCGCACCGGTCGGAAAATCGAGGATGAACGAGAGGTACACGCCCACCGCCGACACGACCGTCCCCATCGTCCATCCAATCGCCAGGCGCGTGCCGATGCGTTCCGAGTAGAGCATGGCGGCCACCGACGGCACGATCAGGTAGCAGAACACCAGCAGCACGCCGGCGATCGACACTGATGACGTGACGACGAAGCCAAACGATGCGTAGAACAGGAAGTCCCAGAGCCGGACGTTCAGCCCGGTCTCCTCGGCCCGCCCGTGATTGACCGAGATGGCCAGGAACTTCTTCCGGAACATGAAGTGGAATGCCCCAATCGCCGCATAGAGCAGCGCGGTCTGGAACACCTTCTCCCACGACACCGCCAGAATGTTGCCGACCAGCATGTCCTTGAGGTGTTCGCTTTCCGATGGCGCCTTGCTCATCGCCAGGATCGACGCCGCCGACGCGACCGCGTAACAGATGCCGATGACGGCCTCCTGCGGAATGCGCGACTTGTGGGTCCGCACCGTCGCGAACACCACCGCGCCGATGAAGGTGAAGCCGAGGCTCATCCAGTAGACGAGCGGCGTGTGCCCTTCACCGGCCTGGAGCACCAGCGCCAGCGTCGCGCCGAGCACCGCGATCTGCGCGAGAGACAGGTCCACGAAGATGACGCCACGCTCGACCACGTGCACGCCGAGATACGCGTGAATCCCCGTCAGGATCAGGCTCGCGGCAAACGGCGCCGCGAGAAAGCTCAGCATCGTCGAATCCATGGTGTCCCCTACTTCCCGCCGGCGGCCTTGATCGCGTTGACGAGGAGCTTGATGTTGTAGTCGAACAGCGCGAAGTAATCGGTGGCCTCCTTCACGCCGCCGACCGACGGCGGCATGACGAGCACCTGTGCCCCGGTCGAACGGCCGATAGCCTCGGGCGTCTTGAGGTCGAAGTACGGCTCAACGAGCACGAGCTTGATGTTCAGGCGCTTCATCTCCTGGATCAGCTCGAAGGTGTGGGACGGGCTCGGTGGAATGCCTGGCCGCGGCTCGACGTACCCGACGATGTCGAGGCCGAACCGCTCCGCGAAGTTCGGGAACGAGCGGTGATACGTCACGACCTTGATGCCCTTGTAGGGCGCCACGTCCGCAGACCAACGGTTCTCGGCCTCCGTCAGCCGCTTGTCGAAATCGGCGAGCCGCTGCTCGAAGTACGCCCGATCGCCCGGCCGAAACTGCGAAAGCTTGTCGGCGACTTCCCTGGCGATGATGCGCCCATTCTCGGGATCCATCCAGTAATGCGGGTTGCCGAGCGGGTGCACATCCCCCATCGCCCGCGTTATCTGGCTGGTCGGGATGTCGAGGATCTTCACGCGCTGCGAGGCGTCCAGGTAGCCTTCGGCGCCCACCTGCACCTTCACGTTGCGGCTCTGCAGGATGAGCGGCGGCAGCCAGCCGATCTCGAGTTCGAGGCCGACGACGATGAGCAGATCGGCTTTCTGCAGCTTGAGAATGAAGCTGGGCTTGGCCTCCACGAAGTGCGGATCCTGGTAGCCCCTGGCGATGCCTTCGACGTTGATGCGATCGCCGCCAACCTCGCGGGCCAGCGAGGCCAGATCCTCGGTGGTCGCAACGACATTGAGCTTCGACTGCGCAAATATTGGCGCCGGCATCATGAGCGAAGAGAGAACGACGAGTGTCACGACGTGCCTGGTCATGTGCATGTGCCTCTTACCCTTCGACCCGAGTTGCGTTGCGCACCACCTCACCCCTTCTCGCTCTTCCATCGCCGTCGTCCTGGGTGGTCCGCGCTTGCCACGGAAGTGCGGTCAGAGTCTACCGGTGGTTTCAAAACCCAATCTGCCGCTCTTCGGGTCCTGTCGGCGAGCAGCCCCGCCCGTCCTCGGCCCGACAAACGCGATCACGGCTGACGGGCCTGCGCGGCGGGCGGGGCGCCCCGCTCGCCGCCACCCGCCTGCGGGTTTTGCCACCAGTTCTAGAATGGATGGGCGCCGTGCGCGCCAATCGCGAACTGGAACTGCATGAGGAATTCATTGGACGTCTGGGTCTGCTGCGCGTAGCGCGTCCGCCTGTACATCCCGCGGACGACGCTGAATTCGCTCGGCATGTATGTCAGCACGAGCGCCTGCCCGGTGTCGATGTGCCCCGCGTTGTCGGCATGCGCGGAGCGGTCGACCCGCACGCCGGCGAACCACCGGCGGCCGAGCTGATAGTCGCCCGACACATAGTAGCCGAAGGCCGACTGCGGGCCGCCGCCCTGCTCGCGCCGGCTCCACACGAACTCGCTGCGCGCGATGAACGAGTGGTAGATCGACCGCTGCAGCGGCTTCCAGCGCAGGGTCGCGTCCAGGCCGGACAGCCGGGTCGTGAACCTGCCGAGGTCCACGCCATCGAGCACGCCAGCGTTGTTGTGCCCGCTCGCCAACGACGCGCCGAGGTCGATATTGGTGGCTTCGCCGAGATCCTGGTACGCCCTCAATCGCGCGAGGTACGTCAGGTCGCCGCGTCGGCTGGACTGGAAGACGTCAGCCGAATCGCCCCGGAATACCTGTCCTGTCGCCTCGAGAAAGAACCAGGGGTTCGGGATGATGCGGGCCACCGAGATGCCTGCATCGTTGATTCCGTCTTCGCCCCCCACCAGGTTCCTCGTGACCAGTGGGCGGTCGGCCCACGGAAGCACGTGCGTGTGCAGTCCGTTCACCTTGCCAAACGCCGCCCGCATCTTCCCCACCTTGAGCAGCACCCCCCCTGGAATCGTCGGAAACGTCACGAAGCCCTCTTCGACACCCACGCCCTGCTCGCCAAATGACAGGAAGAAATCGGCGCGCGCGTACGGATCGACAATGGCCTGAAGCGATACTTCGGATTCGTGCAACTCGAGCGCCTTGCCGGGATTGGGATTGCCAGGGCTCCGGCCGACGGACCCGAGGAAGTTTCCGATGGCTGCGATGTCGGGGTTGAACACCTTCGACGCCCCAGCGCTGGCGCCGCCGGACACGGGTGCGGGCTGAGGCTGGATGTCGGCCACCACCGGGGCTTGCGCGGCTGCCGCCGCAGCGGGCTGTTCCTGTGTGACCGCGGGCGCCGCCGCGACCTTCGCTTCGAGCGCGGCGAGACGCGCCCCGTATTGCCTCCGGATCTCTTCGAACTCCTTGCGGAGTTGTTCGATCTCTTTCCGAACGGCTTCGGGATCCGGCGCCTGCGCCAAGGCCGGCGACGCGACGGACACGAGCGCAAGCGCGGACATCAACACCGACGCCATCAACGAGCGACGCATGAGAACCTCCACAGGCCGGGGCCACTCATTCCCGCCAGCCTGGGGCAGGGGCGGCGGCGGTCCCTCCGCTTCTCCGGGGGGCCAACTCCGAAAACTGACAGAAGCTGTCTGGATCAACAGACGACGGGCGGAGGCGAACGGCCTGTCGTCGCGGCAACGAGGGGCGTGTCCACGGCCACGCGCTGGATGGCAGCGACCTCACCCACATCGCGGAACATCCCGGCGAGCCGAACGGTCTGGTCGCCGGTGTGGTCGGCGAGTTGACTCGCCATGCAGGCCGAACAGTGTGTCGGCGAGTTCTGATGGCAGGCAAAGTCGTGATGCAGGCTGGGCGCAGCCATGATGACGCCGAGGTACAGCGCAAGGCTCCACCACACACAGGCGCGTGCCCGCCGGTTCGCCGACATTGTGCCCACTGTTCTGATGATAGTAGGGGTCGGGACTAATCACAAACACTGGCCGAATGTGATGACGGAATTGTCCTCCGGCTCAGGCAGATGCCCGGCACTTACGATTTCGTCATTCTCAGATGCCCCAGGCTGACAAGACTCCCGACCCCGAAAGATCTTTGGCTTCTACTCTCCGCTGCTCATCACGCGAAGCACGGGAACACGAAATGACGGACTCCTCAACCTGCGCGCGATGGTGTCCCACCGGCTACGGTAACGGCGCGACCTTCAGGCCGCGCCGCCGTCCGGTCAGGGGCACTGCTCCTCGTCCCGAATCCGGATCTCGGGGTCCAGCACAGCGTTGCCGACGGTGATCGTGTACTTGCAGGTGCGGTTCGGGATGCTCTTCTTGATCTTGTCCGGTTTGGTCTTGCCGCCTCCGTGTTTCCTGGTCGTGGTCTTCGGGCTGCCGTTCGGGCTCTCGAGGGGCGAGTCCTTGAAGTCGATGGAGACGGACAGGTCGGCCACATTGCAGAGCACATCCCAGAAGATCTCGTCTCCCCGCGTGGCGTCCAGAGTCGAGGGTGTCGCGCCGAGAATCTCGACCCCCTGGCCGGAGTCCCACGCCAGCACGCAGACATTGCGAGTCTTGGGCACGTAGACCGTCTTCCTCCATATCCAGACGACCCACGCGGCGACGACGAGCAAACCGATGCCGAACATCCAGGTCAACATGCGTCCTCCTCTTGAATAGAGCGGAACCGTGTTCTCATCGCCGCGCGGTGAGTTCAGCGCGGTTCGCGCAACAACGCCTCCACGTCCGGAAGTTTCCTGATCGAGTCCAAATCGAAATCCTGCCTGGCGAGAAGCCGGCTGTAGCCCTTCTCGACCGCCCGTCTCAGCCACCTGACCGCGTCAGTCGGCCGGCCGGATAACGAATATACGACCGCAAGCCGGTACAACACCCCGTTGTTCTCAGGGCCCAGCTCGAGGGCCGCCGTCGCGTGCCGGATAGCCTCCGCCGACAGACCCGCCTTGGCCTCATAGACCGCGCGCTGTGCCAGCAGCACCGCATCGCGCGGGTTGATCCCCAGCAGCTCGCGGCTGATGTCGGCAGCCTGCCTGAATTCCGCCAGCGCCGGGTCCTTTCGACCCAGCCGCAGGTACGCGTCGCCGAGCGCGCTGTGCGCGCCCGGATCGCGCGGCGCGAGCCGGATGGCCGCCTCGTAGGCGCGCACGGCATCGTCGTAGCGTCCTTCCGAGTAATGGATGGTGCCGATATTCGAGTATGCCAAGGGGTCGGGCCCTATTGCGAGGGCGCGCTGAAAACACTCGAGCGCCAGGGCGTTTTTGCCGGACGACTGGTAGGCCGCTCCGAGGTTGAGGTGGCCCCACGCGTTGTCCGGCTGCAGGGCCGTCACGTGCTTGAACGCCTCAGTGGCGTCGCGATATCGGCCAGCATGAAAGAAGAATGCGCCGAGAGCAAGGTAATTCGACCAGTATTCGGGCCGGATGGCAATGGCTTGACGCAACTCACCGACCGCTGCGTCAGCCTGGCCCTGCTGTTCGAGTATCCGAGCCAGCAGCCGGTGCGACTCGTCGTCGTTGGGTCGGATCGCGATGGCCTTGCGCACCATCGCGGCGGCCTGGTCGATCCGGCCGCTTGCCCGCAGCACGCCGGCGAGCGACACCTGGATTCTCGGGCTGTCAGGTTCGAGTCTGAGGGCCTCCTCCGTCGACCGGACCGCGCGCGCCATCCAACTGGCGTCGTTGGTGTCCTTGAATCGCGCGAGAAACGCATCGCCGAGCGCGGCGTGCGCCAGCGCGAGCGTGGCGTCTTTCCTCACGGCCCGCTCCAGGGCCTCGATCGCCTTGTCGACGTTCCCGGGCACGTCGCGCCGATCGAGCAGCGCCCGGCCGAGCGAGTAGTCCGCATAGGCGTCGACGCTCGCGGCCGGCGCCTTCGCGATCCACCCTCGTGCCTCGGGCGTGACGCTGACATTGAGGACCTTGACCAGTTCGTCGGCAACGCCCCGCGGAAGCGCAAAGAGGTCCGATGCCGGGCCTTCGAACTGCTTGGCCCACACAACGGTGCCGTCGCTCTTGACGAGTGTCGCTACAAAACGTACATAGTCGGCAGCCTCCAGCACGCTGCCGCCGAAGAGGAGCGTCGCGCCCTGCTCGCGCGCGAGCTTTTTCGAGTCCTCCGCCCGTGTCAGATCTTTGCCCGAGCCGCTGCCCCTGATGACGGTGATGCCCTTGACCTCCGACAGCGACGCGAGCACCAGCTCCGAGATGCCCACGCCGATGTGGTCGCGCAACGCGTCTCCGCTGAGGTTCGCCATGGGGAGCACGAGGACAATCTGCGCCTGGCTCTCACTGGTCGCCGGCGGCGTCCGGCTTCGAAGCCACATCCCCAGCGCGATGGTGCCAAGAATGACGGCGACGCTCGCCGCCACCATCAGCGCCCGCCGACGCGGCCGCGGCTGGATGGCAGCCATCGATCCGCTGCGACTCGATCGCGACGAAGGCAACTCCAATCCACGCGTCTCACCCTCGCACAGGGTGCTCTGCGCGTGCCGCAAGTCCTGCGCGAGCGCCGCGGCAGACTCGTATCGATCGCCCGGATCTTTCGCCATCGCCCTGGCGACGATGCGGCTCACCTCCGATGGTACCGACGGCTCGACCGCTTTAACCGAGGGCGTTGGCTCGGACGCGATCTCCAGCACCAGCGCGACGAAGTCGGGCGCCTGGTACGGCCGGCGCCCCGAAAGCACTTCGAACAGCAGCACGCCCAGACCGTACACATCGGTCTGCGGCGTCGCCGGGCGACCGAGGAACTGCTCGGGCGCCATGTAGGCAGGCGTTCCGGCCACCCTGCCAGCCTGCGAGATGACGACCTCCCGGGTCAGCTGATCGGAGCGCGACGCGGGGGGCTCGAGGTCGTGGATCTTCGCGAGCCCGAAGTCCAGCACCTTCGCGACCCCATCAGGTGTCAACACCACGTTGCCGGGCTTCAGGTCCCGGTGGATCACGCCGGCGGCGTGCGCATGCGCCAGCGCGTCGGCGAGCTGGATGCCGATCGACAGCGCCTGGGCCAGCGCGATGGGACCGCGGCCGATTCGGGCAGACAGGCTCTCGCCCTGCACGAACTCCATGACGATACAGGGACGCTCGCCTGAATCGAGGATGTCGTGGATCCCCGCGATGTTGGGGTGGCCGAGCTTGGCCGCAGCCCGCGCTTCGCGCAGGAGGCGCTCGCGCGACTCGGGGGTACTGAGTGAAGTGTCGGTGAGACTCTTGATCGCGACCTTGCGGTTGAGCCGCGTGTCGAAGGCGAGAAACACCTCGCCCATGCCGCCGGCACCCAGCCGCTCCAGTACCAGATACGGGCCGATGGACGTTCCGACCAAGATCCCCCTCTCGGGTCCGATCCCGATCCACCGCAGTTTCCACCCGACGCCGCGCCCGCGAGCATAGCGTTCGCCAAGCCCCCCGTCAAACGACCGCTGCCCGGCGGCGGCTCGCCCGCGGACACATGGGGTCGGGTAGGGCAATGGCGCGGACCGGGCTTCGCATGCCGGCGTTTCCATCGCCCCCCTACAATTCCGTACGGTCCCGCAGGTAGTGCCCGCCCATCTCGAGGCAGGGCCGCAAGGCGCCAGCCGGAACCAAGGACGACTTCGAGGTCCTCGAGGACGGCGTCCCGCAGGTAATCGAGACCTTCGAGCACGTCTCCGTCGGGGCCGGCAGCCTCCCGAGCGAGCGCGTGGAACCGCGCAGCCTCCGCGAAGCGAACGAGCAGGCCGCCGATGCCCGCAACCGGCTGTTCGTGCTGTTTCTCGATACCTATCACGTCACCGACCCCACGTCCTGGCACAACGGCCAGATCCGCATGGCCGGGAGCACCGTCGGTCGCCGGCCGCCCGAGAAGAAGCCGTTGGGCCCTCGAGCCATCGACAAGGCGATCGTCTCCTTCATGGACCGCGCGATCGGCCCGGACGACCTCGTCGCCGCCATGTCGCCCGAGATGGACGCGAGCCGCCTGGTGTTCACCCGCCGGCCGAAGGCCTTCGAGGAATGGGTCGCGACGGTCTGGGGTCGTCGCTTCAGCTGGGACGACCTGGATCCAAAGGAAGAACAGTGGGGGCTCTGCTACCCGCCTGACGACGTCGGAGATTCATTCGGCTGCTTCCGGGGCATCTTCGAGGAGATGGTGCTTCGTCGGCGCGAGCAACTGACGCTGAAGAGCCTCGAAGATCTGGTGGCACGCCTCCGGGACTTGCGCGAGGGACGGAAGGCGGTGCTGCTGGTCAGCGAAGGGTGGGCCATGTACCGGCCCGACCTTCGGCTGACCCGCGCTGTCCCGCTCTTCTCGAAGGAACAATGCCCCCCAGAGCCGCCGGTGCTGCCGGGGATCTACGTCGGGCCAGGGGGCAAGCTGCAATCCGGCACCGATCCGCGCTTGTCCGCGAATGTCGATCATCACGAGTGCGATACCTCGCGCCGCCAACTGGCGATGCTCGACAACGAGCAGACCTATCGGCGCCTGCTGGACGAAGCGAACCGGTCGAACGTGAGCTTCTACCCGATCGATCCGCGCGGCCTCGCGGTCTTCGACACGCCGTTCGACGTCGTCTCTCCCGGCCCCCTGGGAACGCCGGCCCAGCCATCTTCCGCGACGGGCGACATCGGACGGCTCGGGGCTCGCCTGGACACGCTCCGCAACCTGGCGAGCGCCACCGACGGCACGATGACCGAAACGAATGATCTCACCGGAGGGCTGAAGAAGATTGCGCAGGACTTGTCCGAGTACTACCTGCTCGGCTACCGGTCGACGAACGGGAAGCTCGACGGCAAGTTCAGGAAGATCACGGTGAGGGCGAAGCGGCCGGGGGTGGTCGTGCGCGCGCGGCGCGGCTACCTGGCGCCGACCGAGGCGGAGGTGAAGGCGGCGAACCTGGCGGAGGAACCTCCGGATCCCGAGGTCCAGATGCGCAGTGGCGCATGCGCCTCGTCGTGCCGGACGACTCGCCATCACCGCCCACCATTCTCGGCCAGCCCCAGGTGTTCCGGCGGGGACCGTCCACGGGGCTGGCATTTCAGC
>JADGOB010000051.1 GCA_017883185.1 Acidobacteriota bacterium
ATCGACAAGGGCAAGGCGAAGACGCTCGGATACGAGATCCTGCCGGGTGACGCGTGGATCGAGCAGGAAGTCGAAGTCCTGCTGCCGGCGGCCATCGAAAACCAGGTCACCGGCGAGAACGTGAACAAGATTCACGGCAAGGTGAAGCTGATCGGCGAGGGCGCCAACGGTCCGACGACGCCGGAAGCCGACAAGGTGATCCACGAGCGCGGCATCTTCGTGATTCCCGACTTCCTGGCCAACGCCGGCGGCGTCACCTGCAGCTACTTCGAGCAGGTGCAGGGGAATATGAACTACTACTGGGAACGCGACGAAGTCTTGGGCAAGCTGGATACCAAGATGACGTCGGCGTTCCACGCGGTCAGCGACCTGGCGCGCAAGCAGAAGCTCTACATGCGCGATGCGGCGTACGTCATCGCCGTGAACCGCGTCGCCAAGGCCTGCAAGGACCGCGGTTGGGTATAGGGAAGTCGGAACTGACGCAGTCAGTCGGGGCTGACGAAGGCGGGTCGGGGCTGACGCAGTCGGTCGGAACTGACGCAGCCAGTCGAGGGTAGTCCGGGGGCGACTCGAAAGGGTCGCCCCTTTTCTTTTGGCCGGGGGGCGGATCGGGTATCCTCATCGTGGCTGCTCAGGCGCCTGGAGGCGGACCCGATGACGACACCCTTCGATCGGCCCACGGTTCCCGCGTTCGACCGCCGCTTCTTCGACGGCTCCGAGCAGTTCACGTGCATCGGCTCCGGCGCGTTCGGGGGCAAGGCCCACAGCCTGCTGAGCGTGAAAGATCTCCTCGCCACCGGCCTCGAGGCGAGCGCCGGCACCACTCGGGCGAAGACCCTGCTCCGCCACTTCGACGTGCACGTCCCGACCTTGACGGTTGTCGCCACCGACCTGTTCGAGACCTTCATGGACTCGAACCGGCTGTGGGACCTGGTCCGCTCGGGCGAGTCCGATCACCGAATCGCACTCGCCTTTCAGGCCGCAGACCTCCCGACCGAACTCCTCGGCGACCTCTACGCCCTGGTCCGCCAGGTCCACACGCCGCTCGCGGTGCGATCGTCGAGTCTGCTCGAGGACGCGCTGAACCAGCCCTTCGCCGGCGTCTATGCCACGAAGATGATCCCGAACAACCAGTTCGACGCGGAGACGCGCTTCCACAAGCTGATTGAAGCCATCAAGTTCGTCTACGCGTCCACGTTCTTCGAGAACGCCCGCAACTACCGTCGCCTGACCGGCCACGGCTCGGAGGATCGCATGGCGGTGATCCTCCAGGCGATCGTCGGCGCCCGCCATGACGATCGGTTCTATCCGGAACTGTCCGGCGTGGCCCGCTCGTACAGCTTCTACCGCTCCGGCCACACCCGCCCCGAAGACGGCGTCATCAATCTGGCGTTTGGCCTCGGGAAGACGATCGTGGATGGCGGCGTCACCTGGAGCTACTCTCCCGCGTATCCGCGCGCCACGCCCCCATACTCGTCGGTTCGCGACCTGCTCCGGCAGACGCAGCTCCGCTTCTGGGCCGTGAACATGGGCAAGCCCCCGGCGTACGACCCGGTGGCCGAGGCCGAGTACCTCGTGAGCCTCCCGGTGGCGGATGCCGAAGCAGACGAGACGTTGCGCCTGGTCGCGTCGACCTACGACGCTCGCTCGGACCGGCTGTCGATGGGCGTGGGCATCAGGGGCCCGCGCGCGCTGAACTTTGCGCCGCTGCTGGTCCTCGAGGAATACGCGCTCAACGACCTGCTGAAGGCGTTGCTGCGTTTGTGCCAGGACGCCCTCGGTGCACCGGTCGAGATCGAGTTTGCGGTCACCTTCCCGCCCGAGGGTGCAGACGGTCCGGCGCGATTTGGCTTCCTGCAAGTCCGACCCATGGCCGTGTCCGATACCGTCGTCGACGTCGACCTGCAGGCGATTGACTGCCGCAACCTGCTGGTCGCATCCGAGCGCGTGATGGGGAACGGCCTCGTCACCGACGTGCGTGACGTCGTGTACGTGAAGCCCGATCGGTTCGAGGCACGACACACGCCGGTCATCGCCGAACAGATCGCCCGGATCAACCTGGATCTCGTCGAGCGGGGCGTGCCCTACCTGCTGATCGGGTTCGGGCGCTGGGGGAGCTCGGATCCCTGGCTGGGCACTCCCGTTACCTGGTCGCAAATCGGCGGCGCAAAGGCTATCGTAGAAGCCACGCTCCCGGCAATGAACGTCGACCTGAGCCAGGGATCGCACTTCTTTCACAACATTTCCAGCTTCAACGTGAGCTATTTCTCAGTACCTTTCAACGGCGACTTCCCCATCGACTGGGTAGGCCTGTCGCAGCGGGAGGCCGTGACCGACACGGAATTCGTCCGGCACGTGCGCCTGGCGCGTCCGCTCCACATTGCCGTGGACGGCCGCCAGGGACACGGCGCGATCCTGTGGAACCCAACCTCCTAACGCCATGAACCCTACGAATCAGCCGGTCAACAGCATCATCGAGCAGCTTCAGGAGCGCGCCAAGGAGCTTCACACCCTCTACAAGGTGCACGAGCTGATCAACCAGCAGGACACCTCGATCGACGAGGTGTGCCGCACCCTGACCGAGGTGCTGCCGGGCGGCTGGCAGTACCCGAGCGTCTGTTGGGCGAAGATCACCATGGACAACACGGTCTACCAGCCGCCGCTGGTGGCCGAGACCCCTTGGGTTCTCCGCGCCGACGTCGTCGTGCAGGGCGAGAAGGTGGGCTCAATCGACGTCTTCTATACGCGCCAGATGCCGCACGCGGACGAGGGGCCGTTCCTCAAGGAAGAGCGGAAGCTGATCGACACGATCGCCGAGCGGCTGGGGCATTTCCTGATGCAGCGGCGGCTGCAGGCCACGCTGCGCGGCTGGCAGTCAGCAATTGAGAACTTGGCGTCGCCCGAGAAACGCGAGTGGTGGGTGATCATCGAGTTCCTGCGCAAGACCGACCAGCACCTGCTGTTGCGGATCTCGCGCCGGATGCTCAACTACCTCTGCTGGAACGGCATCGACGAGGCGCAGCAGCTGCTTCACCGGTTCGCCGCCGACTTCACCCAGCAGGCCGACGGCTTCGAGGACAACATCCCCCTCCGCCGCAAGAGCATCGAGGACCTGCTGGCGCCGACCGAGGACGCATTCCGCATCGCTGCCGCCCACCTGAGCGAGGGCGAAATCGTCTCGTGCATCCAGAAGTGGATCAGGGACGACAAGTCGAGGTTCCTCGTGGAGGCGGTCGAGAACCAGTGCACCTCGCTGACCGACATCGGCCAGGCGCTCGAGCGCTACCACCAGCTGGCCGTGCAGGACGAGGAGCTTTCACGCTCGGTGCAGATCGGGCTGCGCGTCTCGCTCGCGCGGCGGTTTTTCACCGAGGACCTCGAGTTCATCAACATCGCGAAGAACTACATCGAGATTGGCGATTTCTACGAGCTGGTGAACCACATCATCAGCCCGCCGGCCAGCCACGGCAAGCTCGGTGGCAAGAGCGCGGGGATGCTGCTCGCCTCGCAGATCATCCGCAAGTGCGGTGAATACTCAGACCTGCTCGCCGGCATCAAGGTGCCGAAGACGTGGTACATCGCGTCTGACGGCCTGATGAGTTTCGTCGAATACAACCAGCTCGAGGACGTCTACACCCGGAAGTACCTGGAGATCGAGCAGATCCGGCGGGAGTACCCGCACATCGTCCAGGTCTTCAAGAACTCCCGGTTCGCGCCGGAGATCATGAAGGGGCTCTCGCTGGCCCTCGACGACCTCGAAGGGAAGCCGCTCATCGTCCGCAGCTCGAGCCTGCTGGAAGACCGGATGGGCGCGGCGTTCTCGGGTAAGTACAAGAGCCTCTTCCTGCCGAACATCGGCACCAAGGGCGAGCGGCTGGGCGCCCTGATGGACGCGATTGCCGAGGTCTATGCCTCGCTGTTCGGCCCCGACCCGATCGATTACCGGGCCGAGCGCAATCTCCTCGATCTGCACGAGGAGATGGGGATCATGATCCAGGAAGTCGTGGGCTCGCGCGTCGGCCCGTACTTCCTGCCGTCGTATGCCGGCGTCGCGTTCAGCAACAACGAGTTCCGGTGGTCGCCGCGGATCAAGCGTGAAGACGGGCTGGTGCGGCTCGTGCCGGGCCTCGGCACCCGCGCGGTGGACCGCATCGGCGACGACTATCCGATCCTCGTCGCGCCCGGACAGCCGGGACTCCATGTCAACGTGACCCCCGAGGAAATGCTGCGGTACGCCCCGCGCAAGATCGACCTCATCAACCTCGAGACGCAGCGCTTCGAGACGGTGGACGCGGCGCAGCTCTTCCGGGAGCACGGCCGCGAGTACCCGGCGCTCGACCAAATCGCCTCCGTGTACGACAGCGAGGGGATCCACCGGCCCGTCAGCTTTGGCTGGGATCCAGCGGAATCCCACACCGTCGTCACGTTCGACGGCCTGACCAGCAGCACGCCCTTCATGGCCAAGATGCGGGCGATGCTGAAGCTGCTCCGCGAGCGGATCGGATCGCCGGTCGATATCGAGTTCGCCTCGGACGGCCGCGACTTGTACCTCCTGCAATGCCGGCCGCAGAGCTTCTCGAGGGACGCGGTACCGTCGGCGATTCCGCGCGACCTGCCGCTCGATCGCGTGCTGTTCGCGGCGAACAAGTATGTGTCGAACGGCCGCGTTCCCGACGTCACGCACGTCGTCTACGTCGATCCCGATCAGTACGACCGGCTCGAGAGCCTCGACGACCTGAAGGACGTCGGGCGCGCCGTCGGCCGGTTGAACAAGCTCCTGCCGAAGCACCAGTTCATCCTGATGGGTCCGGGGCGCTGGGGCAGCCGCGGCGACATCAAGTTGGGCGTCAGCGTCACCTACTCGGACATCAACAACACCTCCGTCCTGATGGAGATTGCCGCGAAGAAGGGCAACTACGTACCCGACCTCTCGTTCGGCACGCACTTCTTCCAGGACCTCGTCGAGGCCGGCATCCGCTACCTGCCGCTCTTCCCGGGCGACGCCGGGCAGATCTGCAACGACATGTTCCTGCGCCGGGCGCCAAACATCCTCGGCGAGTTGCTGCCGGAATACGCCCACCTGTCCGAGGTGGTGCACGTCATCGACGTGACGCAGGCGACCGACGGGTTGGTCCTGCATGTGCTGATGAACGCCGACCTCGACGAGGCGGTCGGCTTCTTCGCCCCGGCCACGCTGGCACAGGGTGACACGCCGGAGCGGAAGACGGGGACCCCCCAGATCACCGAGGATTACTGGCGCTGGCGGCTTCGCATGGCGGAGCACATCGCCGCCGAGGTGGATCCGGCCCGGTTCGGCATCAAGGGGATGTACGTCTTTGGCAGCACGAAGAACGCCACGGCCGGCCCGGGCAGCGACATCGACCTGATCGTGCACCAGGAGGCCAACGACGACTCGCGCCGGCTGCTCGAGGGCTGGCTCGAGGGCTGGAGCCTCTGCCTGAGCGAGATGAACTACCTGCGAACGGGGTATCGGACCGAGGGGCTTCTGGACGTGAAGATCGTCACCGACGAGGACTTCAAGAACCACTCGAGCTTCGCGTCGAAGATCGGCGCCATTACCGACCCGGCGCGCGCCCTTCCGCTCCGCCGCCCAGCGGGGTAGCGCGGGCTCCCAGCGACGCTCCGTCTCAAACCGCCGAGATCGGAGAGGCGGCCGTCGCGGACCGTCCCTGTCGTGCGCGGCCGGTCAACCGGCCGCGCCCGTCACGGTCTCACAACACGGGTTTCAGGATCACGCCGTCGTTCGTCTTCCCGTTCATCTTCACGACGATGGGCCGATCGAAGCGGAGGTGGCGCACGCACCCCGCTTCCTCCACGGCAGGCTGCGCGGCCAGCCAGTCCCAGTCGACGAATCCCTCGCCGGCGTCCGGGTTCACGGTGAAGTACCCGACGTTCGACGAGGTGAGGTTCTGGAAGAAGTGTGTGCCCTGGGACGGCGTGACGGTGAAATCCCGGAACCCGGCCTCGACGATCGCGCGGGCACCGGCGATCTGATCCCAGCTCACCGGGATGCCGAGAAACGGCTCGCTCGATCCCCACCGCCCCACGCCCACGAGCACATACGGCACGTTGTCGGCGACCAGGAGCCGGTTGAACCGCGCGACGTCGAGCGCCACGTCGAGGCTCCGCCCGCGGTCGAACCGGTGGAAGTCGACGACGACGAGATCGCACACCTGGTCGAGGCGACCATTGCCGAGGACCGAGCGGCTGTGGCAGATGGCGGCGGCGCAGTCTTCGTCGGTAATCGTGAGCTCCGCGGCTTCACGCGAGAGCGCCAGCGGACGCAACTGCAGGAACGCGAACTCCGCCCTCTCCCCGGGCGAGGTCGGCAGGTTGACGGCGAACTCCACCTCCACCGCCGCGCTCGTGCCGCGCTCGCCGATCTGAAGCAGTTGGACGAGCAACTCGGGAAGCGGGAACATCGCGTGCTTCAGGATCGGGGCGAAGCTGATCAGGCGGGTGCCTGGGCGCGACGTGCCGTCGTAGATCGCGTCGTTCTCGCGCGAGTAGGTCGACGCGAGCATGCCGAGCACGCCGTCGGCCTCGGCCACCTCCAGGCCGTACCGAGACGCTCCGCCCGATTCGTCCAACTCGGCAGGCGATTGGCCGAGCGAGAGCGCGTAGAACTGCCGCTGCGAGTTCTTGAGCGCGACCTTCGCCGACCAGAACTGGAGCAGGTGTCGCGGGTAGCGCGGGCAGAAGCGCAGGCATGGCTCGCCGTTCACCACGGTCGCGCCCAGCCCGAGCGCAATCGCCGCCACGCCGTCCGACGCGGTCATCGGCGGCACCGAATAGAAGTTGTGCGACCTGGCGACGCCGGCGAAATCCGGGTAGAAGCGCGAGCCCCGCACCTGCCCCACCAGCCGCTGCAGGATGACCGCCATCTTCTCTTCTTCCAGCCGGTACGGCGTGGCAGCCAGGTATCCCTTTGCGTGGCGCGAGAACGTGGACGCGTACACGCACTTGATCGCCGCCTGCAACTGGTCGAGGCGGACGCGAGGGTCGGGATCGTCGTTCGGCAGCATGTAGGTCGAATAGATGCCGGCGAACGGCTGGTACTGGGAATCCTCGAGCAGGCTGGACGAGCGGACGGCCAGGGGGTAGCGGATCATGTCGAGGAACGACGCGAGGTCGTCGAGGAGGTCCGACGGCAGCGGCGCCGCCAAAAACCTGCGCCGGATCTCGTCGTCATCCTCGCACCCAATCGCAAAACCACGCAGGTCGTGGCCGTCGAGAAAGCGATCGAACCCGTCCGTCGCCACGACGACCGACTCGGGCACGTCGACGGTGACGTCGGGAAACCGGTCGCGCACGGCGTTCTCGTCGAGCAGCAGGTTGACGAACGCCAGGCCCCGAGCCTTGCCGCCGAGCGACCCGCTGCCGATACGCGTGAAGTGGCTGCGCGTGTCGAACGTCTGGCGATCGAAGTCCACGATCGTCGCACGGTTCCGCTGCTCGCGGTACTGCCGGATCGACTCGATCAGGTCGCGGCGCAACCCTTCGATGTCCGCGAAGTCGGACAGCTTGCGCGGCCGCATGTGGTACGCGACGGCGAACTCGGTGCGCGCCTTGAGCCACTTCGAGAAGTGATTGCGCTCGGAGTGGTGCGCCAGGCTCTCGCCCGGGACCGTTCCCAGGAGTTCCTCGAGCGTCCGGAGGTCGGTCGCACGTCCCACCTCGGTGCCGTCGGGCAGGCGGAAGACAAAATCGCCGAACCCGAAGTTCTCGACCATGAACCGGCGCAGGTCCTGCAGCAGCACCGGCGAGTCCTTCTGCAAGAACGCGGCGCCGACCGATTCGGCCAGGGCCTGGTTTTCCGACACGCTCGACTGCAGGGCCACCGGCACGTCAGGGTGCGCCTCGCGGACGGCGCGCGCGAATTCCACGCCGGCCTCCGCACACATCACGCCGCCGCGCGGAAACTCGATGTCGGAAATGACCCCGAGCACGTTCTCCTTGTACGCCGAGAACACGCGCCACGCCTCGTCGTAGGTGTGACAGAGCAGGATCTTCGGCCGCGCCTGGATACGCATCAGGCGGTGCGACAGGTTGACGCCCTCCGGCGCCAGTTCCTGCGAATGGTGCATCAGTTCCGCGTACATGACCGGCAGGAACGACGAGTAGTACCGGACGTTGTCCTCGATGACAATGACCACCTGGACGCCCATCAGGGCGGTGTCGTGCGCGACGTTCAGCCGATCCTCGATCTCCTTGACGATCGCCAGCAGGATGGTGACGTCGCCCTGCCACAGGTACACGCGATCGAGATCCGAGGCGTCGTTGCGGGCCAGGAACTGCCCCAGTTCGTGCGCGTCGTACGCGAGCAGCACGACCGGGATCCTGAGACCGGCGTCCTTCACGCGGCGGGCGAGCGTCGGCGCGTCCATGTCGCCGACGTGCATCGACGTGATGATCAGGTTGTAGCGGCTCTGCTCGGCGGCGAGTGCCAGCGCTTCGGCGCCCGAGGAGACGCGCGTAATGCCCGGGCTGTGACGAAAACTCAGGTCGAGGAACTCGCTGAGGATCCGTTCGCCCAGTTGGCCGTCCTCGGCCAGGATGAACGAATCGTAGAGGCTGCTGACCAGTAGGATGTTCTCGATGCGGTGCTGGGCGAGGTCCTGGAAACCGCGAAACCGTCCGAACAGGGGAACGCCGGTCTCGGGTGCCATGACGGTCATGATGGACTGGGAGGGCCCGGAACAAGACGGCGACGCGGGAGAGGGGTCCCGCGTCGCCTGGTACTGCAGCGGATCTTACACCAAACCCTGGTCCATCATCGCGTCGGCCACCTTGAGGAAGCCGGCGATGTTGGCGCCGTTCACGTAGTTGCCCTTGCAGCCGAACTCGATCGAGGTTTCCCAGGCGGCCTTGTGGATCGCCTGCATGATCCCGTGCAGCCGCTCATCGACTTCTTCGCGGGTCCAGCTCAGGCGCAGGCTGTTCTGCGACATCTCGAGGCCGGAGGTGGCCACGCCGCCGGCATTCGCCGCCTTCCCGGGGCCGTAGAGGATCTTGTGCTCGAGGAAGACGTTGACACCCTCGAGGGTGGTCGGCATGTTGGCGCCTTCCGACACCACGTAGACGCCGTTCTTCACCAGGTTCTGCGCGTCCTTGGCGTTGATCTCGTTCTGTGTGGCGCTCGGGAACGCGCAATGCGCCGTGTGGTTCCACAGCGGGTTGTAGTCGAGCTTCGGGTCGATCGGCGTGTACACGACCCCCTTGAACTTGTCGGCGTATTCCTTGATGCGGCCGCGGCGCAGGTTCTTCAACTCCATGATGAACGCCAGCTTCTCGGCGTCGATGCCCTTCTCGTCGTAGATGTAGCCGCCCGAATCCGACAGCGTGGCGGCACGGCCGCCCAGCTGGGTAATCTTCTGGACGGTGTACTGCGCGACGTTGCCGCTGCCCGACACGAGGCAGGTCTTCCCTGCGAGCGTTTCGTTGCGGGTCTTCAGCATCTCGGCCGCGAAGTAGGTGTTGCCGTAGCCGGTCGCCTCCGGGCGAACCAGCGAGCCGCCCCAGCCCAGGCCCTTGCCCGTCAGCACTCCGGTGAACTCGTTCCGCAGCCTCTTGTACTGGCCGAACAGGAAGCCGATCTCCCGGCCGCCCACGCCGATGTCACCGGCGGGGACGTCGGTGTTCGGACCGATGTGGCGGAACAACTCGCTCATAAAGCTCTGGCAGAACTTCATGACCTCGTTGTCGCTCTTCCCCTTCGGGTCGAAGTCCGAGCCGCCCTTGCCGCCGCCCATGGGCAGGGTGGTGAGCGAGTTCTTGAACACCTGCTCGAAGGCCAGGAACTTGAGGATGCCGAGATTGACCGAAGGATGGAAGCGCAGGCCGCCCTTGTAGGGGCCGATGGCGCTGTTCATTTGGATGCGGAAGCCACGGTTGACCTGGACGTTGCCCTGATCGTCGAGCCACGGTACCCGGAACATGAACACCCGCTCCGGCTCGAGGACCCGCTCGACAATCCTGTTCTTGCGGTACTCCGGCCTGCGCTGCAGGACGGGATCGAGCGATTCGAGGACCTCCGTCACCGCCTGGTGGAACTCGGGCTCGGCGGGGTTCTTCGCTTTGACTTCTGCTAGCAAATCCTTCACGTAGTTCGACGCCATTCCGTTTCTCCTTGATATGAAAACGACGTGTGCACCAACTGACCCGGGGGCATCCGACGGCAGAGTTGTACCACCGGGACAATTGCCGAGTCAATGGACGTGTAAGACTTAACTTATGTATAATATGACACAATATGGCGCGACCTCTCGCTCATGACGATGTCTTTCAGGCGGTGGCAAGTCCCGCGCGCCGCACGCTGCTTGACAAGCTCAGCAGCCGTGAGCAAACCGTCCACAGCCTCGCCGAGTCGTTCGACATGACATTGCCCGCCGTGTCGCAGCAGCTCGCCATCCTCAGACGCGCCGGCCTCGTCTCGGCACGCCGCGCAGGCCGCTGGCGCGTCTACCGGTTGAACGCAGAACCCTTGCGCGAAATGGCTCGATGGCTGGACAACTATCAGCGCTTCTGGACCGCGCGCATGAAGGCGCTCGGAGAGGATCTCAAGAGGTACGAAAAGCAGGACGAACGATGGCGGTAAGCCCCTCGAGGCAGAAAACGCTCTACCTCAGCTCGCGGGTGGCCGCCCCTGGCTCCTCCGGGTCGAAGCGCACCAGCGCCAGTTCTGGGCCGTCGTGCGCGGCCGAGAACGCGTAGGTGTCCCCGATCTGCGTGGCCCATTCCCCGGTGATCCGCGCCGATTCGTGCACGTGACCGTGCAGCGTGATGCGCGGCTGCCGCTGCTGGATGAAGCGCTGGATGGCGATGCTGCCGACGTGTACGTCGAGCGGTACGAAGTCGATCGACAGGCCATCGAGCGCGGCACGGTCGAGCGCGCTGTTGTAGGGTGGGCTGTGGAACAGCATGATCGCCCGCTTCAGCGACCGATCGCCCGCCAGTGCTTCGAGGTCCTGCCGAATCGTGCCGTAGCGAATCTCGGATTCCGCGATTGGCACCGTCCGCGACCCTTCTTCGGGCGACAAGCAACCAGGGTCCACGTATCGGGACACGTCGTACCGTTCCCAGTCCTTCAGGCGGAACGGCGTCGGCGAAATGCAGGCGTATCCGAAGACCGTGTAGCCGCGCCACTCGATCCGCTGATCGTGCGCGTATCGCCAGAGGCCGCGCGTCGCCACATCGAGCATCGCGGCTTCTTCGAACCGCGGATCGTCGTTGCCGAGGATGGCGAACACGTCCGGGTAGTCGGCGCCGAGCGACGCCTTCACTCGCTCGAAGCCGGGCGCCAGGAACCCGTTGATGAAGTCGAGATGATCGGGATCGAGCGTATCAGCAAGACCGAGGCCGGACGGCAGCAGATCCCCTCCAAGGAATACCGCTGCCGGCCGCTCCGCCTCGATCGCGGAGAACAGCTTCTGATAGCGCTCGGTGCGCCCATGCAGGTCGGAAGCGAAGAAACAAGCCGGCATTCGAGTCCGGGTATTGTACCCGACTGCCCTACAGGTCGCGCAATCGCAGCACACTGTGTTCGAGATCGAATTCGACGCGGTACTTGCCGAGGAATCGGTACCCAAGAATCCCGCCGATTTCGTAGCCCAGCAGGATGCTCGGCGCCCGGAGGTTGAGGACCACGACCGGTTGGTTCAGCAGCGAGAGAGTGCCGAACGCGAGGTTCACGCCGGGCAGCAGGTAGGCCTCGGGATCGATCCCCGACGCGCCATAGACATTGAGCTTGATTCGGTGGCGATCGGCGGGCGTGAACAGGCCGCGCGCCGTGCTGGTGTTGAGCGAGATGGCCTCGCCCCCGGTATCCACGATGAAGCTGTACGGGCTGCCGTTGACGTCGCCATGGACCGTCGCCAGCCGATTGAGCCGCAGCGGCAACTCGCGCGCGGGAGACGGGTCGGGCAGCGGCTCGCCGATGATCAGGCGCCGGTTCCTGTAGTCCACCGTCATCGAGAGGCCGAGCGACAGCGGCGAGAAGCCATCCGTCTCGTCCAGAGCCAGGTCGCGCATCGACGGCGACTTGATCAGGCACGGCAGGTTGAGCACCGTGAGCGTGCCGATCTCGAGCGACCGGAGCGTGCCGAGCTTCAACCCGCGGAAGCCACCCTCGCCAACGCCGGCCGTCAGGGTCTCGTTGATCGCCTGGATCCCGAACCGCCGGGCCGTCTTCTCGCTCAGCGCCGTGTGCTCGGCGCCGGTGTCGAGCGCGAAGTCCACGGCCCGACCGCCGTTGATCTTCCCCTTGACCAGCACCTTGCCGTTGACCAGGCGGAAGTCGAGAATGTGCCGGCGCACGTTCCCTTTCGAGATCGTCTGGTACGGCACCGTGCCGTCGAACGACCGCAGGAACGAGATGTGACTGCGCGCCCACTCGATCTTGTCCGATCGATCGGCTCCCCGGAGCACGCTGAGAAACGTCAGGTAGGCCGACGCCGCCTCGCTGTAGCGGTGCATTCGCTCGTAGATCGAGCCGAGCGTGTGCTGCAGGTCCGAGTCCGAGGGCGCGTCGCGGAGGGCGGCCTGAATCTCGTTCAGCGCCGGCTCCAGCTGATTCTTCGACGCCAGCGCCTTGGCCACACCGTGCCGCGCCCGGGGACTGCCCGGGGCGAGCGTCAGCGCATCGCGGTAGGCCTTCTCCGCCTCGTCGAACCGGCCGGACGCCCACAACGCGTCGCCGGCCAGGGCGAGTGTCGCAGGATCGGTCGCGCTGCTGCCGTCGAGTGAGGCCAACTGCGTCACCGCCACTCCGAACTCCGCGATCCGCAGCGCGGACCGCACGGTACCCGCGCGGGCGCGGTCGCGCACCGTCACGTCTTCGCAGTTCGTGGCGGCGAGGTAGGTGTGCATCGCCCCACGGTAGTCCGCGTGATCGTAGAGCACGTCGGCGAGCGCAATTTGAAGGGTGGCGGTGGCGGAACTGACCTTCTTGCTGGCAGCCACCAGGGACAGCGACAACAGACAGACAAACGCCAGGACGACGACCAGACGGGTGCGGATGGTCATTGGGCTCTCCACCGGAACAGGTGCGGAAGCATTTCCATTCGGCGCGGCAGGCTGAGTACGTAAGACGAAAGCCGGATACGGATCACGAATACGATGCCCGTTGCCGTTCTGCCTGCCCCGAGTCCCTGTCTGAACGAGTCGAGTGCCCAAGACATCTTCCAGGGCTGAGATCGTGATGAATGAAGTAAGTTTCTGTGGGGTTCCCGGAATCTGTCTTAGTGCGTGTATGGCTCGATCGCGACGCCGTCGTACATCTGGTCGATACGCAGGATCTGTTCCTCCCGGCTGTAGCTGCCGAGCTCGTAGTCCTCGCTCATGATGAGCGCCTTGATGGGCTTGGTCGGGCACACCTCGGAACAGAGCCCGCAGAAGCAGCAGCGAGAAAGATTGAAATCGAAGTAGTCCAGCGCCTTCAGCTTCTGTCCCGGCTCGCGGTGGCCGCCGAGTGAAATGAGATCGTCCGGGCACGCCTTGGCGCACTGGTCGCACACGATGCACGTCTGCGCGCCCGTTCCCGGCTCGACCTGCAGACGGAGCACGCCGCGAAACCGCGGCGAGGTCGGCCGGCGTTCGAGCGGGTACTGGAACGTGAAGGCCGGCTGCGGCGTGTAGGTCAGCGTCAGCCAGAGCCCCTTCAACAGGTCAACGAGGAATATCTTGCGAAGAAGATCGATCATCGCCCTACCCTTCCACCAGGACCGGCTCGGTCTGGCCGACCTTGATCACCCGCTCCTTGCGAAACACGGTGCCTTCCTTGCGGATCTTGTCCTGCAGCCGCATCAGGCCATACAGCAGCGCCTCTGGACGCGGCGGGCAGCCGCAAATGTAGACGTCCACCGGCACCACCTTGTCCACCCCCTGCAGCACGCTGTAGGTCGGGAACGGACCGCCCGCGTTCGCGCAGCTGCCCATCGAGATCACCCACTTCGGCTCCGGCATCTGGTCGTACAGCCGACGCAGGACGGGCGCCATCTTCTTGGTCACGGTGCCTGCCACGATCATCAGGTCGGCCTGGCGCGGTGAGGCACGAAAGACCTCCGCGCCAAACCGGGCGATGTCGAACCGCGGCCCGCCCGTCGCCATCATCTCAATCGCGCAGCAGGCGAGGCCGAATCCCATCGGCCAGAGGGACGACAGCCGCGCCCAGTTCAGCACGGCGTCGAGATTGGTCGTGATGAAATTGTCTTCGAACTTGTGATCGATCAAGCCCATCTCTGCCTCCACACAAGGCGGAGGGCGGGAGGCGGAGGGCGGAATGACTCCGCCTATCCCCCTATCCCCCTATCCGCCTTCCCGCCTACTTCTGAAAATGCTTCGCGTTGATCTCGATGAACCTCTTCCACTTCTCCGGCACTTCGTCCAACACGAAGATCGCCTCGACCGGGCACGCCGGCACGCACGCGCCGCAGTCGATGCACTCGTCGGGATGAATGTAGAGCAATTCTGCCGTCGCGAACTCGCCCTCGTCCTTGCGCGGGTGGATGCAGTCCACCGGGCAGACATCCACACACGCGGTGTCCTTGGTTCCGATGCACGGCTCACAAATCACGTATGCCATCGTTCCTCCGGCTGCCGGTTACGCCACGCCCATCGCGACCGCGGACAGGTAGCCCAGCCGCATCGAGATGTGACGAGCCAGTTCCCACGCGCCGCGGTTGTGCACGCCGGCAATCGGCCGGTCGTCCGGCCCGTGGCCGAACACGCCCACCCGCGCCACTTCACGCCCGGTATAGTCGAACACCGGCGCGCAGGTGCAGCACATCCGCTGCACGCCCGCGCCGTCCTGCTGCCGGTCGCTCGAGTCGAACCCCAGGTGCCTCACCAGTTCGCCACTGCGCGACACGTCGCGCGGCTCGGCCAGGCGCAGGCAGCTCAGTCGCCGGGTGGCCGGCGCGCTGCCGGCGTTCCCGCCGAAGTAGCTCGCGCAGTGCGCGGGCATCTCCTTGCCGTACGCCATCCGCATGGCCACATCGCCCGCCTCCGAGCGCCAGATGTCGGTCACTTCCCCGGCCGACGGCACCGACAGGAACGTGTGATAGCCGGACTGCGCCGCGTAGTCCCTCAGCACCGGGTAGGCGTGGAGCCGCAGTTCCGAACGTCCCAGCAGCCTGAAGCACAGGTCGAGCATCTTCACGCTCAGGCTGTAATGCTGGGTCTCTTCGTCCTGCCGAACATAGCCGCGGCGCTTGAGCACGGTCAGCAATCGGTGCACGCTGGGCCGGGGCTGTTTCAGCGCCCGGGCCAGGTCGGATAGACTCATCCCACCAGGCTCGAGCGAGAGCACTTCGCACACGTCCAACGCCTTGTCCACGGAAGTCGAGGTTCCGGGGCCGATGACCGGGCGAAGCGGTTCTTCCAAGGCCAGAGAGTCCACTATGTGGAATCCAGTTTCGTTCTTCAAACAGTACCGCCGGCAGGTGGACATGTCAAGCAGAGGGTGCGCTGTTCTTCTGGCCGTGTTCGTGGTGGTCGGAGGCCTGTCCGCAGCCGCTGGACCGGGCGCGGGCGTCGTGGCCGGCCCGGACGGACAGGGAGGCGGCGGACCGGCCCGGGAGCTCCGGCTCCCCGGCAGTCCGGAGCCGCGGCTGGCAAGGCTCTTCACCCCTCGCCACGTGCCGGACGATGCCTACCGGGTCGCGGTGCTGAAGGAGCCCGTCAGCGAAGCGAGGCGGGTGGTCATGGCGGCCCTGGTACCCGGGGCCGAACCCGACCAGCCTGCCGGATCCTGGCGAATCCAGGAGATGGATCCGCTCGAGGCGTTCGGAACCGCCGGGCTGTACGACCGTTCGAAGGTCGCCCGCCTCTACACCGGGCGACGGGTGTCGGTGGTCCGCGCGCCGATCGAGCGGGACGGCAGGACCATCGCCGCCGTCACGCTCATCTCGCCATACCCGGATGCGACGCTGACACGCCTGGAGCCGGGAACGATGGTGATCCTCTTGAGAACCGGAAAATAGGCAGCCAGGCGGCAGCTGCCAGCCGCCTACAACGTCAGTTCCTTTTTCTCCCCCGGCTTGAATTCCACCACGGCGACGCCCGCGGGCACCAGCGTCCGCAACTCCGCCGGCGTGCCGGTGAGGACCTGGAAGGTGCCGTAGTGCATCGGCACCACCTGCGTCACACCGAGCAGCGCGCACGCCTTGGCGGCCGCCTTCGGGCCCATGGTGAAGTGGTCGCCAATCGGCAGGAACGCCAGCGTCGGCTCGTGCAGCTCGCGGATGAGCGTCATGTCGCCGAACAGCGCCGTGTCTCCGGCGAAGTACACGCTTGCGCCATCCTCGAACCGGATGACGAACCCGCCGGGCTCGCCGAGCGCGACGATTTGGCCGCCTTCCTCGCAGGTGCTGCTGTGGTCGGCGTGCGTGTGGGTCACGTGCACGCCGGCGATCGCCTGCGTGCCGCCCTTGTTCATGCCGCTGACCGCGGGCGCGCCCTTGCTCGCCAGCCAGCTGCAAATCTCGTAGACCGACACGATTGGGGCGCCGGTGGCCTTCGCGACCGGGAGCGCGTCGGCGATGTGATCGGAATGGCCGTGCGTCACCAGGATGAGATCCAGCTTGCCGATCTGCTTCTGCCAGCCGCCGTTCTTCCAGGCCGCCGGGCACGCGGGGTTCGTCTCGATCCACGGGTCGATGAGGATCGTGCGCCCTTCGGGCGACTGGAGCAGAAAGGTGCCGTGCCCGAGCCAGGTCGCAAAGATGCGTGTGGATGCCATGACCGTCGCTCCTCCCTGTACAGTATAGGAGGCTCGCGAATGGCCGCGCAAGCCGTGTCGGCCACGCCGACCGACGCCGATCGGCCGCGTGTTATCATTGGAGCTTCGCCAACGTAGTATGTCCACGTCCATGGAGAGTCCCCTCGTTCTGGTCCCACGCCGCGAGCAGAAACCGTCGTGGCTGAAGGTCAAGGCGCCGGGGTCGCCGACCTATGTCCGCCTGAAGCGGATCATGGACGACCTCCTCCTGAACACCGTCTGCGAAGACGCGCACTGCCCGAACATCGGCGAGTGCTGGCACCACGGCACGGCGACCTTCATGATCCTCGGCGACGTCTGCACGCGCGCGTGCGGCTACTGCGCCGTCGCCCACGGCCGCCCGGCTGGCCTCGACACGGACGAGCCTGTCCGCGTGGCCCAGGCGGTCGGGCAGATGAAGCTCCGCTACGTGGTGATCACGTCGGTGGATCGCGACGATCTCCCGGACGGCGGCGCGTCGATCTTCGCGGCCACGATCACCGAGATCCGCAAGCGGCTGCCCTCCTGCCGCATCGAGGTCCTGATCCCCGATTTCCAGGGGAAGGAAGCGCCGCTTGGCACCGTGCTCGAGGCGGGCCCGGACATCTTGAACCACAACACGGAAACGGTTCCGCGGCTCTACCGCATGGCGCGACCGGGCGGCCGCTATCCGCGAGCGCTCGAGTTGCTGGACCGCGCGCGCACGATCGCCCCGCAGATTCCGACCAAGTCGGGGCTGATGGTCGGCCTCGGCGAGGAGTGGGACGAGGTCATCGCGACGCTCGCGGATCTCCGCTCGGTCGGCTGCGGCATCCTGACGCTCGGTCAGTACCTGAGCCCCTCGGCCACGCACCTGCCCGTGGTGCGCTACTATCACCCCGAGGAGTTCGACATGCTGAAGACGACGGCGCTCAGCATGGGCTTCGGACACGTCGAGTCCGGCCCGCTGGTGCGTTCGTCCTACCACGCTCACGAGCAGGCTGACGCCTACGACGAATCGACATGGCCAACCAACGCTTGATGGACCGACCCGCCACGTTGTCGAAGGAAGCGCACGTCGAGCTGCTTCGCAAGTTGCTCCTCGGCCGCCGCTTCGAGGAACGTTGCGCCGAGATGTACGCCCTCCAGAAGATCGGAGGGTTCTGCCACCTGGCGATCGGCCAGGAGGCGGTCTCGGTCGGCGCGATGTCCACGCTGGAACCGGACGACTACATCTTCTGTTCCTATCGCGATCACGTGCACGCGATCGTCAAGGGGAGCGACCCCGGGCGCGTGATGGCCGAGCTGTTCGGCCGTGACACGGGTCTGTCGCACGGCAAGGGCGGATCGATGCACCTGTTCGACGCCGATCACGGCATACTGGGCGGCCACGCGATCGTCGGCGCCCACATCCCGCTGGCCACCGGCGTGGCGTTTGCCACCAAGTACGAGTCGCGCCCGCAGGTGGTGCTCTGCTTCTTCGGCGAAGCGGCGGTGAATATCGGGGCCTTCCACGAGTCGCTGAATATGGCCGCGCTCTGGAAGCTCCCCTGCGTCTACATCGTCGAGAACAACCGCTACGGGATGGGGACCTCGATCGAGCGCGCGTCGGCCATCTACGACGTCGCGCAGCGCGCGTGCGCCTATGACATGGCGAGCGAGACGGTGGACGGCATGGACGTCCTGGCCGTGCGTGAGTCGGTCGGCCGCGCCGTGGCGCTGGCCCGCCGCGAGAGCAAACCGACGCTGATCGAGGCGCGGTGCTATCGGTTCATGGGCCACTCGATGTCCGACCCGGTGCACGGGCACTACCGCACCAAGGAAGAGGTCGAGGAGCAGAAGCTGAAAGATCCCGTTCGCCGGTACTTCCAGCAGCTGTCGTCACAGGGGATCATCGACCAGGCGGGCCTCGAGCAGCTGAACGCAGAGGTGCGGACGATCGTGGACGCAGCCGTGGAGTTCGCCGACGCCAGCCCCGAGCCGCCGGCCAGCGCGCTCTACGAGGACGTCTACAGCGAGCCGTACGGGCCGTACACCCGCAGCCAGCCGTAGCAGGACCCTATGCCTTTGATCACCTATCGCGATGCCTTGAACCAGGCGCTGCGGGAAGAAATGCAGCGCGACCCAAAGGTCTTCCTCATGGGCGAGGAAGTGGGGGTGTACCAGGGTGCCTACAAGGTCAGCCGGGGCCTGCTCCAGGAGTTCGGCGACCGGCGGGTGATCGACACGCCGATCACCGAGGAAGGGTTTACGGGCGTCGGCGTCGGCGCGGCGATGGTCGGCCTGCGGCCCGTCATCGAGATGATGACCTGGAACTTCTCGATGCTGGCGATGGACCAGATCATCAACAGCGCGGCCAAGATGCTCTACATGTCCGGCGGCCAGTTCCGGATCCCGATCGTCCTGCGCGGGCCGGGCGGCGCGGCGCACCAACTGGCCGCGCAGCACTCGCAATCGCTCGAGTCGTGGTTCGCGCACGTGCCGGGACTGAAGGTGGTGGCGCCCTCGACGCCCTACGACGCCAAGGGGCTGCTGAAGGCCGCGATTCGAGACGACGACCCGGTGATCTTCTGCGAAGGGGAGACGCTCTACGGATCGAAGGGCGAGGTGCCGGATGGCGACTATGTCGTCCCGATCGGCGTGGCCGACGTGAAGCGCGAAGGCACCGACGTCACCATCGTCGCCTGGTCGAAGATGGTGAGCGTGGCGGTGAAGGCGGCCGACACGCTGGCGGCCGAAGGGATCTCCTGCGAGATCATCGATCCCCGGACGCTGCGCCCGCTCGACGAGGCCCCGATCATCGCATCGGTGCAGAAGACCAATCGGTGCGTGGTGGTGGAGGAAGGCTGGGAGTACAGCGGGATCGGCGCGCAGCTCGCCTATCTCATCCACCGCGATGCGTTCAGCGACCTGGACGCGCCGGTCACGCGCGTGACGGGCGCCGACGTGCCGATGCCATACGCCAAGAACCTCGAGCACCTGGCGACGCCGTCGGCGGCGCGCGTGGTCGAGGCGGTGAAGCAAGTGCTGTACATCGACTGAATCCAGAAGTCAGAATCTAGAATCCAGAATCCAGAATTCTGACTCCTGACTTCTGACTTCTGATTCCCGTCTCAGAGGTAATCCTATGGCTTCCCGCGTGGTCATGCCGAAGCTGAGCGACACGATGGAGGAGGGCAAGATCCTCCGCTGGCTGAAACAGGAAGGCGACAAGGTCGAGACCGGCCAGACGCTCGCCGAGGTGGAGACCGACAAGGCGACCGTCGAGATGGAGGCGTACACCAACGGCGTCATCCGCAAGCTGGTCGCCTCGCCGGGGGACACGATCAAGATTGGCGCGACCATTGCCGTCATCGGCAGCCCGGACGAGGACATCTCCGCCCTGCTCGAGTCGGCAGCACCGCCCCCTGCGGCGCAAGCGCGTCCCGTGCCGACGGCCATGCCGATTCGCGCCACGGCCCCGCCGCAGGTTGTCTCCCACGACGCCGCGACGAACCGCGCGCTCCGCGCCTCGCCGCTCGCGCTGCGCATGGCCGCCGAGGCCGGCGTCGATCTCAATGCCCTCCAGGGCTCTGGCCCGCAGGGCCGCGTGATCAAGCGCGATATCGAGGCCGCCATCGCGAAAGCGTCGGCATCGCAGGCGAGCGCGGCACCCGCCCAGCCAGTGGGCGATGTCCAGGAGATCGTGCTGTCGTCGATGCGCCGCACCATCGCCAAGCGCCTGGTGCAGAGCAAGGCCCCGGTCCCCCACTTCTACCTGACGGTGGACGTGGCCGCCGACCGGCTGTGGGACGCCTATCGCGCGCTGCGCGAGGAGAACTATCCCATCTCGCTGAACGATGTGATCATCAAGGCGTCGGCGTCGGCGCTGAAGCGTCACCCCGAAGTCAACGCGTCGTTCGCCGGCGACCACGTCAAGCAGTACTCGCGCGTGCACATCGGCCTGGCGGTCGCGCTCGAAGACGGCCTCATCACGCCCGTCATCCGCGATGCCGACTCGAAGTCGCTGGCGGATATCGCCGAGGAAGTCAGGGAACTGGTGGACCGGGCCAGGAATCGGCGGCTGCAGCCGCACGAGTACACCGGCGCCACGTTCTCGATCTCGAACCTCGGCATGATGGGCATCGAGGAGTTCTCGGCCATCATCAACCCGCCCGAGGCCGCCATTCTCGCCGTCGGCGCGCTGCGCGAGGTCCCGGTCGTCGAGGGGGGCCAGGTGAAGATCGGGCGCCGGATGAAGATGACGCTATCGGTGGATCACCGCGTCGCCGACGGCGCCCAGGGCGCACGGTTCCTCGCGACCCTGAAGCGGATGCTCGAGAACCCGCTGTTGATTGGTTAGAGATTCATGGACCTTGTTTATCTCGACAACGCCGCCACGTCGTTCCCGAAGCCTGAAGAAACCTATCGTTTCATGGACGGGTTCTACCGGACCCACGGGGTGAACCCCGGGCGTTCCGGTTTCGACCTGTGCATGGAAACCGGGCAGATGGTGGACGACACCCGGAAGCAACTGTGCCGGTTCTTCCATGGCACCGACCCGGACCGCCTGGTCTTCTCGTACAACTCCACCGACGCGTTGAACCTCGCGCTGTTCGGGTTGCTCCAGGAAGGCGACCACGCGGTGACCACGACCGTGGAGCACAACGCGGTGCTGCGGCCGCTCTACCACCTGGCGACGCGCCAGGGCGTGGAAGTGGATCACGTCCCGTTCGACGCGCGCGGCTTCGTGGATCCCGACGCCATTCGCGCGCGCTTCAAGAAGAACACGAAGGTCGTCGCGATCAACCACGCGTCGAACGTGATTGGCACAGTTCAGCCCCTGGCCGAGATCGGCCGGCTGTGCCGCGAACGTGGCATCCACCTCGTCGCGGACGCCTCGCAGACCGCCGGCAAGATCCCGATCGACGTCCAGGCGATGAACGTGGACGTGCTGTGTTTCACCGGGCACAAATCGCTGATGGGACCGACCGGGATCGGCGGGATGTACGTGCAGGAAGGCGTCGAGCTCCGTCATACCCGCGCGGGAGGCACCGGTGTCCGATCGGCGCAGCGCCCGCACCTCGACGAGTATCCCTGGCGGATGGAGTACGGGACGCCGAACGTGGTCGGCATCGCCGGGCTGCACGCCGGCGTGAAGTGGCTCGAAGAGAAAGGGCTCCACGCCATCGAAGCGCACGAGATGACGCTGATGCGGCGCCTCGTCGAGGGGCTGCGCGGCATCCCCGGCGTCACGATGTACTGCCAGGACGACCTGGCGAATCACATCGCCGTCATGCTGTTCAACGTCCACGGGTTCGAGGCCGGCGATGTGGGGACCATCCTCGACGTGGACCACAACATTGCGTGCCGCACCGGGCTGCATTGTGCTCCGATGGTTCACGAGCAACTCGGCACCGACAACGTGCATGGCGGCGTGCGCTTCGGCATCGGCCCGTTCAACACGGATGCCCACATCGAGGCGGCCATCGCGGCTGTCACCGAAGTGGCCGCCGCGGGTGCAACCCGGTAAGCATGGCCGACGATTTCACCCGGTTTCTTGCCGCCTACCCCGAGTACGAGCAGACGTGCGCGCTCGCGCGACCGGATGACCTACAACGAGTTCCGTCGCTGCATCGACGACAAGAGCAGCGGCGCCGTTCGCATCTCGCTCGGCCTGGCCAGCAACTACGCGGACGTCGGCGCCTTCATCGACTTCGCGCGCACGTTCGTTCAGTAGGCATCTTCCAGGGCTGAGATCGTCACGGTTGAAGCAAGTTTCTGTGGGGCCCCCGGAATCTGTCTTAGACACGCCCCCCTGCCGCTGTCGCGTCACAGCCACCGCCGGCACACGAGAGGCCGGCGTGGACCGGGCTGATGCGGCGGACGACTTGCGAGGTCCGCCGAGCGGAGCCAGGCGCAGCAGACCGGGCCGCGTCGGCCGCCTCACCGCCGGCGAACCCCGGGCGGCTGCCGATTGCCTACCGCGCGCGCCTCGGACACGGCGGCAGCAGAAGCCCTTCGTCCTGGAGCGTCTGCTCCTCGACGCAGTCCACCGGGTCGCAGCACGTGTGGCACACCCGCTTGAACGCGCCGAAGCCCGTGAGCGTCACGCCCGGCGAGATGAAGCCGTCGCGGACCGGCTCCTCCTTGAGCAGGTCGGTGCTCAGGTACTTCTTGTTGTCGTCGGGAAACACCGTCACGACCACCGCGTCTCGACCAATCGCGTCCTGCACCATCATCGCGCCGATCAGGTTCGCGCCCGACGAGATCCCCACCGCCAGCCCCAACTCGGTCGCCAGCTTCTGCGCCATCAGGATCGCATCCCCGTCGTCCACGGCCACAATGTGGTCGAGGTAGCCGAGGTCGACGATGGGCGGGATGAACTCGTCTGAAATCCCCTGGATCCGGTGCTTGCCGACCTTGTGGCCCGTCGTCAGTGTCGGCGAGTTCGCCGGTTCGAGCGGGTGGATGGAGATCTTCGGGCAGACGCTCTTCAGGAAACGGCCCGTGCCCATGACCGTGCCACCCGTGCCGACGCCAGCGACAAAGGCGTCCGGCTCGAGGCCACGGAACCTGAGCTGCCAGTAAATCTCCGGGCCGGTGGTCGCCTCGTGGGCCGCTACGTTATCCTCGTTCGAAAACTGCCGCGGCAGAAAGCCGTTGGCGGCCGCGGCCGCTTCCTCGGACAGGCGGATACTGCCGAGGAACCCGCCCTCTTCGCGCGTGACGAGGCGAATGCTCGCGCCCAGGCTGCGGATCAGATCGATCCGCTCGCGGCTCATCCAGTCGGGCATGAAGATCGTAACCGGGTGCCCGAGTGCTCGCCCGATGGCGCAAAACGAGATCCCCGTGTTGCCGCTCGTCGCCTCGAAGAGTGGCACACCGGGCCGGAGCGCTCCGCGAGCGGACGCCTGACTGACGATGTGGAGCGCCATGCGGTCCTTGATGCTCCCCGTCATGTTCAGGTTCTCGGCCTTGGCGTAGACGACCCGTTTGTCACCTCGACAGATGAACTGGATCGCCAGCAACGGCGTGTTGCCGACCAGATGTCCCAACTGGCGCATCCGGCTCTGAAGGTCCTGTTCGATCATCGTGTTGTTCCTCGGCGATCCCGGGTTGAAGCGGGGATTCTACTAGACATCCTGCCGGGCTTTGACGAGAGCGCCTCGATCGGGGAGACTACCCGCCATGACCATCAGGATCCACGTGCGGGCAGCGGTCTTTGTCGGGTGCGCGGCCCTCGTGACCGCACAGGCGCCGCCCCCGTCGGACGCTGGGCGCGCGGCGGCGATCGACGCGCTGAGGGTGTTCCTCGAGCGAGGCGCGAAAGACAATGGCATTGTCGGCAGCAGCCTCGCGATCGTCCAGGACGGCAGGGCGACCTCGCGCCTGTCGGTCGGCATGGCGGATGTCGAGCGTCGCCACCCGGTGGACGACCAAACCATTTTTCACTGGGCGTCGATCACCAAGACGTTCACGGCAATCGGCATCATGCAACTGCGCGACCGTGGCCTGCTGCGCCTCGACGACCCGGTCGTCAAGTTCATCCCCGAGTTGCGCCTGGTGCACGACCCGTTCGGCGACGTCGCCGAGATCACGATTCGGCATTTGATGACGCACAGCGCCGGGTTCAGGAACCCGACGTGGCCGTGGGGCGGCGACAAGCCGTGGCACCCATTCGAGCCAACCGGGTGGTCGCAGCTGGCAGCCATGCTCCCCTACACCGAGGTGGAGTTCAAGCCGGGCAGCCGGCACAGCTACTCCAACCCGGGCATCATCTTCCTCGGGCGCATCATCGAGCTGCTGTCGGGCGACGACTACGAGGTGTACATCGACAAGAACGTCTTCAAGCCGCTCGAGATGCACCGCAGCTACTTCGACGCGACGCCCTACCACCTGCTGCCCCATCGAAGCGCGAGCTACCACGTCGTGGACGGCAAGCCGCGCCCGGCGCCGTTCGATGTGAACTCTGGGATCACGGTCTCGAATGGCGGGCTGAACGCGCCGCTCGGCGACATGGAGAAGTACCTCGCATTCCTGATTGGCGATGAGACACGGCGCGCCGTCTACGATGTCGTGCTGAAGCGCGCGTCGCTCGAGGAGATGTTCGTCCCGCAGCTGCCGGTCGAAGCGGAAGGCGCGGACCGCGTCGCGATCGGATTGAATTTCTTCGTCGAGGACCGGCAGGGCTATCGCCTGGTCGGCCACAGCGGCGATCAGAACGGCTTCATCGCCCACTTCTACATCTGCCCCGCGCTGCGCGCCGGCTACGTCGTCGCGTTCAACACGCAGACGCCGCCCGTGGCGAAGGACGGAAAGGAGAAGACGCGCGAGTTCGACGCGGCGCTGCGGACCTTCCTGCTGAAGAACGTGTTCCCCGCACTGTCGCGCAATGCGCTCTTCGACCCTTCGGCGAGCTCAAGGTCGCCCCGAGCAGTGTCGAGGGGCGACACACCGAGGCCAAGGTGAGCGAAGTCGAACCGCGGATCCGGCTTGCGACTTGCGGATGGCGACCTGCGGCCGGACTGACGGCACCTCCGCTAGAACAATAGGTCTGTACGTCACCCCAGGTGGCGTGAGCCCAGCACCGACGGGGAGAGGATTGCGGCGTGCTGGCCGCGAGCCGCGAGCCGGAAGCCGCCGGCCGGATGTTGCATCAACGCTAGTTCCCTGCGGGTTTGTCCCGTTCGTGGCACCATGTCGCCACCGTCTTCACGGCGACGTCGGGTCGGTCCGTGATGATCGCATCGACCCCCCACTCGAGCAGGCGGCGGATGTCGTCGGCGCAGTCTACGATCCACACCTGCACGGGCACCCCCACGCGATGTGCTGCCCGCACGAAGCGCGGCGTCACCACCCGGATGCTCTCGCGCCGCTCGGGGATCTGGAGCACCTGGTAACGACGAAACGGCGGTAGCCAGCCGATACGTGAGCAGACGAACGCGCGGAAGACCTCATCACGCGCGCCGCTGGTCGCGGTGCCGGGCGCAAGACGACGGGCCTGCCGCAGCACGCCAGCATAGAACGACCCAAGACACACGCGGTCGAGCGCGCCAGCCTCGCGGAGAACGTCGACCGTGGCCCGCGCCATCGCCGGCGTGTCGTCCTTCATCTCCACGATCAGGCGGTATTGGGGGTAGCGCGACACCACCTCGCGCAGCGTCGGCACCGCGAAGCCGCACGCACGAAATGGGTGGGTGCCGTCGCCCGGCGAGAACCGGTAGCCGGCGTCCACTCGCGACAGGTCGCTCGACATCATGTCGGCAATCGCCCCGGTAACGTCGCAGGTTCGGTCCAGCCGCGCGTCGTGGCAGACCATCACCTTGCCGTCGTGCGACAGCCGCACATCCAGCTCGAGGCCGTCCACACCCTCCGCCACGCCGCGATCGAACGCGG
>JADGOB010000138.1 GCA_017883185.1 Acidobacteriota bacterium
TCGGCGAGAACCGGGGCGCGAACGGGATCGACGGGCAGGTCGCGAGTTTCCTCGGGTGGGCCCGACCTGGCGTGGAGAACTGGGCGGTGATTGGCGACCTCACCGCGCTCTACGATCTCTCGGCGCCGTGGGCGCTTCAGCATCTCGACGCTCTTCGTCTTCGCATCGTGGTCATCAACAATGGCGGCGGGCGGATCTTCAAGCGGATGTTCCGCAACGAGCGGTTCCAGAACCGTCACGCCGCCGGCTTCGAGGCGTGGGCGGCGATGTGGGGCACCGAGTACTACGCGGCGCTTCCGACTGGGGAGATCGGGCCGGCGGCCATCATCGAACTCCGGCCCGACGAGGACGAGACGGACGCCTTCTGGGCCAGGCTCGCCGATGAGGTGCGAGGGTGAGCGAACCGTGCTACCGGCTGCTGGCGCTGCACGGGTTCCTGGGCCGGGCGTCCGACTGGACCAGCGTGGCGGGGTGGTTCCCGGACGCCACGATCGAGGCGATCGATCTCTGGGCCATGCTGGCGCAGCCCGGGGCGGACGACTGGGCGTCTTCGTCGGCTGCGCTCGACCGCCGGCTCGCTGCTGCGTGCGGCGGCGGGGAAGACGTCCCGGCATTCGTGCTGGCCTACTCGTTCGGCGCGCGGCTGGCGTTGTCCAGCGCGCTTCTGGCCTCTTCGGCGTCTCCCGTGCGCGGCACCTGTTTCGTGTCGTGCCATCCGGGCCTGGCTGATGGTGATGTGGCGAGCAGGGACGCTCGGCGCGCGTCGGATGACGCATGGGCGCAGCGGCTCCTCACGTCGCCCGAGCAAGACATCTGGCGCGAGTGGGATGCGCAGTCGGTGTTCAGCGGAGGACCCGCGCCGTCGCGCACGGAAGGCCTGCCCGCGTCGCGCGCGAGCCTGGCGCGTGCGCTGAGGGTGTGTTCGCTGGCCGGTCAGCCCGATGGCCGGGCGCGGCTTTGCGAGTGGCGGCACCCCGTGTTGTGGGTGACGGGCGCCCGCGACGCGAAGTTCGTCGCGATCGCCGACCTCTTGCGCGCCAGCCGCATGCCGATTGAGTTCGAGACGTGTCAGGATGCCGGGCACCGCGTGCCCTGGGACAACCCGTCCGCGTTCGCACGCGCGGTCCGGTCGTGGATCGTGCGCGTGATGGAGAGGCAGACATGACCCCGACCCTGGAAGCCTGGCAGACGATCAGGACCTACGACGACATCCTGTTCCTCAAGACCGAGGACGGCATCGGCAAGATCGTGATCAACCGGCCGGCGCGGAGGAATGCGTTCCGGCCGAAGACGGTCACCGAACTGATCGACGCGTTCGCCGTGTGCCGCGAGGACCCGACGATTGGCGTCGTCGTCCTGACCGGGGCCGGGGACAAGGCGTTCTGCTCCGGCGGCGATCAGAAGATTCGCGGCGACCAGGGGTACGTGGATGAGGGCGGCGTGCCCCGCCTGAACGTGCTCGACCTGCAGAAGCAGATTCGCAGCCTGCCAAAGCCGGTGATCGCGATGGTCGCCGGGTATGCGATCGGCGGCGGCCACGTGCTGCACATTGTCTGCGACCTGACCATCGCGGCCGACAATGCGATCTTTGGCCAGACGGGGCCGAAGGTCGGGTCGTTCGACGGCGGGCTGGGTTCGAGTTACCTCGCGCGCATCGTCGGGCAGAAGAAGGCGCGCGAGATCTGGTACCTGTGCCGGCAGTACAACGCGCAGCAGGCGCTCGACATGGGGCTGGTCAACACGGTGGTGCCGCTGGCGGACCTCGAGACGGTCACGCTGCAGTGGGCGCGCGAGATGCTGGCGCACTCGCCGCTCGCGCTCCGCTGCCTGAAGGCCGCGATGAACGCCGACTGCGACGGGCAGATCGGGTTGCTCGATCTCGCCGGCAACACCACGCTGCTCTACTACATGAGCGAGGAGGCGCAGGAGGGGAAGAAGGCGTATCTCGAGAAGCGGAAGCCGGACTTCAAGAAGTTCCCGAGGCTCCCGTGACCGAGTCGGCCGTGTCGACCGCGTCGCCCTGGCTGCTTGCCGCTCGCCCGAAGACGCTGACCGCGAGCGTGGCCCCGGTGCTGCTTGGCACCGGGTTGGCCGTGAGTTTCTCCAACGGGCCCGTACCGCTGACACTCGCGGCGCTCGCGCTCGCCTCGGCCCTGTGCATCCAGGTTGGCACCAACCTCGTCAACGACGCCTCGGACTTCGAGAAGGGCGCCGACACCGCGGAGCGCCTGGGGCCGATCCGCGTCACCCAGAGCGGCCTGCTCCGTGGACATCACGTGATGCTGGGCGCCGGCCTGTTCTTCCTGCTGGCCGCGCTGCTCGGTGTCCCGCTCATCCTCGCGGGCGGGATCCCCATTCTTGTCATCGGGGCCCTCTCGCTCATCGCGGGGTATGCCTACACGGCCGGGCCGTTTCCGCTGGCCTATCTCGGGTTGGGTGAAGTGTTCGTGCTGCTGTTCTTCGGCGTCGCGGCGATCAAGGGGATGGCCTACGTCCTGACGGGGCACGGCTTGTCGCCGTGGGCCGAGATCGCGGCGCTGCAGGTGGGCCTGCAGAGCTCGGCCTTGCTCGCCGTGAACAACTTCCGCGACATCGTTGGCGACCGGACGGCGGGAAAGCGGACGCTGGCCGCCAGATTTGGCGAGCGGTTCGCGAGGGTTGAGATTGCCGTGCTCGTGGCGGTTCCGTATGTGCTCGGCGTCGCATGGGTGGCCGCGGGACGGCCATGGGCGGCCATCCTGCCGTTGATGACGCTGCCGCTGGCCATCGGCCTCGTGCGGGACGTGTGGAACGAGCCGCCAAGCCGGCGATTCAACGTCTTTCTCGCGCAGACCTCGCTGCTGCAACTGCTGTTCTGCGCGCTGGCCGCCGCCGGACTGGTCATCGGATGACGACCGGGTTCTACTTCCGGCCCGGCGCGACACCGGTGGACTGGGAGAGCCCGCGCTCGATCGTCCTGGCCAACCCCGAGTGGATTCGACGCGAGGCGAACGGGATCGGTGAGATCGAGCGCCGCCTGCCGGCCCTCGACGCCCACGTGTGGGTGGCGACCTCCGGCACGAGCAGCGACAGTCCTGGCCAGGTGCGTTGGATTGCCCTGTCCAAGGCGGCGTTCCTGGCGTCGGCCGCGGCGGTGAACAGGCACCTGGCGGCTGGCGCGGCCGATGTGTGGGCGCACGCGCTGCCGCTCTTCCACGTCGGCGGCCTCGGCATCCTCGCGCGGGCGTGGTTGAACGGCGCCCGCGTCGTGCCGGCTGTCGAGGACAGGTGGGACGCCTCGGCGTTCCACGCGATCGTCACGAGGTCGCGCGCCACGCTGTCCGCTCTCGTGCCCTCGCAGGTTCACGACCTCGTCGCGGCCGGAGTGCCGTCGCCTCCCTCGGTTCGCGCGATCGTCGTCGGCGGTGCCCGTATGGAACCCGCTCTCTACCAGGCGGCGCGCGCCCTCGGCTGGCCCTGCCTGCCAAGCTACGGCCTCACGGAAACCTGCTCCCAGGTGGCGACCGCCGCGCTGTCGTCACCGTTGGCGCCCGACTACCCGGCGACGCTGCCGATCCTGTCGCACGCCGAGATTCGCGTGGCCGACGATCAGCGCCTCGCCATTCGCGCCGCCTCGCTGCTGACGTGTTGCGCCGAGCTGGCCGGAGACGAGGTCCGGGTGTGGGATCCCAAGCGGGATGGCTGGCTGGAAACCGACGATGTCGGCCGCGTGAGCGACAGCGGGGTCGAGGTGTTCGGCCGAGCGTCGGAGTCGGTGAAAGTCCTCGGCGAAATCGTCTCGCTGCCGCGGCTCGAGCAAGTCGGACGCCGCTGGGCTGATGGGGAAGGCCTCACGGTCATCCCCGGCTTCGACCTTGCCGTCGTCGCGCTTCCGCATGGGCGCCTGGGGCACGAACTGGTGATGGCGTTGGCGAAGACGGGGAGCGCCGCGCTCGATACCGGCCGGCGCGCCGCGCTCGACGCGTCCCTCTTGCAGCACTTCCGCGACGGGGTGTTGCCGTTCGAGCGCATGCAGAGGGTTGCGTGGGTCGACAACATCCCGCGCACGCCCCTCGGCAAGTGCCAGCGGGCGCTACTCGCTCGCCAGGTGAGCGACCAGGCGCGCGCGGATCTCTGAGGGAATCGGGATCGTTCTCCACGTAACCGGGTCGGCGAGGACGTTCACGATCCGCGCTTCCGCGCAGAGCACCGGCTCCGGGCTCTCCCGATCGATGAACCGGGTCACGACTTCGAACGACGACTCTCCAACCTTTGCAATCGTCAGCTCGCCGTCGTACTGGTGCCCGGGGCGCATGGGCCGATGGAAGGTGGCTTCCGCGTGCTTGATGGGCGCGACGAACCGGTCGCTCAGGAACCAGTCATCCCATCGCTCCACCAGCTCCGAGACCACGAACTCCTCGAACAGGTGATGGGCGAGCGCCTGGACGCGGCCGTAGAACAGGATTCCTCGCGCGTCGGCTTCGTCGAATCGCACGCTGACCGTTCGCCTGAAGATGGTGCCGGGTATCATTTCCGTTTTGCCGCCCTCATGCTGATCCCTGCTCCCTGATCAGCGGCTGGTCAGGCTGCGGACCAGCGTCAGCAGCATGTCGATCGCCACGGCATTGTGGCCGCCGCGCGGGATGATGATGTCCGCGTAGCGCTTGGTCGGCTCCACGAACTCCAGGTGCATCGGCTTCACCGTGTTCAGGTACTGCTCGATCACCGAGTCCATCGTCCGGCCGCGCTCCGCCACGTCGCGCTTCAGCCGGCGGATGAACCGTGTGTCGTCGTCGGTATCGACGAACACCTTGATGTCCATCAGCTCCCGGAGACCGGCGTCCGCGAAGATCAGGATGCCCTCCACGATGATGGTCTGGCGCGACTGGGCGGTATCTGTGGTGTGGCGCCGCGCGTGGCGTGCGAAGTCGTAAGTCGGTAGCTCGACCGGTCGGCCGGCCCGGAGTTCGTGCACGTGCCGCACCATCAGGTCGGTTTCCAGGGAGTCCGGGTGGTCGTAGTTGAGGCCGCCCGTTCCTCGAGCCGGAGTTCGGGGTGGTCGTGATAGTAGCGGTCGTGCTCGAGCACGATGACGTGGTCGTCTCCCATGCTCTCGACGATCCGTCGCACCACGGTCGTCTTGCCCGATCCCGATCCTCCTGCCACGCCGATCACCACCGGGTTGCCGTTCATTGCCCCTCCAGGTCCGAAGGTCGTCGACAGCCGCACAGCATATCAGTACGGACCTCAGCCCTGCAGTGGCGGCCTCCCTCCCACTTGGCGCTTCGCGGTTCGGGAAGGCGTCCCTACTGGAACGACTGGATGATCGACGCGAACTCGGCGTAGGACAGCGCGCCGACCACCTTGACCCCGTTGATGACGAACGTCGGAGTGGCGTTGACGCCGTGTTCCTCGGTGCCGCCCTGCTTCATGGAGAGAATGCCGTTCCTGAGGTCGGTCGAGGCCAGGCACGCGTCCACGTCATTCGATGTCATCCCGAGCGGCGCCACGACGCTCTTGATGCCGCCGGTGTAATCCGAGATGAAAGCCCACGAGGCTTGTGTGCTGAAGAGTGCGTCGAGTGTGGTGAAGAACCGATCACCCGAGCAGCGCGCCACCATGCTCGCGGCGATCGCGGGCTCGTTCAGCGGGAAGTCGCGGAAGACGAACTTCATGCGGCCCGTGTCGATGTAGCTCGTTTTCAGGGCCGGGAAGGTGACGAGGTGGAAGTCGGCGCAGTGGGAGCAGGTGAGCGACGAGTACCCGATCATCGAGACAGGTGCCGTCGGGCTGCCGAGCACCTTCTCCGACAGCATTGCGGACAAGGCGGGCAGCGGCGTGGTGGGCGTCGGGGTTGTGGGCGGCGGCGTCGAGCCGCCGCCGCAACCAGAAGGGGCCAGCGCGACCAGCAGCGCCAGCGTGTGGACGACTCTCCGAACGCGCATCCTCATGTTCACGGCCCGCGCCTTTCCGCCTTCTTCGCGGTTCGGGAGACCTGAAGGTGTCGCGTGTGCGTTCGCTACGCCATCAGGCTGCAAATCGCCGCCACGTTCACGATGTCGTCCACGCTGCAGCCGCGCGACAGGTCGCAATATGGTTTCTTCAGCCCCTGCACGATCGGGCCCACGGCTTCGGCGCCGCCGATGCGCTCGGTCAGCTTGTAGCCGATGTTGCCCGCGTTCAGATCCGGGAAGACCAGAACGTTGGCGTGGCCGGCGACCGGGGAACCCTTGCACTTGCGCTCGCCAATCGACGCGATCAACGCGGCGTCCGCCTGCATCTCGCCGTCCACCATCAACTCGGGCGCCTTGTCCTTCACCATGGCGGTGGCCTGCTGCACCTTTTCGACCAGTGGGTGCGTGGCGCTCCCCTTGGTCGAGAACGACAGCATCGCGACCCTCGGCTCGAGCCCGGTGACGGCCTGGAAGTTCTTCGCCGAACTGATCGCAATATCGGCGAGCTGGACGGCGTTCGGATCCGGGTTCACCGCGCAGTCGGCGAAGCAGAGCATCCGGCCATCGGGCAGCACCATGATGAAGTAGCTGCTGACGATCGAGATGCCGGGCGCCACGCCGACGGTGTAGATGGCGGCGCGAATCAGGTCGCCCGTTGATGACACGTTGCCGCCGACGATCACTTTCACGCGGTCGGTCTCGAGCATCAACCCCGAGAAGTAGAGCGGGTGCCTGACCAGGTCGGCCGCCTGCTCGCGCGTCATGCCCTTGGCCTTGCGCTTCTCGAACAGCAGGAGGGTGAACTCGTCGGCCCAGGGACTGCCCACCGGGTCCACGACCTCGATGCCGGCCAGGTCTACGGCATTGTCGGCCGCCAGTTTCCGGATGTTGGCCTCGGTGCCGACAAGGACTGGCTGGGCGATCTGCTGATCGCGCAGCACGAGGGCCGCCTTCAGGACGCGCACGTCCTCGGCATCCGGCAGCGCCACCTTGAAATGGCGGCCCGCCGCGTTCGCCCGGATTCCCTTGATGAATGCGTTGTCGCTCATAAGAAAAAAAGAAGACAGAAGACAGAAGATAGAATTCAGAGTTCAGAAGCCCCTCACCCCTGGTCCCTGATCCCTATTAGCACGGGAACGGCAGCGACTTGACGGCGCGGACGGTATCGCGCGCGAGGACCAGTTCCTCGTTGGTCGGGATGACGTAGACCGGCACCCGGCTCTTGTCCGAGCTGATCAGCATCTCCTTGCCCCGCACCGCCGTCGCGTTCCTCGCGTCGTCGAGTTCGATGCCCATCCACTCGAGGTTGCCGAGGATCCCCTTGCGGATCCCGGAGCCGTTCTCGCCGATCCCGCCGGCAAAGCAGATGGCGTCGGTGCCGTTCATGGCGGCCATGTAGGATCCGATGTACTTCTTCACGCGGTAGCAGAACATCTCGATCGCGAGGATGGCGCGGCGGTCCTGGTGCTCCTCGGCCTCACCCTCGAGGTCGCGCATGTCGTTGGTCAGCCCCGAGATGCCCAGCAGGCCCGACCGCTTGTTCAGCGTCGAGAAGATCTCCTCCATGCTGGTGCCTTCCTTGTGCATCAGGAACTCGATGACCGTCGGGTCGATGTCCCCGCTGCGCGTGCCCATCATCAGCCCTTCGAGCGGGGTCATCCCCATCGAGGTGTCCACCGACTTGCCACCCTTGATGGCACAGGCCGAGCACCCGTTACCCAGGTGCACCGTGATGATGTTCGTGTCCTTTCGCTGGCGGCCGGTCAGCTTCCGGTAGCGGAACGCGATGTACCGGTGCGAGGTGCCGTGGAAGCCGTACTTGCGGATCTTGAACCGGCGGTAGAGCTGGTACGGAATGGCGTAGAGATAGGCGGCTTCCGGCAAGGTCGAGTGGAAGGCCGTGTCGAAGACCGCGACCTGCGGCATCGCCGGGCCGAACAGCTCAGTGGCCGCGTAGATGCCCTTCAGGTTGGCGGGGTTGTGCAGCGGGGCGAGGTCGATGCACTCCTGGACGCCGGCGATCACCGCCTTGTCGATGAGGTGCGACCCTTTGAACCGCTCGGCCCCGTGGACCACCCGGTGCCCGATGGCGTGAATGTCGGCGAGGCCGGAGATGCCCGCGATGTGGGTCTCGGGCGCCGTGATCCACTTGATCACGTGGGCGAGAGCCGCCTTGTGATCGCGCAGCGGCGTGGCACTCTTGACCGAGGCCTGCTCACCCACCTGGAAGGTGATGATCGCTTCGCTGCCGATTCGCTCGATCAGCCCCTTGGCCAGCTGCTTGTCGCCGTCCTGCTCGATCATTTCGGCATCGGTCTCGATGATCTGGAACTTGAGGGACGAGCTGCCGCAGTTGAGGACAAATACGTTCATGATGGCATCCTGAGGGGGGGCAGATGAGATTCTGCCTATTCTAATCGAACGGCTCGCGCCGCCGCGATTTTTCGATCACGTCAGCCGAAGGGCTGGGCTGGAGTCCCGTCCCAGGCTGGTCGATGTCACAGGGAGGACCAGATCGCGTTGCCTGGCGTCCGGTTATTGGTGGAAATGGACCGAGATCCGGATCTGCCGGATCGTCGAACTGTAGAATCCGCCGAACGCAGGCGACGCGATGTTGCGCTGCACGTCAATCGGCACGAACGAGTTCAGGGCGTTGATGAACACGAGGCCGATCCACGGCTCGAACCGGCCGATGCGGAACCGGTGTTCGACCGAGGCGTCCACGATGGCCTTGGCCGGGAACCGGAGGCTGTTGCGCTCGCCGACGAATTCCAGTTGCTCGTTGACCGCGGAGTAGGGGACACCAGTGCGGATCTCGCCCGCCAGCTCGACCACCCAGTCGCGGCCGATGCTCGCCCGTCCCCTCGCGACGAACCTGTCTGGCGAATCGGTGTCGGTCGGCCCGAACGCGTTGGGCCGGAGCACCGGGTTTGCTGTCATGGTCAGGTAGTAGCCGTAGGCGTCGTTCAGGTCGCCCAGCGACGAGGAGTGCGTGTACGAGAAATCGACGTCGAGCACCGTTCCGCGCTTGAGATGCGCGCCGACCTCGGTGTCGCGATACGACGAACGGCCACGCGACGCGAGTTGGATCCACCCTTGCGCCCCCTGCTGCGTGGTGTCGAGCACGAGCTCGTGGCTGCCCTCGCGCTGGAGATGGTTGGCGCGCACAGAGGCCCAGGGCGTGAGCTGCTGCTCGTAGCCGATGTTCCACGTCGTGCTGCGGGGGGTTTCGAGTGAGTTGCCCAGCGAACGCCGGTAGACCACCGGCGGGCCCAGCGGCGACGTGCCATCGGGCCCGTAGGCGGCCTCAGACAGGTTGGACAACTGCGAGAAGGCGCCGGCCATCAGCGGCGTGCGTTCGTAGAAATATCCCCATCCGCCGCGAATCGTGGCATTGCGGGCCTCGTCCAGCGCGACCGCCGCCCCCAGCCGCGGGATGACGTTGACGCGGCCGAAGACCCCGTCCCGTTCCACCCGCAACCCGTATTCGAGCAGCAGCCGGTTGCTGACGTGCCACCGGTCCTGGACGAACACCGCGGCGTCGGTGGTGTCGAACTGGACCGCGCTGGGGCCGGCGTACAGCCGCCGGGTCAGCGTCCCGTCCTCGCGCAGGATGCTGACCGGGCGCATCTGGCGTTCGCCCGCATAGCTGGCGTGAAGAACATCCACGCCGCCCTTGAACAGGTGCTGTCCGAAGAAGTTGCCGACGAACCCGGAGAGTGTGGCGCTCACCTGCCACGCATCCGACCGCCGGTCCTGCTTGTTGTAGTAGATCCCGGAGTTGCCCTCGGGGGCCAGGAACATCTCGGTCGCCGAGCCGTGACCGTCAACGGCCGTCCGGTAACGGGTGAAATGCGCGAGCGTCTCGAGTACCATCGCGTGCGGCAACTGCGCCGTGTCACTGACACCGAACCGGTAGACGCGCTGCGTGAGGTCCGCGGTGGATTCCGGCGGGTCGAAGGTGCTGAGGTTCACCGAGTCGGAGTTCTCGGGGGCGAGCGTGAAGGTGCCGGTCAGCGTGTTGCTCGAGTTCACCACGTAGTCGAACCGGGTGAACGAGCTGAGGCTCTTGCTGACGCGACGCTCGCCCTGCGGCCGGCTCGCCACCTCGCCCGACTCGTAACGGAATTGAGCGCTTTCGGCCACGAACAGCCGGTTCTTGATGATCGGCCCGCCAATTGCTACCCGAGGGTCCAGCGATTCGATGCCGATCACGTGGAACGGGTTCGAGCCACGTTTGAGAATGAAACCAGGGAGGAAGTTGTTCAACGTCGCCGACCACTTGTTTGCCCCGCTGCGCGTCGAGACGATCATGACACCCGAGGAGAAC
>JADGOB010000352.1 GCA_017883185.1 Acidobacteriota bacterium
GCTGGTCGCCACTGAGCGCGCGCTGCTGTCGCCCAACGGCGAGCCCGGGCGGCCGTGGTTCCGGTACGTGCCCTTTTCGCCGGGCGCCTATTCCGGCTACGGCGCGCTGGAATTTGGCGCGGTGCGCGAGTACCTCGACCAGAAGAAGTGGAACCAAGCCGACCAGCAGATTCCCGGCGTGGCCGAGGTGCTGATGAAGGAAGCGAAGGCCATCGACGACGCTGCCGCCGAACTGGAAAAAGCCTCCGCGCCTGGTTCCTAACGCCGCGTGGCAACTGGTCAAAGGGGTTGCCGTTGTCTTGCGTGGGCAGGGGAGAGTCAATAGTGCTTTCCCAAATCGACGCCGCGCTCACCGGCGCCGACTTGGGCGCCATCCCGCTCGCCCTGGTCTGAAGCTGCTCCGATCCTCCGAAGCTTTCACTGACTGCCGGCAGGGCAGTACTTCTCCAGCCACTTCAGTTCCTCGCGCACCTTGATCTTCCCGTGCCAAGGATTTTTTGTAAGGCCATGCCCCTCTCCGGGGAAGATGAGCAGCGTGGAGGGCACACCGAGGGTGTGCAGTGCGCGCTCGAGCAGGTACTGCTCGCCGATGTAGACGCGAATGTCAATCGCGCCGCCGACGATGTGTGTCGGCGTCTTCACCTTGCTGATCTGGAAGATTGCGGCTTCCTGGTTGTAGGTCTTTGGGACCTCCCACGGCGTGCCGCCCAAATACCAGGCGTCGTCAAAGGTCAGGTCGTCATTCCCCCAGTTGACAATGTGTTCCACCGCGCCCGCTCCCGAGACCGCGGCCTTAAAACGTGTCGTCTGCGTGATCAGCCAATTGGTCATGTAGCCGCCGTAGCTGTACCCGCCGACGGTCAACTTGTCGATATTCGCAATGCCGTCCTTCACTAACGCATCCACGCCGGTGAGGATGTCTTTACCCGGCGTCGAGACAATGTTGGGCGAGACCTGCAGTTCAAACTTGTCGCCGTAGCCCGTCGAGCCGCGGTAGTTCGGCCGGAATACGAGGTACCCGCGCGAGGCAGCCATCGCCGCCCAGTCGTACCAATTGGCGCCAAAACTGTTGAGGTCTGCCGCTTCGGGGCCACCGTGGATCAGCGTCAGCATCGGCAGGTTCTTCGCGCCAAACTTGCCCGGCGGATAGAGTAAGATGCCCTCCACCTCCGCGCCGTCTTCAGATTTCCACTTGTAGGTCCGTCCCCTCGGAAGATCGCGTTCAGTGAACAGCCTGTTGAACGTCGTGACCGGTTTGGCCTGCGCGAGATCATTGGCGCTATCGGCGACGTACAGTTCCTCCGGCTTGTCAAACGCCGAATGGACGAACGCCAGACGAGGCGAATGCTCGGCCAACGATAATTCGCGGTAAGCTCCGTCCCACGACGAGATCTTTTTCAGTGGGTCCGCCGCGGAACGCTCGCTGTAAACCTGGTTCTCGGCACCGACCTGGCCGGTCGCGACCAGGCTTCCGTCAGGAGCGACCTCGTATGCATTGAGAGCGCCCGTGAACTGGCTGCCCCACCGCTGGGCCTTGCCCGAACCAACATCCATGCTGTACACGCGCTCCTGTTCCCGCTGATAAACGTCTTCGACTCCGCCGGTTCCGGTGGAGAACAGAATATGTCGGTCATCCGGGCCCCATAGCAGGTCAGACTCCAACGCCTGGTTGTGGGTCAGTTGCCGTGCTGCTCCACCCGACGCGGGCAGCAGAAAGATTTCCACTTCCTTTACGCCCTCCAGGCGGTGGTGGCTCGGGCGGCTGATGAACGCCAGCGTCCGGCCGTCGTGGGAAACCGCCAGGTCGCTCACCTCCAGATCGCAGTGCGCAAGGATCATGGTGCCCGGAGTTTCCGCCGTCTCTTTGTCCTTGTTCACATCCTCTTCTTGCTTCTTTTTGTCGTCGTCCTTCTTCGCGTCTTCGCTTGCGCTGTACGGTGTGACCGCCTGCGCACGTGCCAACGCATCCGCAAGCCCGATGCGAGCGATGACGTCGCCCCGTTCCTGCTCACGGTAACGCTCGACGTCTTTCCACTCCTTCTTGTAGCTATCGCGCTTTACCTTGCTCCACGGCACCCGCGTGGCGAAGTAGAGAGACTGGGAATCAGACGACCATGCAAACGTGTGCACCGACTCTTCTCCTCGCGTAACCGGAAACGCCTCGCCGCCGGACACGGAAATCGCGTACAGGTGCGCAACCTTCTCTTTCTCGCCGCTCTCGGCTGGCTTGGTCCACGCCATCTCGCGCAGCGACACGAACGCCACCCACCGCCCGTCAGGCGACCACTTCGGGCTGCTGTCTTCGCCCGAGTGGGTCAGCAGGATGGGCTGCTGCCCGTTGCGGACCAGCCAAGTGTCGCTTCGGAAGCGCTCTTGCGCCCAATCCGCACGCCGGGTGGTGAAGGCCACGGCGGAGCCGTCGGGCGACATCTCGACTGCGCCGAATTGCACGTAGTTGAAAAAGTCGTCGAGCGTAAGCACAGGTTTCTGCTGCGCTATCGCAGACACGGCGAATAGAAGGAAGGCGAGAAGAACAACGATTCTGCGCATGGGAGGCATGTCTCCAGGTGCCGGCCGGAAATCAATGTTGAATGAAGTGAGTGTACAGAAACAGATCTGCAAACGGAAAGGAGCCGGGTCGTATCCTTCGGATCAAAACCGGCAACATCTCAAACGGCCTGGCAGCATATTGTGCGCAAATGAGGGCGATCCGGCGCGAACGCGTGAGGGAGAAGCGCGTGTTACCAGTGATCAGAGGTAGATAGCATCTGGACGTGTAGCGTAAGTTTGCGCCCTTTGTTCGCCTACCTGCATGCGGCAATCGACGTGAAGCGAGTGACCCACATTTGGGCAGGGGACCCAACGATCCCGTCCTGACT
>JADGOB010000353.1 GCA_017883185.1 Acidobacteriota bacterium
CGGGCGTGCTCGAGCGAGCCAAAGCGGTCCGGGAATTCCGGCCGGTACTTGACCGTCCGAAACTGCGCTTCGGAAAACGGGTTGTCGTTGCTCACGCGGGGCCGCGAGTGGCTCGCGTCGATGCTCAGGTCCGACAACAGCTCGGCGACGAGCTTGCTCCGCATGGGCGCGCCGCGGTCCGCGTGAATCGTCAACTGGTGGGGCGTGATGCCCTGTTTGACGCAGGTCGCCTCGATCAGGCGCTGCGCCAGGCGGGCGCTCTCCTGCCGCGCGACCATCCAGCCGACGACGTACCGGCTGAAGAGATCGAGGATCACGTACAGCGAAAAGTAGAGGTACGGCACCGGCCCTTTCAGCTTCGTGATGTCCCAGGACCAGACCTGGTTCGGCGCCGTCGCCACGAGCTCCGGTGCGGCGTAGGCCGGGTGGCGGGCCTGGTCGCGCCGCTCGCGGACTTCGTCGGCCGCGGCCAGCACGCGATACATCGTCCGCGTCGAGCACAAGTACGTCTGCTCCTCGAGCAGCGTGGCATGGACTTCTGCCGGGGACTGGTCGAGGAACCGGTCGCTGTGCAACGCGTCGAGCACCGCCTGCCGTTCCGCCAGGGCGAGGGCTCGCGGCGAGAGCGCCCGCGGGACGCGCGGCGGCGCCGGCCGCCCCGGGGACCGGCGCCGATAGAACGAGGCGTGCGAGATGCCGACGCTCTGACAGAGCGCCGACGTCTCTCCCGTCGCGGTCACGGCCTCGATGGCGATCATCAGTCGGTCTCGTCGGTGTCGAGGGGTCTCAGGGAGATCCCCAGGATCTCGGCAACTTTCCTAAGAAACTCCGACACTGGGTGCCGTATCCGCGACAAGACTAAACCCGAAGTCACGCGCGCGACGCCGCAGGTTGTGGATGACTCGCTGCCGGTAGCGGGCTTCGTAGTGCGACACTCCGGGGTCGACGTACGCCAGGCCGAATCGAAGCGCTCGGTAGAACAGGACCGCGAGTTTCCGCGCGGTGGCGGTGACGGCCTTCGCTTTCCCAATGCGGGCGGCCAGGCGCCGGTAGAAGGCACCGAGCGCGGTCTCCGTTCGGCCGACGTTGACTGCGGCGATCCGCAGCAGAGCGGCCGCCCGGTTCGCGGAGCGACGCGTTTTCGAGCTGAGCAGATGGCCGCCCGAGATCTTGTTGCCGGGCGCCAGGCTCAACCACGAGGTGAAGTGCTTGTCGGTCGGCCATTTGCGCATGTCGTCGCCGCACTCGCCGACAAGCCGCAACACGGTGTAGGGGCCGAATCCGTGAATTTGCGTCAGATCGGCGCCCAGCAAGGTATAGAGCGCGGGCCGCGCCTCAAACCTGGGCTCGTTCCGGGCTTTCGCATGCCGCACCGACGGGAGCGGATCCGTGGGCGCCGGGCGCGCGTCGTTCAACATCTTCAAGACGGCTTCAATTTCGACGTCGCACTCACCGATCTTGGTCTGAAGGACATCGTAGAACTCCAACGCGTGACGCAGGGCAAAGACGTGCTCGGGACGGTAGTTGCCGATCAGCGCCTCACGGATGGTGGCCTCGGAGGCGTGGCAGCGGATGTCGCGAAAGGCGGCCAGCGCCTCGGGCGTGTGATTGCCCGACACGATGGCGCGAATAATGCGCAGGCCCGTGAGCCCCGTGATGTCGGAGACCACGTGATGGAGCTGCACGTTCATTTGCATGAGCGCCTTCTGCATCCGTTGAATGTGTGAGGCAGCGTCGTCAACCAGCCGCTCGCGATGGCGCAAGTACGCACGAAGGCGGACGACACCCTCGCGGGGCCGGAAGCTGCCGCGGAGCAGTCCATACTGGTGGAGCTGCTGCAGCCACTGCGCATCGTTCACATCCGTCTTGCGGCCGGGCACGTTCTTGACATGGCGAGCATTCACCAGCAGCACCTCGAAGCCGCACGCCTCGAGGATCTCGAAGACGGGAATCCAGTACACCCCGGTCGACTCCATCGCGACCGTCGTGATCCCGACCTGTTGTAGCCACTCCGCCAAGTGGTGGAGATCCCCAGTGAAGGTCCGGAAGGTCCGAACCGGCTGATCGTCCCGGTCGCTCGGCACGGCGACGACGTGAAACGTCGAGCCGACATCGAGGCCGGCCGCATCCGGGTGGATCGTGGACAACTGTCTCGAGGATCGCGGGCGCGGGCGCGGCGTCTTTTCTGGCATGGCTTCACCTCCATGGTTGATGCCCGGAAGCAGGGGTGGCGCGATGAATCACTTTCCTAAACGGGATCGCCTGATGGGCGTCACCACTCTCAAGTGCGCAAGTCACCCCCGGACCATGTTTTTTTACGGGTTCGTGAAGACACCAATAAGTTGGCGGCCACTCCTCCCGGGTACATGGGAGGATAGACACATCAGGAGTTTCTCGTCCAGCAGGTGGGCCGGCGTCGCCGGGCACGAGAGTTTTTTTGGAGCGTCATAATCGTGTCCGCCCGCTGCAGCTTTCGCTGCAGACGCGCGTTCTCGGCTTCGAGTTGTTTGACGCGGGGGTCGACGGGGCGCGGCTTCGGCCCCGGCCGGCGGTCGCGCAGATCCCGCAAGGCCCCCTGCTCGCGTTGCCGACGCCAGTTCGTCAGCAGCGAGGAGTACAAGCCTTCGCGGCGCAACAGGGCCCCCAGCTCGCCGGGCTGCTTGCACGCGTCGGCCTGCTTCACAATGCGGAGCCGATACTCCGCAGGGAACCGCCGGCGCTGGACCGTCGCCGGCACCTCCGGATCGGGGATGTGGCGGGGCTACGCGCGTCTGCAGGACTGGTGCGAAGGTTTCGCGTTGCGCGGTGGATAACATGTGTCCAGCATCAGCTATGGGTAAAGGGCAGCGCTAGGCCGGAGGCGCCGCCGCCCGCGTTC
>JADGOB010000010.1 GCA_017883185.1 Acidobacteriota bacterium
CGGGCTCGAGCAGCGCCGTAAGGGCGGCCACCGGGTCCGCCACGCCGTGGCCGGCGCGCGAGGCCATGGATTCGACGATCGCGCGCGTGTAGCCCGGGCGACCCTCGGACAGCGCCTGCACCAGGCGCGCGATGTCGGCGACCGATTCGCCTCCCGTCGTGGTCCCGCCGTTGGACGCACCAACCCCGAGCGCGTCCGCGACCATCCGCTCCGTTTCGTCTCCGGGCAGCGCTGGCATCGGGACGACCACGAACTGCGGCGAGGCGGCGGCGAGCGCGCGTTCCGTCCGCGCGATGTACCGCGACGTGAGGACGAAGCGGTTTGGCGAGGACGCGATGACCGCGAGCAGCTCGGACAGCGCGCGGCGCAGGCCCGGGAAACTCTCGAACGTGCGGAACTCGAGCACCTCGTCCAGCAGGAACGTGACCGGGCCCAGGTCCACGCGGCGCGCACCGGAGAAGAACGCCAGGACGGCGTCGAACGCCTCGCGCGGACTGATGGTCTGCGGTGTCGGCCGCGCGTCGATGAAGGGCGATCCGGCGGTCAGCGCGTTCAGGAACCGTTCGGGCGTGCTGGCCGTGCGTTCGACGTTGACGTACTGGCTCTCCTGCGGACCGAGGTCCGTTTGCAGCCGGTGGAGCAGGCTTGTGCGGCCGGTGCCACAGAGGCCGAGCACGACGGGGACGCGGCCGGCATCGTCGGTCAGCATCGCCTTGATCCGGTGGTCCACCGTGGGTCTCTGGAAAGTCGTCACCGTCCGGCGCTCCCGTCTGCCGGCCCGCCCGACCCGAACTCGCGCATCGGAATTCGCACGCCCCTGGCCTCAGCTGTCGCGATCGCCGTCTCGTAGCCGGCGTCGGCATGGCGCGCGACACCCGTGCCGGGGTCGCACGTCAGCACGCGCTGCAGTTTCTCGTCGGCTTCCCGCGTGCCATCCGCCACGATCACCATCCCGGCATGCAGCGAGTAGCCGATGCCGACGCCGCCCCCGTGGTGCACCGACACCCACGTGGCCCCCGACGACGCGTTGAGCAGCGCGTTCAGGATCGGCCAGTCGGCAATCGCGTCGCTGCCGTCGAGCATGCCCTCGGTTTCCCGGTACGGCGACGCCACCGAGCCGGTGTCGAGATGGTCGCGGCCAATCACGATGGGCGCCTTGATCGCGCCGGTGCGAACCAGTTCGTTGATGCGAAGGCCGAACCTGGCGCGCTCACCGTAGCCGAGCCAGAAGATGCGGGCCGGCAACCCCTGGAACGCCACGCGTTCTCCGGCCAGGCGCACCCAGCGGCACAGCGCTTCGTTGTCCTTGAACATCTCGAGCGCCGCTTGGTCGGTGGCCCAGATGTCCGCGGGATCGCCCGAGAGCGCCGCCCAGCGGAACGGGCCCTTGCCCTCGCAGAACAGCGGGCGGATGTACTCGGGCACGAAACCGGGAATGTCGAAGGCGCGCGCCACCCCGGCCTTCACGGCCTGCGCGCGGATGTTGTTGCCGTAGTCGAACGTGATGGCGCCGCGCTGTTGCAGCGCGAGCATCGCCTCGACGTGCACCCCCATCGCCGCGACCGACCGGCGCACGTACTCGTCCGGGTTCTCCTGCCGGAGCGTGTCGGATTCGGCCAGCGTCATGCCGTTCGGCACGTAGCCGTTGAGCGCATCGTGGGCCGACGTCTGATCCGTCAGCACGTCCGGCGTGATGCCGCGCTTCACGAGCTCCGGGAGCACGTCGGCGGCGTTGGCGAGCAGCGCGATCGAGCGCCCGCGCTTTTCGCGCTGCCAGGCCGAGACCCGGTCGAGCGCCGCGTCGAGCGAGTCGGTGGACTCGTCCACGTAGCGCGTCTGCAGCCGCCGCTGGATCCGGTGCGGGTCCACTTCGATGACCAGGGCTGCCGCGCCGTTCATCGTGGCCGCGAGCGGCTGGGCTCCGCCCATGCCGCCGAGACCGGCCGAGACGAAGACGCGTCCCTCGAGGCTCCCGCCGAACTTCCGGTCGGCCACCGAGGCCAGCGTCTCGAACGTGCCCTGCAGGATGCCCTGGGTGCCGATGTAGATCCAGCTCCCCGCGGTCATCTGGCCGTACATCGTCAGGCCCTTGTGCTCGAGATCGCGAAACGTCTCCCAGGTCGCCCACGCCGGCACCAGCATCGAGTTCACGATCAGCACGCGGGGCGCGCCCGGGTGCGTGTGGAAGATGCCGACCGGCTTGCCCGACTGCACGAGGAGCGTCTCGTCGTGCTCGAGCGCGCGCAGCGCGCGCGTGATCGCCTCGTAGCAGGCCCAGTTGCGCGCGGCCTTGCCCGAGCCGCCGTAGACGATCAGGTCGTCGGGACGTTCGGCGACCTCCGGGTCGAGGTTGTTCATCAGCATGCGCAGCGCGGCCTCCTGGGGCCAGCCCTTGCAGGAGATCGTGGTGCCGCGCGGCGCGCGAACGTGATGGGTGAGCGTGGTCATGATGAATCGGCTGGGTATCGAGGATCGCGGATGAAGCCTAGAAATTACGGGCCCCACGCGGGGTTGTCAATGTAAAACGTCGCACGGCGGTTTGCGGAAAAGTCACTTGACAGCCAGGCCCGCCGCCTCCTCGATTGCCTGGCAGGCGCACAACACCTCGACGGCCAGCACGTAACGAGCCAGTTCCAGCGCGCGCTGCGTCTCGAGTGCCGCGCCCATGCTCATGCTGACATGGTCTTCCTTATTCGCGGACGTCGGGATCGTATCATCGAAGAGCACCACCGCCAGCCTGGGGAATCCACGCGGACGATCGGCGACGAACGAAATATTCTACAGGAATTGGCGGGGGCGCGACAGCCGAGCCACGGCCGCCTGTGCTACGATCGGAGCGGTTGGTGGACGCGGGCCGTGGCGCGAACACGGTGGCCGTGCGGAGATGCGAACGCTTATGAACGTTGCCGTGATCGGCGCCCAGTGGGGCGATGAGGGCAAGGGCAAGATCGTCGACCTGCTCACCCCGCACTTTTCGGTCGTTGCCAGGTACCAGGGCGGCCACAACGCCGGGCACACCGTGCTGGTCGGCGGCACCAAGTTCGTCCTGCACCTGATGCCGTCGGGCATTCTCCATCCCGGCGTGAGCTGCGTGATCGGCAACGGCGTCGTGGTCGACCCCGAGGCGCTCTTTGAGGAGATCGCGACGCTGGCGCAATACGGGATCGAGGTGGGCGACCGCCTCGCGATCAGCGACAAGGCGCATGTCATCCTGCCATATCACCGCGACCTCGACTTGCTGTCGGAAGCGCGCCGCGGCGATCGCAAGATCGGCACGACGTCGCGCGGCATCGGGCCCGCCTACGAGGACAAGATCGGGCGGCGCGGCATTCGCGTCGGCGACCTGGCCGACCCGTCGGCCTTCGCCGAGCAGGTGCGCGAGAACGTCATGGCCAGGAACCGGCTCGTGGGCGACTCGGCGCTCGAGTGGCAGCCGCTCTTCGAGCGCATGGTCACCTACGGCGAGCGGATGCGCCCGTGGGTCAAGGACGTGTCGCTGTTCCTCGCCCAGGTCCAGGCCGAAGGGCGGAGCATCCTCTTCGAAGGGGCGCAGGGCACGTTCCTCGACATCGATCACGGCACGTACCCGTTCGTCACCTCGTCGAACTCCACGGCGGGTGGCGTGTGCACGGGCCTCGGCGTGGGGCCGCGGTCGATCGGCAGCGTGCTCGGCGTCGCCAAGGCCTATACGACGCGCGTGGGCGGCGGCCCGCTCCCGACAGAGTTGTCGGGGCCGATGGCCGACCGGCTCCGCGAGGCCGGCCAGGAGTACGGCGCCTCCACGGGGCGGCCGAGGCGCTGCGGATGGTACGACGCGGTGGCGGTGCGTTACGCGGCGCGCGTCAACGGCCTCGACGCGATCGCGCTGACCAAAATGGACGTGCTCGACGGCCTGCCGCACATCGACGTCTGCACGTCCTATCGCTGCGGCGACCGCACCCTCACCGAGTTCCCCGGCAACGTGCTGCAACTGGCCGCGTGCCGACCGGTGTACGAACGCCTGCCCGGGTGGTCGAAGCCGACCGGCGGCGTGCGGTCGTACGGCGAGCTTCCCGCGGAAGCGCGATCCTACATCGCCCGGTTGGAAGAACTCTCCGGTGTGCCGGTGGGGATCATCTCGACCGGTTCCGATCGCGACGAGACGATCTTCAGGGAAGAGTCGGTCGCGGCCGCGTGGCTCGGCCAAAAGGCCTAGTCGGTCAGTCCCGCCGGTTGGCGTTGCTGAACGCGCCAATCGCTGCCTTGTCCGGGTCGATGAACTCGATGCCGACCCGGTGGATGGGTCCCTTCCTCGACAACTCCAGCCTCGCCCACTCGATCGTGCCTGTCACAGTCAGTGGCGGTTCTGATGAACCCAGCGTCACCGTCACCGTCTGCCTCGGCCGGACCGCATCCGGGCCGATCAGCTGCACGCCGAGGACCGACAGGTCGATCAGGCGCGCGGGTTGGTCGTCGATGGTCGCCGGGGTGTCCTCTCTCATCCTGAAGCGCGGCGCGCGGCGGGTGAGGCGATCGAGGGTGGTCACCTTCTTCGCCACGACGATCCTGGGTGCCGGCAAGCCGCGGCGACGCGGCGAGACGCGCTGGTAGTCGGTGTCGTGGGAGAGAATGCGAATCTCGGACGCGTCGAGCCCGGCGTCGGCCTTGATGCGGGCGATCAGCGCCGCGCCGCGCGGGCTGGCCGCGAACAGCCGTTCGAGGACGATGACCGGCGGATGCTGGGCGGTGATCGCCTCGAGCGCCCGCAACGGTTCCGAGTCGGCGAATGTCAGCACCCGACCGTCATCGCCAACGCGTTCCCGCAGGGCGGGGATCAGTTCTGGAGCCGCAATCAGGATCACCCTCTCGTCGGACATCGGCCTTCAGTCTAGCAGAACAACAGCGGAGCTGACAGCTGTGTCACAATGCCTCTCGTGGGAGCACCAGATACCAAACGGGCCGCCGCGGTTGTGTGCCGCGGGTTGCAGAAGCGCTATGGCGACGTCGTGGCGGTCGCCGGTCTCGACCTCGAGGTGCGGGCAGGGGAGTGCTTTGGCCTGCTCGGCCCGAACGGCGCCGGCAAGACCACGACGATCGAGATTCTCGAAGGCCTCCTGAAGCAGGATGCCGGCGAGGTGGAAGTGCTCGGTCTCCGCTGGGGCACCGACGACCGGGCGCTCCGTCAGCGGCTTGGCATCCAGCTGCAGGACACGCAACTCCAGGAGAAGCTGTCGGTGGAGGAGGTCGTCCGGCTGTTCCGGTCGTTCTACCGACGCGGCCCGTCGGTCGGTGACGTCCTCCGGATGGTGGAACTCGAGTCGAAGCGCCGCAGCTGGGTGGGCAAGCTGTCGGGCGGCCAGAAGCAGCGGCTGGCCGTGGCGTGCGCGCTGGTGAACGAACCGGACCTGCTGTTTCTCGACGAGCCGACGACCGGCCTCGATCCGCAGTCGCGACGGCAGCTGTGGTCGCTCCTCGACCGCTTCCGCGCCGACGGAGGCACGATCGTCCTCACCACCCACTACATGGACGAGGCCCAGACCTTGTGCGACCGTGTGGCGATCATGGACCAGGGACGCATCATCGCGCTCGGCACGCCGCGCGAGCTGATCTCGTCGCTCGGCGCCGAGCACGCCGTCGAGTTCGCCATCGATCGCGGCGCGGAGGTGTCGACCTCGCTTCTGGCGCAGTTGCCTGGCGTCACGGATGCCAGGGTGGATGCCGGGACCGTGCGACTGCGCGTGACCGAGCCCCATGTCGTGATCCCCGCGCTTCTCCTCGAACTGGAACGGCAGCGCCTGCAACTGTCCCAGTTGGCCACGCACCAGGCGACGCTCGAGGACGTGTTCGTGGCGCATACAGGACGGCATCTGCGCGATGAGTAGACGTGAACGCCCGTATCATCCGCTGATCGAACTGACGATCGCCCGGCTCCTCGAATTCGTGCGCGAGCCGGAGGCTGTCTTCTGGGTCGTCGTCTTTCCACTCGTGGTCGCCCTTGCCCTCGGGATCGCGTTTCGCACGAAGGGTGACGAGCCGGTGTATGTCGGGGTGCTCGAGGCGGCGGGCAGCGCGGAGGTCACTGCCGCGTTGACGAAGGCGCCGGGCATCCAGGCGCGCCTCGTGGCGCGCGATCGCGCCGACCTGGCCCTGCGCGACGGCGAGGTGCAGGTGATCGTGCTGCCCGGCACGCCGCCAACCTACCGCTTCGACCCCGCTCGGCCCGAGAGCAAGCTGGCGCGGCTGGCGGTGGATGCGGCGCTGCAGCGGGCGGCGGGGCGGGCGGACCGGTTCACCGCCGGCGAGGAGACGATCGAGGCGGTGGGCGCCCGCTACATCGACTGGCTCATCCCCGGTCTGCTCGGCATGAACATCATGGGCACGGGGATGTGGAGTATCGGATTCTCGGTGGTCTGGGCGCGCACCCGGCGGGTTCTGAAACGGCTGGCCGCCACGCCGATGTCACGCCGGGACTATCTGCTCGCCCAGATGCTGGCGCGCCTCGTGTTCCTCGGACTCGAGGTGGGCGCGCTCCTGGGGTTCGCGGCGCTCGCCTTTTCCGTGCCCATCCGCGGGTCGCTGTGGACGCTGTCCGGCGTCGTACTGCTTGGCGCGCTGGCCTTCGGCGGGCTGGGCCTGCTCGTGGCCAGCCGGGCGCGGACCATCGAGGCGGCGTCTGGCTGGATGAACTTCTCGATGCTGCCGATGTGGGTCGTCTCCGGCGTGTTCTTCTCGTCGGCCCACTTCCCGGCGCCGATGCAACCGTTCATTCACGCGCTCCCGCTGACCGCGCTCAATGACGCGCTGCGCGCCGTGATGCTCGATGGCGCTACTCCGCGCGAGGTCGGGGCCGAGGCCGCGATTCTCGGCGCGTGGGCGGTGGTCTGCTTCTCGATCTCGCTGCGGATCTTCAGATGGAAGTAGCAGGGGCGACCGGCGGACCACTTAGTACTTCGACTCGCAATTACGGCCACGATCGGCTCTCGGCGCACGTGGCCGGTTGTGCTCGCTCAGCACTTAGTCCTGAGGGCACAAATACGTCACCGTATTTGTGCATCGAAGGACTTAGTGCACGCCCGGGCTCATCTGCAGTGTGCCCGGCTCGGCGCCCAGCCGACGGAGCGCTGTCTCCCACATGTCCGCGGCCGGCACGTCGAAGATCAGGTCGAGTTCGACCTGCGTAATGAGCCAGGCTGACTCCAGCAGCTCGGCGTCGAGCTGCCCCGGTCCCCACCCCGCATACCCCATCAGCAGCCGGGTTCTCTTCGGCCGGTCGTGTTCGAGCAGTTGACGAAGCAGCGACGCGGACCCAGAGATATAGATGCCGTGACAGATCTGCACCGCTTCGACGTCGTGTGGATCCTCGCCGAGCAGCAGGCACCCGCGCTCCGGTTCAACCGGGCCCCCGACCCACAGCTCGAGCCCGTTGTCCGAGGCAATCGGCGGATCGAGGCGAACGACCTGCGCCGCGCGCGTCCCCGTCGGCCGATTGAGCACCAATCCCCACGCGCCGTCGGAGGTGTGCTGGCACAGGAGCACGACCGTGTGACGGAAATTCGGGTCGTCGAGCTGGGGCATCGAGAGCAGCAGCGCCGGGGCCATGGAGGCGGGCGGGGTAGCCGAGACTGTCATGCTCTTCATCATACCGCGCGTCCCGTCTCCTGGGCGCACCGGCGGGCTGAAAGGCGATGACACGGTATAATTTCCCCTTCCGCGGTTAACGTGTTGCTGGCGAAGTAGGGGTTCATGAAACCAGCGCTGATCGTTCACGGTGGCAGTGGGTCGGTTCCACCAAACGCCGATGAGAGGCAGGCGGCCTGCGAGCGGGCGGCGGATTCCGCGTGGGCCTTGCTGCAGCGGGGCGCGAGCGCGCTCGACGCCGTGGAAGAGGCGCTCCGGCGGCTCGAGGACGAGCCGGTGCTGAACGCGGGGACTGGCAGCGATCTCCAGGCCGACGGTGTCATCCGCATGGACGTGTCGCTGATGGCGTGGGATGGGCGGGCCGGGGCGGTCGCGCAGGTGCCCGGACTGAAGAATCCTGTGCGACTCGCGCGCTACATCCTCGAGCAGGAGACGCACGTGATGCTCAGCGGCCAGGAGGCGCTCCAGCTCGGGCTTCGCGTGGGTCTCGAGCCGGCCGCGGCGGCGACGCCAGCCAAGGTGACCTACTGGCGGGAGCACCTCGATGCGGCCGGGCAGCGCCTGGACTACGTCGCGATGGCGGCCGGGTGGAAGCGTGACAACGCGGCGCGGCTGGGAACGGTCGGCTGCGTGGCGCTCGACGCGGAAGGGCGTCTCGCGGCCGGCACGTCAACGGGGGGAACGGCGCTGTGCTACCCGGGGAGGGTCGGCGACACGGCGGTGATCGGCGCCGGGACGTACTGCACCCGGCTGGCCGGCGTGTCGATGACCGGCCTCGGCGAGCGCATGCTGGTGCTGCTCTCCGCCAAGCGGTTCTGCGACCGCGTGCAGGAAGGCCTGGCCGTCGATCGGGCGGCGCGGGCCGTGCTCGAAGAGCTCTCGCACCTGACGCCCGGCGTGGCCGGCCTCATTGGCATCAACGTGAACGGCGGCATCGTGTCGATGCACGACACCCCGTTCATGGTGACCTCCGAGCGGCCTTCCTGATCTACTTCGCGTACATGTCGATGATGCGGGCGATGGCCCGCTGGCACACCCGGCAGAACCCGACGTTGTCGCGTGTGAACATGATGCAGTCGGCTTCGGGACGGAAGAGGCCCTTCACTTCGTACGACGCGCCCTCGAACGCGCCGACCTTGCGCGAGTACTTCATCCCGGCGAGGAACGGCGTGGACCAGTTCAACTCTTCCGTGAACAGCTGGTTCATTTCGCTCTCGGGCACGTTTCTCGCGCGGAGGTCGCGGCGCCGCTCCTGGATCTCGCGGCTCTTCTTCTCGTACGGATCCTTGTCCCACGGCGTCGGCAGCGGCGTCCCGGCTTCGACCAGGTCCTTCCACTTCAACGTGGCCGGGTCCTTCATGGCAGTGATGTTCGGTTCCCACGGTTCCGGCCGGTCCGCAACGCCGGTTTCGTAGGCCACGTCCGACGTGTAGTACTCGTCGCCCAGGCCGGCGAAGTGGTGGCCGAACTCGTGGACGAAGATGTAGTCCGCAAAGGCGGTGTCCACCGCCGCGGTCGCGTGATCGTTGAAGACGCCGCCGCCGCCGTACTGCTTCTCGTTGATCAGGATCTCGAGGAAGTCGTATGGCGCGGCCGACGCGATGTCCCGCATCGACCGGTTGTCGAGCGTCAGCGCGTACCGCTCGGAGTCGAAGATGTTGTACGACACGCCGAGCGGTGTCCGCCGGTAGTCGGCGGTGCGCGGCCGGTTCACGCCGCTCCTCTCGGTCGGAAGGTCGATCGCCCGCACGTTGAAGTCGGCCTTTCGGCTCTTGAACGGCTCGGTGGCGAACAGTTGATCGGTGAGCCGTTTCACGTCGGCATGGAACTTCGGCAGGTCGGCCTCGCTATAGCCGTCGCCCAGGATCAGCAGGTCCACCTTCGTGGCCGCCGGGCCGTTCTCGAAGACCGTCCAGACCTTCCCGATCGGCCGAGTCTCGGCGGGGGTGACGAACCGTGACGACGGGTCGATCACCGTGGACCAGACCTCGCGGAACGCATTCGCGCGGTCGCGCTTCTTCACGACCACCTGCACGGGCGCTTTCGGCCACGGAAAGCGGAGCGACTCGTGGAACGACCGGTGCAGTCCCTGCTTCGGTTCGTCCGTCGACTCCCACTCGCCGTAAATCGACGCGAAGCCTCGCGAGTAGATTGGCTGGTTGGTCTTCCGGTCGATGACCTCGAAGAAGTACGGTCCGAGGTTCGTGTCGTCGAGAAGCCGCGTGCGGCTGCCTGCCCACGGACCATCCGACACCACCTGGTCGAGCGAGAACACCTCCGGCCCGCCGCCCGTGTGGTAGTAGTCCACCCGCATCGTCTTTTCGGTGAAGAAGGCGGCGAAGAGGGTCTGGGCCCCCGCGCTGGACGCTGTGGCCAGCAGCACCGCGGCCAGCATCCCGACACACAACCGGCAAACGAATCCGTGCGGCATCGTCATCCCTCCTCGTCCGTCGTGAACTCGCAAGGGTAGCCCGGCGGAGGGGCGAGGGCAAGTGGCTGTCACTGTGGCCAGTGACGGACTCTGAAGAAAGGACCGTAGGTCAACGAGGCCGCCCGGTGCCGGGCGGCCTCGTTGACCAATCTGGTATGGATGCGGGCTGGAGGAAGCCGGAGACGAACCGAAACCGACTACGCTTCCAGTTTGACGACGCAGCCGTCCACCGGGCAGACTTCCACACACTTCGGCGAGTCGTGGGCCCCGACGCACTCTGTGCACTTCGCGGCATCAATCACGTAAATCGTATCGCCCTGGCTGATCGACTCATTCGGGCATTCCGGCTCGCATGCGCCGCAGCTGATGCAATCGTCCTTGATCACCATCGCCATCGTGTCCACTCCTCGTTGTTCAGGGGCCAGAATCGGCCGACGCCTTGTTCGTTTTGCAAAAGCCGATCCCGTTTGTGATCGGCGGCTTTCCGTCATATTTTATCGCACTTTGATCGACGACGGCAACATCCCGGCGATTATGCCGGGATGCCGGTAGCCCGGCGGGCTGATGCGACCAAAGGGGTCGTGGATTGAGGTACGAACGCTACGCGCCGCCGCGCAGCAGGCTCAGCCCTTGAATCAGCGACGCCGCCACCGAGGCGATCGTGAGACCGAGGCAGGCCAGCGCGAGCAGCATGTGGTCGGTCCGCTCGGCGCGGAGCGGGTCGAGCCACATCGCTGCCAGGTAGCCGCCGGCGAATCCTCCTGCGTGCGCCCAGTTGTCCACGCCTGGCATGATCAGGCCGAACACGAACAGCGAGAGCGCCCACGACCACGCCTGCCCGCGCACCAGGCTGCCGCCGGTGCGATGGCCGTAGCGCACCAGGGCGCCCAGCAACCCGAAAATCGGCGCCGACGCGCCGATGGTGAACGAGGCGCCCCCAATAATCGGGATGCCCGGCAGCAGCACGCCCGCAATCGAGCTGAGCAGGAACCCCATGGCCCCGCCAATGGTGTAGATAATCACCAGGCGGCTGGCGCCGTAGAGCTGTCCGGTGGCGGGTCCGAGCTGGCGCACCCACATCAGGTTGAAGATGATGTGCAGCAGATTGCCGTGCAGCCAGCCGGCGGACAGGATGGTCCACCACCGGCCGAACACGAACACCGGCATCGCGCCGCTGGCGCCAAACAGGAACAGCGACTGTGAACTGGGGGAGAGCAGCGAGAACAGGCCGCTCATGCCGATCTGACCGCCGGAGGCGAGCAGCGTCAGCACGTAGAGCGCGGCGCAGCCGCCCATCACGACCGTGGTGAAGCCGAAGTCGTTGCCGAGGCGGCGCAGCAGGGGAGCGAACCCCCACATGCCAGGGTTCCAGCGCCCGCAGCTGTAGCACCGCTCGTCGTTGACGCCCACGAGGTTGCCACACGAGGGACAGACGATCGACCCGGTTCGCTGCCGATTGAACATGGCCCGATCATAGCCCATCGGCCGCGCCTAAGACAGATTCCAGGGACCCCACAGAGACTTGCTTCATTCGTGACGATCTCAGCCCTGGAAGATGTCTAGACCGTCAAGACCACTTTCCCGTGCGCTCCCGGCGACATCACGGCTTCGTGCGCGAGCCTCGCGTCCGCCAGCGAGAACTCGCGGCCGATGACCGGCCGCAGCGTGAGGTCCCGCAGGCCCGCGCCCACGGCCGCGTGAATCTCCGCCATCTCCCGCGGCGACGTGTTGAACAGGATCATCCCGCGAATGTCCGCGTCCCTCGCCATCGTCTGACGTGGATCGATCTCGACCGTGCCGCGGTTGCCGATGACGATGACCCGGCCGTTCCTTGCGAGCAGGCCGAGGTCGCGGTTGAGGTTGACGTTGGCCAGCATCTCCAGGATGACGTCGATGCCGCGCCCGCCGGTGGCCGCCATGATCTGATCCGCGTAGTCGGTGCCCCGGTGGTTGAACGCGTGCGTGGCTCCCACCGCTGAGACCTGCGCGAGGCCGCGGTCGGTGCCCGCCGTCGCCAGCACCACCATGCCGGCTGCGCGGGCGAGCTGGATGGCGGCGGTGCCAACGCCGCCGCTGCCCCCGTGCACCAGCACCCACTCACCGGGCTTCGCCTGCGCCCGCTGGAACAACGCGCGGTAGGCGGTGCCGTAGGGCACGCCCACCGCCGCTCCCTGCTCGAACGACACGCTGTCGGGCAGCGAATACACATGAGCGAGATCGCAGACGGCCATCTCGGCGTACGCGCCGTAAGCGCCCTCTGAGGTGCCGGTCATGTAGACGCGGTCGCCGAGGGAGAACATGGCGACGCCCGAGCCACGCGCCTCGATCGTCCCGGCGGCGTCGACCCCCGGCGTGTACGGCAGCGTCGGACGTCGGGCGTACGCGCCCTTGCGAATGTAGTGGTCCACCGGGTTCACGCCAACGGCGTGGATCCGCACCAGCACCTGGCCGGGCCCGGGGACCGGGTTCGGCAGCTCCTCCAGCCGCATCACCTCCGGCTCTCCAAACTCACGAACGACGATCGCCTTCACGGTGCCTCCTTCTACGCAGTGTATTGATCCAAGACTCCCAAGACTGACTCGTCCCTGCGGCGTTCCAGTGAAATCCGCACCGGGCGTGTAAAAGCTACAGACCGGAGACACCCTGGCTCCACGTGCCTGCCGGCGTGAGCGCCTGCATCAAGCGAAAAACAGGCCGATTTCCGACGATGCCAGGTGCTGGCCATACTCTTGCTGTGCGCCAGATGGCAGGGGGAAACCAATCAATGGTACCGCAGAGCGCCGTGATTGTCTGGCAGATGGGTGGGTTCGTCGAAGAAGTGGACTGTTACTTCGTGAAGCGCACGTCGGCGTTCACGCTGACCGTCGAGCGTGCGGGTGAATCCCTCGCCGAGGAGCAGTATTCGAGCCTCCACGAAACGATGGTCCGCGCCGGTGAGCTGCGTCGCAGCCTGATGAAGGTCGGGTTCCTGCCCGTCGCGGCATCGGAAGCGGAGCCGCAGCCCGTGCTCGACTCGTTGCTAAGGCATTTCGTCAAAGAAGGCACCGCGGCGCTGTACGTCGGATACGGAGCCTGAGTTCCGCCCTTCCCGTCACCCTTCGCAATTCGCTATGATGCCCATGTCGGCCGCCCACGGCCGGCATCGAAGGGAGACGCATGAACTTCGCCCACATCACACCATCCTTGTCGCCCAAACCGATCATGGAGATGGCGACCGCGTTCCAGCGCAGCCGCCCGCTGCTGACGGCCTTCGAGCTGGGGTTGTTCACAGCGCTGAACGCGGAGGCGCGGACGTCGGAGGATATAGCGGAAGCGCTCGACACGGAGCCGCGCGCGACCGACCGGCTGATGAACGCGCTCGTCGGGCTCGGCCTGCTCGAGAAGCACGAGGGTCGGTTCCGGAACACGCCGCTGGCCCAGGCCTACCTGGTCAAGGGGCAGCCAGACTATATGGGCGGACTCGGTCACACCAACCACCTGTGGGACACCTGGAGCCGCATGACCGAGGTCGTGCGCACGGGCCATCCGACCGGTCTGCCCGAGATCAATGAGCGCGGCGACGATTGGCTGCGTCCGTTCATCGCGGCCATGCACTCGCGGGCCAGGCAGACGGCAGGCGAGGTGATCCGCGCGCTCGACCTCGACGGCGTGGATCGGGTGCTGGACATCGGCGGCGGGTCCGGGGCCTACGCGATGGAGTTCGTCCGGGCGCGGCGAGGCGTCTCCGCAGTGGTGTTCGACCTGCCGAACGTGGTGCCGCTGGCCAGGATGTACATCGCCCGGGACGGGTGTGCGGCCGAGGTCACCACCACGACGGGCGACTACCTGACCGCCCCGCTCGGCGAGGGGTTCGACCTGGTGTTCATGTCGGCGGTCATCCACAGCAACGCGGCGGACGACAACCGGCTTCTCATCAGGAAGGCGGCACAGGCGCTCAATCCGGGCGGGCAGCTGGTCGTACAGGACTTTCTGATGAGCGAAGCACGCGACGGCCCGCTCATGGCGGCGCTATTCGCGCTGAACATGCTCGTCGGCACGCCGGAAGGCGACACCTACACCGAGTCGGAAGTCCGGTCGTGGATGACGGAAGCCGGCTGCCGATCGGTCGAACGCAAGGACACCACGTTCGGGACGAGCCTGGTCATCGGACGGCTCTAAGGATGTAGAATAGCCGCAACGCATGACCAAGACTCGGCGGCAGACAGTCATCCTCGAACTGCTCGATCACGAACAGGTCACGAGCCAGGAGATCCTGCAGCGGCGGCTGAAGACGCGCGGCATCCACGCCACCCAGGCCACGATCTCGCGCGACCTCAAGGAGCTTGGCCTGGTCAAGCGGGCGGGAGACGGCGCTTACGGCCGCCCGGGCCAGGACACGACCAGCCCCGAGAACGCGCTGGCCCACCTGCAGCGGGTCGTCGTCCGATCGCTGTCGCGAACGGCGCGGGTCGATCAACTCGTCGTGCTCCGCACGCCGCCCGGCGAGGCACAGCACCTGGCGCTCGCCATCGATCGGGTCGCGTTTCCCGAAGTGGTCGGTACGATCGGCGGCGACGACACGGTGCTCGTGATTGCCGCCGGCTCGCGGCAGGCCGCCGCATTTCTCGACCAACTCGAGAAGATCGGCCGCTGACACGCTCCTCCGACCACGCCCAGACATCTTCCAGGGCGGAGGTCGTCACGGTTGAAGCAAGTTTCTGTCGGTCCCCTGGAATCTGTCTCAAGCGCAGGCCGCGCTCTTGCGTCAGCGGCATCTCGACTGGTATAGTTATGCAGTGTAATGCATACGTATCCGGCCGCGGCCGCGGCCGCCGTGAAGGAGGCGAGATGGAACGCATCGTGTTGGCATACTCCGGGGGGCTGGACACATCGGTCGCCATTCCATGGCTGGCCGAGCGGTATGGCGCCGAGGTCATTGCGGTCACGCTGGACCTCGGGCAAGGCGAGAACCTCGACTCGGCGCGCGACCGTGCCCTGGCGACTGGCGCGGTCAACGCGTACGTGCTCGACGTCCAGCAGGAGTTCGCGCACGACTACATCCTGCCGGCGCTCCAGGCCGGCGCCATCTACGAGGACCGCTACCCGCTGGCGACCGCCCTGGGGCGCCCGCTCATCGCCCGGAAACTCGTCGAGATCGCGCACGTGGAGAAGGCGAGCGGCATCGCGCACGGCTGCACCGGCAAGGGGAACGACAGGTGCGGATGGACGTCTCGGCCCGGGCGCTCGACCCGACCATCAAGGTGTTCGCCCCCGCCCGCGAGTGGGGCATGACCCGCGCCGACGAGATCGAGTACGCGCGCGTTCGCGGCATCTCGGTACCGGTCACCAAGCAAAACCCGTACAGCACCGACGAGAACTTGTGGGGGCGGTCGATCGAGTGCGGCATCCTCGAGGACCCGTGGGAGGAACCACCCGAGGACGCCTACTCGCTCACGCGCTCGGGCGCGGGCTGCCCGGACCTGCCGGCCTACCTCGAGCTCACGTTCGACGCCGGCGTGCCGACCGAGGTCAACCTCGTCAGCATGCCCCTCACCGAGCTGATCCACAGCGTGGCCACCATCGCCGGCGTGCACGGCGTCGGCCGGATCGACATGATCGAGAACCGGCTGGTGGGCATCAAGTCGCGCGAGATCTACGAGGCGCCGGCCGCAGTCGTGCTGCACGCCGCGCACCGCGAACTCGAGGCGCTGGTCACCCCCCGCGACCTCATCCGGCTCAAGCGTGAGCTGAGCGTCAAGTACGCCGATCTCGTCTACAACGGCCTCTGGTTCACGCCGACACGCCAGGCGATCGACGCGTTCGTCTCGACGATGCAGCCGCAGGTGACCGGGCAGGTGCGCTTGCGCCTCTTCAAGGGCGAGTGCCGAGTGGTCGGACGCCGCTCGCCGTACGCGCTCTACGACCACTCGCTCGCCACCTACGACGCCGGCGACACGTTCGATCGCACCGCGGCCGTGGGGTTCATCAAGCTGTGGGGTCTGCCCGTCGAAACGGTGGCGCGTCAGTCGGCCCTGCTCCAGGCACGCCCTGGCAGTCAGGCGACGATCGGCGCCAGCCTCGCCGACGCGACCGCCAGGCCGGCGGCGGCGATCCACACGCGGTCGGCCATCGTGGCCGATTGGGTCGGGCTGTAACAAGGTGGCCAACCTGTGGTCGGGTCGGTTCGCCGGCGAGCCGGACCGTGAGGTCTTCGAGTTCGGGCGGTCGTTTCCATTCGATCGCCGGCTCTTCGAAGACGATGTGCGCGGCAGCCTGGCGTGGGTCGAGGCGATCTCGGCCGTCGGCGCCATCGATGCGGCGGATGCTCGGGCCATCGCCGACGGCCTGCTCGCCATCCTCCGGGACGGACGGCAGGATCCGGCGTATGTCGACGGCCCGGACGAGGACGTCCACGCCTTCGTTGAGCGGAAACTCGTCGAACGGATCGGCGAAGCGGGGAAGCGGCTGCACACCGGGCGTTCCCGCAACGAGCAGGTGTCGGTGGACCTGCGGCTCTACCTGAAGCGCCGGATCCCGGCGCTTCAGGGGGCGGTGGCGGAACTGGTGGCCGCGCTCGCCGACCAGGCTGCCCTCGCGGGCGACACGCCGATGCCGGCGTATACGCACCTCCGGCGCGCCCAGCCGGTGCTCGTCGCCCATTTCTGGCTCGCGCACGTCGCCGCGCTGCGTCGCGATTACGCCTATCTCGACGTCGCCGCAGGGGCGGCCGATTGCCTGCCGCTCGGGTCGGGGGCGGTAGCCGGCACCAGCTACCTGCTCGACGTGCAGGCGCTTGCGGCCCGACTCGGATTCTCCAGCGTTGCCGCCAACAGCATCGATGCGTCGTCGGACCGCGACTTCGTCTCCGTCTTTCTCCACGCCTGTTCGCTCGCGATGGTGCACCTCAGCCGCCTGGCGGAGGACCTGGTCATCTTCACGGGCGAGGAGTTCAGGTTCTTCGAGCTCTCGGACGACGTGGCGACCGGCAGCAGCCTGATGCCGCAGAAGAAGAACCCCGACCCGCTCGAGCTCATCCGGGGCAAGGCTGGGCGCGTCATCGGACGCCACGCCGGCTGGCTGGCCACGATGAAAGGGCTGCCCGGCGGGTACAACAAGGACCTGCAGGAAGACAAGGAAGCCGTGTTCGACGCCGAATCGACGGTCGGCGGCTCGCTGTCGGCCGCGCGGACGGTCGTGGCGGGGCTCGCACTCGACCAGGCACGCGCTCGCCAGTGGGCGTCGGGGCTGCTGCTGGCGACCGACGTGGCGGAGTATCTGGTGGCGCGAGGGTTGCCGTTCCGGCAGGCGCACGAGATCGTCGGGGCGATGGTCCGCATGCTGGTTGCGGACGGTCGTGATTTCGGCTCGCTTTCGGTGGAGGAGTGGGCGGCGTTCAGCCCGCTGTTCCAACCCGACGTCATCGCGGCGATCACCCCTGGGGCGGCGGTGGCGGCCCGACGCACGCCGCAGTCCACGAATCCTGCGGCCGTCGCCTCGGCCCTGGCCGACGTCCGGCTCTGGCTGACTGTCCGGGAAGGTGGCCGCTGAACTTCTTCTTGCCAGGCCATGCACTGATGTGTATAGTTATGCAATGCTTGGCGAGGACTGGCGTCTTGCCGGTCCGGACGGCAGGCGGGGAGCGACGATGAGCGACCGTCCAGCGGCCATCAACGGGAAGCGCAACCAGGCGTGGGGAACGCTGCATGCCTGCCCCGCGTGCGGGCAGTGCCTGTGCTTCGGCTGTCATCCGACAGGGCCGTGCGTGGACGATGCCGCGCATGCCGACGGTGTGGCGGTCGGCAGCCACCCGGCATCGGCGTTCACCGCGACCGGCTTCGCTAGACATCTTCCAGGGCTAAGATCAAAACGGTTGATGCAAGTTTCTGTGGGGCCCCTGGAATCTGTCTTAGGCGCGGCCGGTTGACCGGCCGCGCACGCCAGCGAAGAGTCCCAACAATCGGCACCGCGATCTCGGCGGTTTGAGGCGACGCTTCGCTATCAGCCCGCGACCCAAGTCCCGCCGGCATTCGGCCGATGCCGCGTCTCGCCCGGCGGCGTTGCTCCTTCCTCGAGTCTTCCCGATATTCTCGGTCGTCGCGCCTGGCCGGCCGGGCGCCTCGTCGCCCTCCGTGCTGCGTCGCGACTTGCACCACGGGCTGCTATCATGGTGCGTTTGCATGGAGGAGACGATTCAAGTATGACCGCACCAGCACCCGCCGCCGCCGTAGCCACGCGTTTTCCGGTTCGTATCTGGCTGATTTCTTTGGCCGGGTGGATGTTCGACTTCTACGACCTGGTGCTCTTCTCGTTCCTGCTCGTGCCGATTGGGCACGAGTTGGCACTGACGCCCGGCCAGGAAGCCACGCTGCTGGGCGTGGCGCTGGGAGGGTCCGGCATCGGCGGCATCGTGTTCGGCTACCTCTCGGACCGGTTCGGCCGGCGGCAGGTGATGACGTGGACGATCCTGCTGTACTCGGTCGGCACCGGTCTCACCGGGTTTGCGACCGGCTTCTGGAGCGTCCTCGGGTTCCGGCTGCTGACCGGTCTTGGCGTGGGTGGCGAGTGGGCGGTGGGCCACGCCCTGCTTGCCGAGTCCGCGCCGCCGCACATGCGCGGCCGCGCCTCGGCGCTGCTGCAGGCCGGGGAGCCGATCGGCGTGGGCCTGGCCGCGATCATGGGGTTCCTGGTGGCGCCAGCTATCGGCTGGCGCGCCGTGTTCTTCGTGTCCGCGGCCTCGGGGCTGGTCGCGTTCGTCGTCCGGACGCACCTGCCCGAATCGCACCTGTGGGAGAGCCAGCGCGAGGAGCGGCTGTCGCCGCTGCAGGCGTTGACGCTGATCGTTCGCTATCGGCTGGTCGGCGCCACGTTGAAAGGGTTCGTGCTGGCCGTCCTGAAGCTGGGCACCTACTGGACCTGCTACACGTGGCTGCCCAAGTTCCTTCAGACCCAGATGCATCAGCCGATCGGTCGCTCGGCGCTCTGGATGCTGACGGCGCAGTTGGGGCAGTTCACGGGGATGCTGCTGTTCGGGTACCTGGCCGACCGCCACGGCCGACGGCTGCTGTTCACCCTCTACTCGCTGCTGACCGCGGCGTCGCTCTATCCGCTGGCGTTCCACTGGCAGGAGTTGCTGCTGCACCCGTGGCTGTTCTGGGGCGCGTTCCTAGGGCTGGGCCTCGGGTCGGGTTGCACCGCCGGCTTTGGGGCGCTGCTCGCCGAGCTGTTCCCGACCGATATCCGCAACTTCGCGATGGGGACGACCTACAACACCGCGCGCGGCGTGCAGTTCTTCGCGCCCTTCCTGGTGAGTTTCTTCGTGGCGTCGCACGGCCTCGCTGGAGGCCTGGGGGTTCCGTTCACGCTGGCGTTGGCCACGGCGACCTGGGTGTGGACGCTGCCGGAGACGCGCCACCGCGATCTGTCGGCGGTGGTTTCGAAGGGGCGCTGAGGCGCGGTGCGCGGCCGCACGTCAGCGCGCGGGCTGCTGGGAGAGCCAGGTCGACAACTGATCGGCCAGCTTCCCGACGGCCGCAGCGACCGCGGGAGAGAGACCCTGGCCCATTTCGAGCGTGGCCGGCTGCACGCCAATCAGGGCGACGCGACACCCGAGATCGGACGAGAGGAAACTGGCGAGGACGGAGGGGGGCAGCGTGTGGGTGGACGCGCTCATCCCGTCGGCGTCGTGCCAGTCGATCCAGGCGAGCGTTCCCGCTGGCTGTTCCTGGTGCGCCGCGTCGATCTCGAGGACGAGATCGGGGCGGAAGCGCCGCAACGGCCCGGTGAAGTTCTCCGGCGCCGTGCCGCCGTCGATCAGTAGCACGCCCGGCGTGGCCGCCATGCGCGCCGACAGTTCTCTCACGACGTACACGCCGGCGCCATCGTCGCCGTTCATGTCATTACCGACGCCGAGCACCGCGATGCGTGCCGGACGCGGATTGGGAAAGAGCAGTGTGCCCACGCGGTCAGCCACAGGGACCTGGGAAAACAGAATTCAGATGTCAGCTGGCTACGTCGTCGCCGGCGCCACCGGAACCACCGGCGCTGCGCCCGGCTTGCACGTCACCTGGTTGAGCAGAGCCTGGATGTCTTCTTCGCGGCCGAAGGAGACGAGGAACGCTTCCTTGCTCAAGGCCGCCAGTTCCCACTGCTCGTGCGACATGCCGAGGGCGTCGAAGTTGCAGCTCACCACGCACTGCGCGCAGTAGGTGCAGCGGTCGGTGTGGAAGCGCATCACGAAGCGCTTGGCGACCTTGTCCACCACCATGATCTCGATGCCGTTGGCGGGGCAGTCGCGCACGCAAATCTTGCAGCCGGTGCACTTGGCCGGGTCGAAGGTGAGTTGCCCTCGCAGGCGTTCGGGCGCGGCTTTTCGTTCGAACGGGTAGCGCTCGGTCACCGGCCGCTTGAACAGCGACCGGGAGATATCGCCAAGCATGGCGCCGATTCTCATGTCACTCTCCAGTCAACGGGGTCGGGATCCCCTATCTCATGAACACCAGCAGGAACAACTGCGCCAGCGCCAGCAGGATGCCGATCCGCCACCACATGCCGACCGTCTGGTCGATGCGCAGGCGGCAGAACAGCGACTGCAGGGCCGCCGTGACGAGCAGCAGGCCTCCGGTCTTCAGCATGAACTCGATCGGGTTGGCGAGCCCGCCGAGGTAGAAGGCAGCCATCAACGTGAGACCGACGAGCAGCTCCACGTCCCGGCCGATTCGGAACAGCGCCCATCCGCGGCCGCTGTACTCGGTCATCGGGCCGGCCACGATTTCCGTTTCCGCCTCGGGTGAGTCGAACGGCGGCAGTTCGAGCTTGCCCATCAAGCCCACGAGCGCGACCAGGAAGCCGACCGGCTGCGTGAGGACCAGCCACCAGTGCCCCTGCGCGTAGGCGTCGACCTGGCTGATCTGCCAGCTGCCGGCGGCGATCGCCGGGCCGAGCAGGGCCATCAGAAACGGCGCTTCGTAGGAGAACAGCTGCGTGAGCGCGCGGGTCGCGCCGATGAGGGAGAACCGGTCGAGGGTGTTCGCGCCGGCCAGCCCCATCGAGAGCGTCATCAGGCTGAGCAGGTAGAGCGTCACGATCAGGTCGCCGGTGAAGCTGTAGGACGGCGCAATGCCGGCCATCGGCACATAGAGGGCCGCGGTGAGCGTCCCGACGAGCGCCACGACGGGCAGGCCGTGAAAGAGCACGGGGTTCACGCCGTCGGGGACGATCTCCTCCTTGGCGAGCAGCTTGACCACGTCGGCCACGGGCTGGAACCAGCGTGGCCCGATGCGGTTCTGGAACCGGGCCACCAGCTTCCGGTCGGCCCATTCATACACCGTCCCGGCAGACAGGAGGAACAGCCCTCCCGGGAAGAGCAGTAGCGCGACAAGGGGTGGCAGCTCGATGTTCATCGGTAGTACTCGATTCCGTATTGACGCAGCTTGGCCCACGTCCATGTTTCCGCAGTGCTGCGCCGCCGGACCGTCACCAGGCGGTCGTTGCAGGAGAAGCACGGGTCGATGCCGGCGATCAGCATCGGCACGTCCGCCAGCTTGTGCCCGGGCGCCGTGGCCAGCACCGAGCCCCAGTTGCACAGGCTGGGCGTGCGGACCTTCACGCGGTCCGGGTTCGGGCCGCCCGCGCTCTTCAGGAAATAGAACAGCTCGCCGCGCGGCGCTTCGACGCGGCTGACGGTCTCACCCGGCGGGACCCTCGGTTTCACGCGCACCGCCAGGTCGCCGGCCGGCAGCTTGTCGAGGATCTCGCGGATGACCCGGTAGCTCTCGAACAGCTCCTGGATGCGGACGACGAACTTCGCCTCGAGGTCGCCGGCCGTGGCGGTGATCGTCTTGACTGGGAAGTCCGGGTAGGCGGCGTAGGGTGAGTCGACGCGGATATCGCGCGGCACGCCGGACGCGCGCGCCGTCGGCCCGACCGTCCCGAGGGTCTCGGCCTCGAGGAACGTCATCTTGCCCACGTTGCGCGTGCGCCCGATCAGCGTCTCGTCGGTTGTCACCACTTTCAGATAGTGATGCGTGCGCGGCTCGAGGAAGTCGACCGCGCGGCGGATGGCGTCTGCCTGCGTGTCGTCCACGTCGAACTTCACGCCGCCGAGGACGTTGCACGAGTAGTTGACGCGGTTGCCCGTCAGCCCCTCGAGGACGTCCATGATCATCTCGCGGTCGCGCCACGAGTACATGAACAGGGTGTCGAAGCCTCCCTCGTGGGCGGCGACGCCCAGCCAGAGCAGGTGGCTGTGCACGCGCTCGAGCTCCGCCACCAGCACGCGGATCGCCTGGGCGCGGGGCGGCGCCTGCACGCCGGCCAGCGCCTCGACGCCGAGCGCGTAGGCCGTGGCATGCACGTGCGAGCAGATCCCGCAGATCCGCTCCAGCATGTACATGGCCTGCGCCCAGTTCCGTTGTTCAACGCCCTTCTCGATCCCGCGGTGGACGTAGCCCAGGCGCACGGTCGCGGCGGTCACGATTTCGCCGTCCACGGTGATCTCGAAGTGGCCAGGCTCCTTCAGGGCCGGGTGTTGCGGCCCGATCGGGACGACGAAGGTCTTGCGGGGTTCCTGCTGAGTGTCCATCGCATCTCTCTTTCGCAATCTCTGGCAAGCCGACGGCCCGCCCATCTACACCGCTCTGTTGAGACCCTTGAACGACTTCCGCAAGGGATAGGTGTGGTCCGGCCAATCGTCGGGCAGCAGCAGGCGCCCGGTGTCCGGAGTCCCTTCGACGATGATCCCGAACATCTCGTGCAACTCGCGCTCGTAGAGCGTGGCCGACGGAATGATCGAGCAGATGCTCGGCACCCTGGCGTCGTGATACGTCACGCTCACGCGCAAGGTGGCCACCAGGGCCCCGTTCACGAACTGATAGAGCGCCTCCAGCCGGTCTTCGATCGGGCCGACCGGTTCGGCCGGAGGCTCAGCCGGCTTGGCCCCGGGCTTGGGCTTCGGCCACGGGTGGTCGAGGCCGGTGATGGCCGCGAGGTAGCCCCAGCGCGCATCGACGAGGGCCTTCACCGCGGCCGGCAAGTCCGCGCGCCGGATGACGACGTCGATGCGCGACACTTCACGCGACGGCGCGCCGACGGTAAACGGTTTCAGCAGCGTTTCTGCCGCGACGACGGTCTGTTCGAGGTCCATAGCCATCTCCTCACGCCACCGCTTCGGCGTCCGGGGCCTTGGGCGCCGGTTGCTTCAGGCTGTTCAGCAGCGCGACCACGCCGTAAATAATCGCCTCTGGCCTCGGCGGACACCCGGGCACGAACGCGTGGACCGGGATCACGTCCGCCAGGTTCCCGACGATGTTGTAGCAGCCCTGGAAGACGCCGCCAGAGATGCCGCAGGATCCGACCGCGACGACGAACTTCGGGTCGGGCATCTGCTCGTAGATGCGAACGAGCCGGTCCCTGGCCTGCCGCGTCACCGGCCCGGTGCAGATCAGCACGTCGGCATGACGAGGGCTGCCCTGGAGCTTGATGCCAAAGCGCTCGATGTCATACCTGGGGGTCAGCGTGGCCAGGATCTCGATGTCGCAGCCGTTGCACGACCCGCTGTTGAAGTGGATGGCAAACGGCGAGTTGACCCGCGCCCACGTCCTGAGCGGGTTCATGATCGCCTGGAGCAGCGACTGGTTACCCATACAACGCTCCTATCCGAGAATCAGCGCCACGAGCGCGATGAAGAGCCCGACCAGATACACCGCGGCGGGCATCGGGAGACTGCCGATCCCAAGCACCAGCATGGCGAGGTGCACCACGGCGAAGAACAACGCGATCAGGAAGAAGGGCTGGTAGCCCGGCGCCGCCTCGAAGGTCGGCGACGCCTCGCCGCTGCCGTACACGCTCGACTTGACCGCGTTCGCATTGGCCGGCCCCGCGAGCAGGCGACCAAGGCCGAGGAGCACCAGCACCAGCGGGACATACGCGAGGAACGCGACCGGGGGTGAAAGTAGCAGGTCCATGATCTCCTCACAAGTAGGGGCGGGTTTCAAATCCGCCCCCACGCTAGAACTGCGCCAGCGCCGCGCCGCTGCTGAAGATCGACACCAGGTGCACCGCCGCCGGGTGCGTGATGAAGTCCACCAGGCCCGGCCAGAACCCGAGCACAACCACGAGCAGCGTCAGCACCGCCAGCGGGGCGCCCATCAGGAACGACACCGGGCGCCCGGCTGCCACCGCGGCCGAGGGTTCGTGCCGGTACATCCGGTTCACGAGCGGCGCGTAGTAGGCGAGCGACAACACGCTGTTGACCGCCGCGAAGATGACGAGCAGCTCGACGCCCGTGCTCCGGGTCTCGAAACCCGCCACGAAGATCTGCCACTTGGACATGAACCCGGAGAGCGGCGGCAGGCCACCGAGGGCCAGCACCGCGACGCTCAGCGCAAACGCGGTCATCGGATACCGGTTTCCGGCACCGTTCAGGTCGTCCACCGTCAGGGGGGCGTGGCTGCCGCGGGCCACGTGCAGCGAGTAGAGCAGCGCACCAGCCGCCATGAAGGCGAGCCCCTTCATCAGCGCGTGGTTCAGCAGGTGGAAGAAGCCGCCGGCCGCGCCGTTCACGATGCCGTACCCGACCGCCACACCGAAGCCGATGAGCATGTACCCCATGTGACTGACGCTCGAGTAGGCGAACAGGCGCTTCACCTGCGTCTGCCGCAGCGCCATCAGGTTTCCGACGATCATGTTCAACGCGCCGAACCCCAGGAGCAGGGCGCCCCAGGTCGCGGCGGCGGGCGCCAGGCAGCCGAGCGACCGGAGCATCGCCACCAGCCCGGCTTCGATGACGACGCCGGAGAGCATGGCGCTGATGCCGCTCGGCGCCTGCGAGTGGGCGTCGGGCAGCCACGTGTGCAGCGGGACCAGCGCCGTCTTCACGCCGAAGCCGATCAAAAACAGCGCGCCGGCCGCCAGCAACTGCGGCGGCGTCGGCTGTGCCGCCGTCGCGGCCACCTGCTGCAGGTCGAGGGTGCCGGTCTGCGCGAACACGAACGCGATGCCGATCAGCACCAGCGCCGACCCGACCGCCGACTGCACCAGGTACTTCACCCCGGCTTCGAGCGCGCCCCGCTGCTCGCGGTAGAACGCCACCAGCAGGAACGAGGTGACGGTCATCGCCTCGAACCACACCCACAGGTTGAACAGGTCGTGCGCGCACCCGAGGCCGACCATCGTGGCGGCCATCGACACGAGCAGCGCGTAGTACTTCTCCTCGCCCTCTTCACCGCGCATGTACGGGATCGAGAAGATCGACACCAGGAAGGTGAGCGCCATCACCGTGACCGCGACGACGAGGCCCACGCCGTCCATGCGCAGCGAGATGGCCCCGACCGACAACGACACCGGGCCGCCCGCGAGCACCGCCTCGCCGAGGAACCAGAGCGGAACGCCGGTCACCGCCAGCGCCAGCACCGCCAGCCATCGGGCCGGGGCCGCGGTCGCCCCCAGGCGGAAGCTGATACGACCGGCCAGGTAGATGACGGGCGACGCCACGAGGGGCAACAGGAGCAACCAGGTCAACGCCAATATCGGGTTCATAAGATCAGGCCCCACCGAGCGCCAGGATGGCCAGGACAACGACCAGCCCGACGAGGATCGCCATGACATTCCAATTGAGCACTCCGTTGTGCGTCGTGCGGAGCGACTCGGCCGACGCCTCCGTCACGCTGACGACGGCGCGATTGATCGCCTCGAAACCGAAGCTGTTCGACGCCATGGTCCCGATCCCGCGAAGCGAGTGGGCGAGACCAGCCAATCGCGCGCGCTGCCACCAGGCGGCGAGGCCGAGCGCCACCACCGCGAGCGCCACGAATGTCGTCGGCGCCGTCGCGACCTGCAGCAAGAGGGCTCCCGTCGATTCGACGTCGTGACCCTCCGGCAGCGCCTTCCCGAGGAAATGGCCGAAGCTCCCCGCCAGCAGCCACGTCGTCAGCGTGCCGAGCGCCAGCGGCACCAGCGCGACCTTCATCGCCGGGCCCGCGTCGTGCACGTGCTGGCCGCTGCGCGGCTCGCCGTAGAACACCATCGTCAGGAACCGGAGCGTGTAGAGGGCCGTCAGCCCTGCGCCGACCAGCATGAACAGCCAGGCCCATAGCGGCCCGCCCTCGTGACCCGCCTCGAGCACCAGTTCCTTGCTCCAGAACCCGTTCAGGACGGGGATGCCCGCCAGCGCCAGCCCGCCGATGATCATCACCACCTTCACCAGCGGCATCTGCTTGCCGAGGCCGCCCATCTCGCGCATGTCGCGGGTGTGCACCGCGTGGATCACCGCGCCCGCCGACAGGAACAGCAGTGCCTTGAAGACCGCGTGCGAGAGGAGGTGGAACTGGCTGGCGAAGATGCCGCCCGCGCCAATCGCGTACACCATGTAGCCGAGCTGGCTGACGGTCGAATACGCCAGCACCCGCTTCAGGTCGTTGGAGACGAGGGCCATCACGGCCGCCATCAGCGCGGTGATGGCGCCGACCGAGACGACCGCGAGCTTCCAGTTCGGCACCGCCTCGAAGGCCGGGTAGAAGCGCGCGAGCAGGTACACGCCCGCGTTCACCATCGTCGCCGCGTGGATGAGCGCGCTGACCGGGGTGGGCGCTTCCATCGCGTCCGGCAGCCAGGTCTGGAACGGGAACTGCGCCGACTTGGCCGCGGCCGCAACCAGGAAGCCGAACGCCATCAAGGCCAGCACGTTCGGCGGTAGCCTGTCGGCGCCGGCCAAGAACGTCGGCACGTCGTAGTTGCCCTGATACGCGTAGAGAAACAGCGCGCCGGCGAGCAGGCCGATGCCGCCCACCTGCGTGATGATCAACGCCTCGATCCCCGCCGTCACCGCCTTCGGGTCGTCGTTGTAGAACGAGATGAGGGCGTACGAGCAGAGCGCCGTGATCTCCCAGAACACGAAAATCAGCAGGAGGTTGCTCGAGAGGACGAGGCCCACCATCGACCCGATGAAGAAGAGCACGTAGGCGTAGTAGCGGCCCAGCTGCTTCTCGCCCTTCATGTAGTCGACCGAGAAGACGACCGCCAGACAGCCGATCGTCGTCGCGACGACGGCCAGGAATACCGCCAGGCCGTCGGGCAGGAACGTCACCTGGCCGAACGCCGAGCCGAGCGGGAAATCGAGGACGTTCACCTCGCTCCGCTGAGGAATCATGGCCAGCGCGGCCGCTGCGCCAGCGAGGGTGAACACCACCGCCAGCGCGTGCTGAAGTTGCGGTTGTCGGTCCCGGACCAGCCAGATCAGCACCGCGCCTGCCCACGGCAGGGCAATCGAGAGGATGGCAAGGGTTGAGATGTCCGGCATCGCACTACCTCCGCAGTGTCGACAGCGCCTGGAGATCCAGGGTGCCGAACTGCCGCCGCACCTGCACCGCGAGGGCGAGCGCGACGACGGAGACGATCGTGTCGGCCACGATCACGGTGAGTGCCAGGGTCTGGCCGGTCTGCACCTGGCCGGACAGCCGGCCGGCCAGCAGCAGCGCGAGCAACGCGCCTTTGACGAGGACCTGCAGGCCGACCACCACCTTGATCAGGTTGCGCGTGACGAGCAGGCCGAGGAGGCCGATCCCGAGCAGTCCGAGCACCGCCACCGCGGCCATGAGGGGAAGCGACAGCGACATCATTGACTCTCCTTCCGGGCGTTCGCCCGTCCCTCGGCCAGCAGCCCCAGCACCGCCAGAACGCCGCCGATGATCAGGACCACCTGGAGGAGGACGTCCAGGCTGCGGTGCTCCCACAGCACCGTGGCGAATTTGTCGGCCTGCAACAGGCTCGACTCGACGCGGAGGTTCGGCAGGGCCATGGCCGCGCCGAGACCGACGGCACACAGGGCGACGATCCACGCCAGCGGCGCCGGCACGAGCGACCGGAGTGTGACGGGCGGTTCCTCGCCGGCAATGTTGATGGCAAACACGAACAGGACAGTGACGAGCCCGGCACCAACGCTCAGCTCGATGACGGCCACCTCCGGCGCGCCCAGCCGGAACATCATGATGGCCGTGAGCGCCGACGCGCCCGCCAGCCAGAGCGCTGCGATGAGCAGGCGTGTGCCGCGAACGGCCTGGAACGCACACCCCAGCATCGCTGCCACGATTAGCAGATCGAACATGGACGAGTTCCTTGATGGAAAATAAGGATGGAAATGCTGCGCCTTCCCGAGGGGCTGTCTGGTGACGCCGCATAATTGCGGCACATGTCCCGACTCGGAACGGCAGCAGATGGCAGGACCGACGAAGCTAGTCCCCGACGAGAGCCACGCGAGCGAACGAAGATAATGGCGTCAACGGACGGATATAAGCGAAGTGGCCTTCGACACGGTCTGCGGCCGCGTCCGATTCCTGGCATATTACCACGATTTCTTTTTCCCGACGTCGAAGACTTCGCGCATAAGGGACTATTGCGGGGGGGTCGGCAGGTGCAGCCTCAGCTCGAGCTGGCGTGCTGTCAGTGACATCACACCGAATTTGCTCTCGTAGTCCTTGAACACCAGCTTCGTGGCGATCGTCGTGACCGGCTCGAGGTACTTGTCGAGGTTCTGCTGAACGTTGATAAATGCCTTCTTCGCGGCCGCCGCGTTGGGATAGTTCACCAGAATCAGAGTGGTCGCCGGGCCGGTCGCGTTTTTGTATGTGCCCGCGACCCCCACGATCTTCCCGCCGAGTTGGAGGATGTCCCCGTCGCCCAGCGTGTAGAGCGACTGCAGGCTGAACGGCCCGCGCACGACGCGCTCCGAGCCGGCGACGAGCCCCTGCGCCGGCAACGCCTCGAGTTCGGCCGGCAGCCGGTCGGCGGGCAGCTTCGCCGCGACCATCCCGCCGAACGTCAGCAGCCCGGGTGCCATCCGGTCGGCGCCCGACAGGTTGTTGATCGTCACGTAGTAGCGTTCGCGGACGAACATCAGCTGGTGACGGTTGAGCGTGTGGCGTTCCTTGAAGGCGGGATCGCGGGTTTCCTTGCCGCACTTCATGAGGTAGATCCCGGTGGCTGCCGCCGGGTCGGTCATCCGAGAGATCTCGACAGCGAACTCGTTCGCCCCATTGCGGTACTTCTGCAGCGTGAGCTGATCGAATCCCAACTCGAGGAACAGCTCCGCGCCGCCGTCGATATAGCCGTAGAGATCCTCGCGGCTGAACACGCGGAGGTTCTCCACCTTCTTCCACCCCGGGACGGCGCTCTCCGACGGCGTGAGCGCGGCGTCGCCGGTAGGACGGGCCGCCTGCCGGGGGGCGGCGGCCGCCAGCTGGCAGGCCACGAGGACGAGAATCGACAAAAGAGACAGTCTGGTTCGCATGCCTAGACCTTGACAACCTGCATCTTGTCCGGATTGACCACGCCGATCCCGAGGGATTCCGCGTAGCGCAGGTACTCGGTGAACTGTGGATTGTCGTTTACGTTCACCCCTTTCTCCTTGCGCTTCGCCGTCAGTTCCTGGTGGCACATCATGTCGAGGGCAAAGGGATCGGTGGCGAAATAGAGCGCGTGGTTGTCGTAGACGAACTGCGCGTCCTTGTCCGGGCCTCCGTCGTACTGCGCGCGCAGGCCGTCGGTGATGTTCAGCGCCAGCTTGTCGCGGAGCACCGGCGCCGCGAGCACCTCGGTGTTGACCTTCAACGAGAGGCCGGCGTGCAGCCGGCCGGTGTTGCAGATCGCCCCGTAGCCCATGTTCTTCGTGGCCATCGAGATCGCCTGGCCGGTGTTCTTGTAGGCGGCGAGGTTGATGATCCGCGTGAGCTTCTTCGTGACCAGTTTTCCGAAAAACGAGCGGTCGCCGTTGAAGACGTGCTGATTGAGGTAGCCGTCCTCGCTCTTCTGGTTCCGATCCGACGTCCACACCGCGCCCTTCGCCTCGTAGTACACGTCAGGATCGAAGTTGTTGATCGACAGGTGCTTCCCGTCCGGACCGCGCCACGTGTTCCCCGCTTCGTCCATCGTCTGCAGCCCTTCGAGGGCGATGCCTGGGAAGCGTTCCTTCGTGAAGCCGGCATCCTTCAGCATGTAGTCGAAGCGGTCCCAGATGATGATGTTCGACTTGGGGACGCCGTTGTCCACGAGCCACTTGATGACGGCGTCGGCCAGCTCGGGCCGGGTGTTGATGAGCGGCGGGCCGACCGGGTTCACCTTGATGCCGACCACGTCGCGAGGGTCGATCAGCAGGCGGAAGCTGTCCTTCAGGTTCTTGCCCGTGAGCGTGGTGATTCCCTTCTGGACCATCTCGTCGATCACCTTCGCATCGAACTTCTCGTTCACGACCGCGCGCGTGTCCGTGACCTTGACCACCTTGCCCGGGAACGGGCCGGGCAGTGACCGCGCCGTCCGCGGCGCTTTCTGGAACTCCGCGATGTTCGTCTCGATGACCGGCGGCGGGGTGGGCGACTGGCCGAACGTCGGCCCGGCGAGGACGAGGGCGCTGGCCGCCGCCGATCCCACGCCGACGGCCTTGACGAACTCGCGACGGTTGCAGCCCGGGATCACTTCCATCGAGCGGTAACGCTTCTTGCTCACGCGATCTACCTTTCGTGTGAACCTCATCGTTTCGGGGCCGGGGGCAGAATGAACTGGTTGGTCTTCGACCGTGTCTCACCGACGCTGGTCACGTACACCGCCGGCCGGTCCTTGACCGGGCAGGCGAACTCGCACGCGCCGCAGCCGATGCACCTTTTCGCATCCATGTACGGCCGCCGTACCGCCTTCCTGTTCCCGTCGGCGTCGGCCACGTCGGCGGTCACCAGATAGATCGCCTTGGGCGAGGTCGGGCACCACTCCTCGCAGACGATGCAGTCGGTGGCCATGGCCCAGGGGAGGCAGCGGCCCTGGTCGTAGAACGCGGTGCCGATCTTGATCGGGTTGCTCGCCTCGGGGGGCGACGCCGCGCCTGCACGAGCCGGAGTGGCGCCGGGCCGCCCGAGTTTCTGCGCCTCGGTGATCTCCCAGATGGCGCCCGTCGGGCAGACCTGGCTGCACAGCACGCAGTTCGGCTCGCAGTAGCCGACGCGCGCCACGAGCACCGGCGTCCAGATCGCTTCGAGTCCGCCTTCCATGAACGTCGGGTGCAGCGCGTTGTTCGGGCACACTTTCATGCACTCGCCGCAGCGGATGCAGCGCTCGAGGAAGTGAAGTTCGTCGAGTGCGCCTGGCGGTCGGATCAGGCGCGGGTCGGCCTCGACCTCGAGGCCGGTTGTCGAGCGCAGCAGCGGGACGAGGGCCACGCCAGCCGCCATGGCGGTGATCAGCTTGCGGCGCTGCGCCTGCGGCGCCTCGATGGTCGTCGCGGCGGAATCGAGCGGCCCGACGCTGAAGGCGATGCCGCTGGTGGGGCAGTCGCCCACGCAGTTGAAACAGAGGTGGCACTCCGCCTTGCGCCACTTGGGCCCCGGGATCGGATCGTCTCCCCCCTGGCAGTGGACGAGGCAGCGGTTGCAGTTGTCGCAGCGGCCGGGGTCCTTCTTCAGGTGCACGAGCGACCAGCGCGAGGCGAGGCCGAGCAGCGCGCCGAGCGGGCAGATCGCGCGGCACCAGAAGCGGGTGACCCGCAGGTTGAGCGCGAGGAGGCCGATGAAGATCGCGCCGAGGAAGAACGCCTGGCGGAAGTGCGGCTGCCTGAAGCTGACGATCGTCCCCTGGAACAGGAACTGCGCCGCGTCGGCGCCAAGGCGCGCCCAGCGGGACGGGCTCTCATACCACACGTCGAGCAGGGCGCCCGAGGTGTAGTTGAGCCCGGGCAGGACTGAGAGCGCCAGCGACCGCACCGTCAACGGGATCGGGTCCACCAGGCCGGCGAGGACCGCCCCGAAGACCGACGATGCCAGGACGGCGGCCAGCACGTAGTACTTGATCGCCTGCCACGGCTTGTAGCGGTTGGAGTCGAGGAGCGCCTTGCCGCGTTTCTTCTCGGAGCGGAGGCTGCCGAAAAAGTGATTCAGCGTGCCGAGCGGGCACATCCAGCCGCAGAAAAAGCGGCCCAGGAAGAACGTCGGCACAAGGATGACCAGGCTCCACCAGAGGCCGCGATACAGCGTGTGGGTCGCGATGGCGGTGGTGATCCCGGCCAGCGGGTCGGCCTCGAGGAAGATCGACACGGGCCACGGCAGGCGCACCTGGCCGGACGCGCCGCGGAACGAGCCGGTGAACTCCGACTTGAACAGCAGGACGAAGAACGCCGCGAGGAACACGGCCTGCGACACTCGGCGCACACGGACCAGGGTGGTCTGGGTCAGACGCATCGGAATTCTGGAATCCAGGAATCTAGACCGTCAGGAACGTGGTCCTGACTTCCTCGAAATTCATTTTCCCCAACCCCCGGGCCTGGGCCATGCGCAGGAACGGGAGCCGCTGATAGTCGAGATCCCACCACGCCTTGGCCGCGTAGGAGTCGAGTGCGACGGGATCCGTGCCGGCGAGCAGCGTCTTCTTGAACTCCACGTCCGCGAGGCTACCGCCGGTCGGACCGCCGCGCATCAGCACGCGGTACGCATCGATGATGGTGAGCGTCGGGCGCGCGAACGCGGTCAGGTCCACCAGGCTCTCGTTGATCCGCTGGTGCAGCCGGCTCCGCTGGCCGCCGATGATGCCATAGAAATTCTTCATGCCGAGCGTGCAGCCGGTCAGGCTGTGGTGCTTGGCAATCGGGAGGTTGATGATCTTGTCGGCGGTCAGGAACGGCTCGAGCACCGGCCACGCGGTCAGCACTTCGCCGCCGAGGTTGACCTGCCTGAACTTCCGCTCGTCGGGCAGAACGACCTGCGCGCCGACCGCCCTTGCGGCCGCCGCGATCCCGCTCCGCTCGAAGCACGTCCGCGGATCGTTGCAGCTCATGTCGGTCACGATGACCGTCCGCGCGCCCGCATCCTGGCAGAGGCGCACGACTTCCGCCACGAGCTGCGGGTTGGTGTTCGCGGCCTGCTCGGGCGCGCGGTCCCAGCCGATGTTCGGCTTGACGACCACCACGTCGCCGCGGGCGATGAAACGACGCATTCCGCCCAGAGCCTCCACCGCGCGGCGAACCAGGGCCTCCGGCGATTCGCCCTGCGCCACCACCATCTCCGGGAGGTTGGGGTCGGCCGGCACGCCGGTGCGGCGATCGGCCACCAGGACCTCCGACTCCTTCGGGCGGTCGCTCCGGTAGTGAAGCCAGGCGCCCGCGCCGATCGTGGCAGCGCTGAGCCCGCCCAGGCGGAGCACACGAAGCATGAACTCACGGCGATCCGCCGCAGGTGAATCACTCGCCATGTTGACCGCTCCATCGGCGTCCGGCCCGGACGGGAATGGAGAAAGGGAAGGGCGACGGGGCGAAAACGAGTGCTATGGTAGCACCTTGGGGCAGCCCAGACCATGTCAGGGAGACCGTTGCGGGATTCACCGCGCACCGCGTTCCGATGTCGTGGAGGAGCGCGGCCCTCCACTCGCCGCGAGTGGACAGAAGGGCCTGGCGGAACGACTGCAGCACTGCCGGATCGTCGTGCACGAAAAGGATTGTTCGTGGCATAATCGACCGGGGGCATGCCCATTGTCCCGGGGAGATTCCGTGAAACTGATTCGTGCGTTTCAGGTCGCGTTCACGCTCATCCTGCTCGTCGTGGCCGTCGCCGGGTGCAGCAACACACCGGTCTCACCTTCGAGCGCGCCGTTCAGCCAGACGGATCTGCGAGTGGGATCCGGCACGGCGGCCGTCACCGGCAGCACGATGACGGTGCAGTACACCGGCTGGTTCTACGACGCGTCGAAGGCCGACAAGCGGGGCGTGCAGTTCGACACATCGATTGGCCGGACGGCGTTGACGTTCACCCTCGGCGCCGGTTCGGTGGTCCAGGGCTGGGAGCAGGGTCTCGTGGGTATGAGCGTCGGCGGGCTGCGGCGGCTGGTCATCCCCCCGTCGATGGCGTACGGATCCAGCCGCTACGCGACCATCCCACCGAACACCACGCTGGTATTCGACATCGAATTGCTCGACGTCCAGTAGGCCGGCCGGGTCAATCCGGTCGTGCCGGCCGCGTCCGGGTGCGCCGCGCTGCTACCTGGCGTGCTGCGGCGGTTCTCGCGTCAACGGCCGATGCGCAACCGGATGCCCCCGACGACATACGTCAGCGTCTCGTCCAGCGCCCCTTCTCCTCCTCCGACGGCGGAACCCTTGAGCTTGGCACGTCCGGCCTCCCCGAAGATGGCCAGGGAGCGAGAGATCCACGCCTCCGCGCCACCACCGAGGACCCAGCCCCATCCGTCCGTTTTCCATTCGAACGTCTGTGTGCCGCCCGTGATGGTCTGCGTGACGCCATCGACCGTGATGATCTGGTCGTCGATGGTCTCCGTGGTGCTGAACGTCGCCCGATGGTAGGTGGCGCCTCCCTCGACGTAGATCCTGAACCGGCCAACCGGGATGGCGACCTTCCCGGTGAGGGTCGCCACGTGAGGAGCGAGTGACGTGTTGAACCGGTCGTTCGATCCACTGCCATCCGCTGTGGCGTTCATCGGCTTCAGGTAGCTGGCCGACACGGCCAGGAACGGGGCGAACCAGTAGTCTCCACCCACGCGGAGAGCGGGGCGACGATCGCTGCCGGTGCAGGCCACGGTCGCGACTCCGCACGCCACCCCCACGATGTTTCCATACATTGCGATCCCCCCGCCCCCGAAGAGCACGAGGCCCTTCGGCAGCAAGAACTTGGCGACCGATTTGCCCGAGGCGCTCGCCAGTTCCGGGTTCAACCACAATGCAGGCGCCGGTCCCTGCCGAATCCAGACGGCGGGCGCCGCTTCGGCGGTCTCGACGACCAGGGTGGTGACCTCGCGAACCAGGAAGACTCCGAAGATTGGCCGCCTCGAGCAGTTTGCCGCCGGCGCGGGTGGCTCGAAGCCGGACTCGAGCAGCATCACGCGGCGCGACATCTCGCACACATCGACGAAGATGCGCGCGTCAATCTCCGACTTGCCCCCGTGCTGGGACAGGTCGACGGGGATCGTGCCGATGCCGTCGGCGCCGGCTTTCGCCGTCCCGATCGTGGCCGCGTTCAGCACCAGCTCGAGCGTGGCGCCAGGTGGCGCCTTTGTGACGACGACGGTCTGCGCCGTGGCCACGCCCACAGCGACGATCACGGTGAACGCGGCTGCCAGCGTCAGCGGCCGCAGGAATGCCCTCATGCGCGTCTCCCCTCCGAAAGCCCAGCAAAGACCGTTAATGTTACCTCAAGGATGGATCGCAAGCTCTCTTATCCTGTGTCTCCACGTCAGGACGAGGAACACGCCGATGGCAACCAGCCCCAGGGAGAGGCCGACCCACAGGCCCACGACCCCCCAACCCCACCAGAAGCAGAGCGCATAGCCGACCGGCAGGCCGAGGAGCCAGTGACCGGCCAGGTTGCTGAGCATCGGCGTACGCGTGTCGCCAAGCCCGCGCAGCACGCCCGTGGACACGCCCTGCAGGCCGTCGAACAACTGAAACATCGCCGCGACGAGCAGGAGCTGACGGCCCATTGCCAGCACGGCCTCGTTCGACGTGAATATCCCGATGAGCGGCCGTGGGACGGCGATGAAGATGAGTGCCGCGGTGGACATGAAGCCGGCGCCGAGGATCAGCGCCACCCACCCTGAGCGGGATGCTGCCTGCGCGTCGCGTCGCCCGATCGCGTGGCCGACACGTACGGCGCCCGCCGACGCCACGCCGAGCGGCACCATGAACGTCAGGCTGGCCAGGTTGAGCGCGATTTGATGGGACGCGAGCGACACGGGATCGAGGCGTCCGGCGAGGGCGCTCGCGGCCGCGAAGACGCCGAGCTCCAGCATCACTTGCGTCGCGGCCGGAAGCCCGAGGCGCAGCAACCGGACGAGGCTTCGCTTCTTGGGCCTCCAGGTGATGGTGAACAGGCTGATATGGTGCTGTCGGTCGTACCACTCCACAGCCGCGAGCAGGACGGCCGCCAGGTAGATCCGCGAGATAAGCGTGGCCACGGCGGATCCGGTGGTCCCCATCGCCGGAAGCCCAAGATGCCCGTACACCAGCGCCCACGCGGCGACCGCATTGATGAGGTTTGCCGTGACGAGTGCGAACGTGATCGGTGCGACGATGCCCAGCGCCTGCAGGTAGCGGCGGAACGACGCGTAGAGCAGCAGTGGGAGCAGGCTCCACGTGATCACGTGCAGGTAGGGCACGGTGAGCGACAAGACCTCGGGCGGGAACCCCCAGGACGGCAGCAGCAAGATCCCGACAAGCGCGACCGCGGTCAGAACCGGTGCGCCGATCAGGCTGAGCAGGATGCCGTGCAGCAGCCACCGATGACACTCGTCGAGGCGCCCGGCGCCGTAAGCGTGCGACACGAGCGTGTCGAGGCCCAGCAGCAGCCCCATGCCGAAAATAGCCAGCGCCAGGAAGAGGATGCTGCCGATGCCGACCGATCCGATCGCCGCCGGGCCCAGGGGCCCGACGATGATCGTATCGACGATGCCCATCATGACCCAGCCGACCTCGGCCAGGACCACCGGGCCCGCCAGCGCGAGCATCGGCTGAAGTTCGTCGCGAAAACGCACGCCAGCCACTATGACCAAATCCGGCTCACGGCTCAAGGCCCAAGACGCGGCGCCTGGTGTAGAATCCTCCCTGTCGAACCCAGCCCTCGTCCAGGAGTCAAGATATGAATCGCTCGTTTGTCGTGGTCTTGTCGATGTCGGTCGCCGCGCTGGCCGGAGCGTGCGGCGGCGCTTCCACCCCGGCGCCGGTGCCGAACGCGGAAGCGGCGGTCTCGTTCCCCGCGATTGACGGCACCCTGGTGCTGGAACACACGAAGGTCCTCGCGTCCGACCAGTTCGAGGGACGCGCGCCCGGCACGAAGGGCGAAGACCTGACTGTCGCCTACATCACCGATCAGTTCACCAAGGTCGGCCTGAAGCCGGGCAACCCCGACGGAACCTACATCCAGAAGGTGCCGATGGTTGGCATCACCCCCGATCAGAAGGCGGTGCTGTCGTTCCGCAAGGGCGCGAAGGAGCAGAAGCTCGCGTGGCGCGACGATTTCGTGGCCTGGACGAAGCGCGTGGCCGACACGGTCAGCGTGGACAAGTCCGATCTGGTGTTCGTGGGCTACGGCGTCCAGGCGCCCGAGTTCAACTGGGACGACTACAAGGGGATCGACCTGAAGGGCAAGACGATGGTCGTGCTGGTTGGCGACCCGCCGGTGCCCGATCCGGCCGACGCCGCCAGGCTCGATCCCAGGGTATTCGGCGGTCGCGCCATGACCTACTACGGCCGCTGGACCTACAAGTACGAGATGGGGCAGAAGATGGGCGCAGCCGCGGTCCTCATCGTCCACGAGACGGGGCCCGCCGGCTACCCGTTTACCGTCGTCCAGGGCAAAATTGCCGAGCAGTTCAGCCTGGTGGCGCCCGACAGGAACATGAGCCGCGCGGCGGTCGAAGGGTGGATCTCGCTCGACCAGGCGAAAAAGCTGTTTGCGCTGGCCGGCAGGGATTTCGACGCCGCGAAGAAGGACGCGGCGACGCCCGCGTTCAAGCCGGTGCCGCTCGGCACGACCGCCTCGGTCACGCTGCGCAACACGATCCGCACGGTCGACTCGAGGAACGTCGTGGGCCGGATCGAGGGCAGCGACCCGGTGCTCAAGAACGAATATGTGATCTACACATCGCACTGGGATCACTTCGGGATCGGCGCGCCGGTGAATGGCGACAAGGTGTATCACGGCGCGGTGGACAACGCGACGGGCATCGGCGGGACGATCGAGCTCGGCCGCGCGTTCGCGAAGATGCCCGTGGCTCCGAAGCGTTCGATTCTGTTCCTGGCCGTGACGGCGGAAGAGCAGGGATTGCTCGGCTCGGGCTACTACGCCGCCAACCCGCTGTACCCGCTGGCGAAGACGATCGGCGTGATCAACATGGATGCCCTGAACGTCAACGGGAAGACGAAGGACATCACCATCACCGGGCTGGGGAACTCCGAGCTGGACGCCTACGCGACGAAGGTCGCGGCCGAGCAGGGGCGTGAGATTCGGGCCGACCCCGAGCCGGAACGAGGCGGCTTCTATCGATCCGACCACTTCCCGTTCGCACAGCAGGGCGTGCCCGCGCTTGCGAGCGGTGGCGGCATCGACTTCATCGGCAAGCCGCCGGGATGGGGCAAGGAGCACTCGGACGCCTACACGGCGAATGACTATCACAAGCCGTCCGACAAGGTGAAGCCGGAGTGGGAGATGAGCGGCGCCGTGCAGGACCTCCAGTACTACTGGATGGTCGGCTACCGGCTGGCGCAGGCCGAGAAGTTTCCGCAGTGGAAGCCGGGAACCGAGTTCAAGGCGAAGCGCGACGCGATGTTGAAGTGACCACCCGACCGGGGCGACGCTCACCTCACGCGACCGTCGTCTCGTCCGAACCAGTCCGGGAGGGGTTTGTCGAACCCTCTCGGACCGGTCCGGGAGTCGTCGTCTTTCTTTTGACAGGGGTGGCTCCGTGAAAATCAGGCTGGGGGTCTTCGTCGCCTCGGGGGTCGTCATCGCGGCGCTCGGCTGGTTCGTGCTCTACGCCCTGAAGCCGGCACGACCGGCGGTCGTGGCGTTTCCGTCGATTGCGGCGGACGCCGTGCTGCGACACACGAAGGTGCTGTCGTCGGACGAGTTCGAGGGACGGGGGCCGGCCACCCGTGGCGAGGAACGAACGGTCACCTATATCGCCGATCAGTTGAAGGCGATGGGGCTGAAGCCAGGAATGCCGAACGGCAGCTACTTCCAGAACGTGCCGCTCGTCGGCATCACGCCTGACCCGTCGGCCACGCTGGTCTTCCAGAAGGGCGCGACGAAACAGACGCTCGCGTTCAAGGACGATTTCGTGGCGTGGACGAAGCGGATGACCGAGTCGGCGACCCTCGACCGGTCCGAGATGGTGTTCGTCGGCTACGGTGTCCAGGCGCCCGAGTTCAACTGGGACGACTTCCAGGGGATCGATTTCAAGGGTAAGACACTGGTCGTGCTGATCGGCGATCCGCCCGTGCCCGATCCTGCCGATGCGGCCAGGCTCGATCCCAGGGTGTTCGGCGGATCGGCCATGACGTATTACGGCCGCTGGACGTCCAAGTTCGAGATGGCGCAGAAGCTGGGCGCCGCCGGTGCGCTCATCGTGCACGAGACCGGCCCGGCCGGCTATGCCTACTCCGTCGTCCAGGTGAAGGTCGGCGAGCAGTTCGACATTGCGAGGCCGGATGGCAACATGACGCGGGCGGCGGTCGAGGGCTGGATTCCGATCGAGAAGGCCCGGGCCCTGTTCACGATGGCCGGGAAGGACTTCGACGCGTTGAAGTCGCTGGCGGCCACGCGCGAGTTCCGCCCGGTTCCGCTGGGCGTCACGGCGTCCACGGTGTTGAAGAACACGCTCCGCAACGTGGCATCGCGGAACGTGATCGCCAGGGTGGAGGGGAGCGACCCGTCGCTGAAGAACGAGTACGTCCTCTACACGTCGCACTGGGACCATTTCGGGATCGGCGCGCCGCTCAACGGCGACCCGGTGTATCACGGCGCCGTGGACAACGCGGTGGCTGTCGCCGGCTTTCTCGAGGTGGCGCGCGCGTTCGCCGCGCTGCCGACGCCGCCGAAGCGCAGCATCGTCTTCCTCGCGGTCACCGCCGAGGAACAGTTGATGCTCGGGTCCGAGTACTACGCGTCGAACCCGGTCTACCCGCTCGACAAGACGCTCGCCGTCATCAACCTCGAGATGCTGAACGTGCACGGGAAGACCCGCGACCTGACGGTGGTGGGCCTCGGGACGTCCGATCTTGACGACTACGCGCAGCAGATCGCGAAGGAGCAGGGACGCACGCTGAAGCCTGATCCCGAGCCGGAGCGCGGGATGTACTACCGCTCCGACCATTTCTCGTTCGCGCGCCGCGGCGTGCCGGCGTTCGAGCCCGATCATGGCGACGACTACATCGGCAAGCCGGCGGACTTCGGCGCCGAGGTACGGAAGGACTTCTTCACGAACCTCTACCACAAGCCGACCGACACGGTGAAGCCGGACTGGGACTTGAGCGGCGGCGTGCAGGACCTGCAGTTCTACTGGATGATGGGATACCGGGTGGCGCAGGCGGACAAGTACCCGCAGTGGAAACCCGGCACCGAATTCCGACGACAGTAGGACGAGCGTCCCCGCCGCGGTCGCGGAACCCCACGGCACGCGTCGTGAGGGTCAATCGCGGGCGGTCATGCGCCGTATTGGCTCAGCACCTGCTCGAGGCGCTTGGCGACCCGCGCACAGAGGGCGTCGAATCCGTTGTCGCCCATCTTGAGGCGGGAAACCGACGCGGCATTCACCTGCTTGTCTTCTTCAAGTGCCCAATGCCCGGCGCCTACCTGCTTGGCGGCCAGGTTGGCCACGTGCACCACGTCGGCAATGATGTCTTGGGCGTCGTCGGGAGTGTGATGGTGAATGATCCCGCAAACCAGGCGCTCGGGAAGACCCCAGTGCTGGGCGATCAGGCCGCCCAGTTCGCCGTGGTGGACGCCGAGGATTTTCGACTCGGCCTTCAGGCTCGACAGGTGCCCCTGCTCGCGGGCCAGCGCCAGGACGCTGAGGACATCGGGCGCCAGTTCGCGCAAGAGGACCAGCTTCCCGATGTCGTGGAGCAGGGCAGACGCGAAGGTCTCGGGAGGGAGTTCGACGTCGCAGAAGGCCGCCGCGGATTCCGCGGCCAGGGCTGCCGCCACCGAGTGGCGCCACAATTCTCCCTCGCTCAAGCCGTATTCCGGGATCGCGCTGGTCAGCTTTTTCTGCACGCTCGTCGCCGTGGCCAGCGAGAGCAGCGATCCGAGACCGAGCCTGACCACCGCATCGCGAATCGTCACGATGGGCATCAGGCTCGCGCTGGCCGCGGAGTTCGCCATCCGCAGCAGGCGGAAGCTCAGGGCCTGGTCGAGCGATACCACCTCCTCGACTTCCCGAACGTTCCAGCTGTCCTTGGCGGCTATCGAGGCGAGGCGGGTGACGCTGGCGGGCAGCGCTTCGAGCGTGTTCACAGAGCGGGTCAACGCCTGCAGATCGATCACGGTGCCTCCTGACTGACTGACGCGAGGCTCTGCTTGCCCGGCCCGACGGCCGAGGCAGTCAGGCACCGACGTTCTCCCCATCTCTCAGATTATCGACCGTTTGCGCGGCCGCTTAAACCGGACGGCGGTCGACCGGCATGTTGCCCAGCATGATATCCCTGTCTCCAAGGGGGCAGCAAACCGACCGTGGACCCGGCGTCCTCGCCGGGCTATCGGGCCGGCACCACCTGCATCTGGGCGCAACTGCCGGCGGGAGCGGGGAAGCTGCTGGAGGAGATGGCTTTCATCATCTCGGCCGCGAAGATCGCGTAGCCGGTGTCGTTCGGGTGAAATCCGTCGGGAGAAAAGACCGCCGGGTCGGCGAAGCTCTGGTTACACAGGAGGTCCACCACGGCGATGCCCTGCGAGGAGAGCGGGTTGATCACTAGCGTGCTGAAGCCGACCGAAATCTTCTGCATCAGCTGCCGTTCTTCGACGGTGTAGCCGCTGGTCATCGGGATCGCGGCGAAGTTCGGCAGGTTCGCGACGACGAGGCGCGCGCCTGGCGCGCGGTTCCTGATGCCCGCGATGAGCGTCGCGTATTCGCCGCCGAACGCCTTGATCTGCTGATCGACGAATGTCCACGGGTCATTCCCACCGGCGCCGCTCCTGATGGCCTCGCCCACGGTGTTGACGTCGTTGCCGCCGGCGAACACCGTCACCAGGGTGGAGGTGCGCGGAACGAAGGGCACCTCCTGGTCGATGAAGTTTCCCAGGACCGTTCGATGGTACTGGGCGGCCAGGGCCTCCATGCCGGGGCCAATCACGGCGCCAGGAATACCCAGGTTGTTGAGATTGACCGTGGACCCCTGCGCCTGCAGTTGGCGCACGATCACCTGGACGTAGCCCATGCCGTTCTGGCAGTCCGCCGCGAACGGGATGCAGACGACGCTCGAGCCGTAGCCGATCGCGTCGCTGGCGCCCAACGCGGTGTAGTACACGATGGAGCCGGCGGCGGGAGGTCCACTCGGCGACGTCGGACTGCTCTTCGAGCAGTGTGCTGCCAGCAGGGCCAGCAGGCAGGTCGCCGTAAGGCAGGAGAACCGGGTTCGGCCCGGACGACGTCGAGTCATGGTCATCTTGTAGATTACACGCTACGCAACCTTGATGCCTATCGGATGAAATCGGGATTCCGTTGAGTTTCTGCCCGCGCTGTCCGCGAATGGTACAGTTTTGTATGTCGCGGGCGAATCACGGCCGTGGTCATGCGCCATCAATCGTCGCTGGAACCAGACCTGGAAGATGTCTAGTATCATTCGTTCTGGAGGATCCGAAGATTGTCGAACGACAAGGACGATCAGACCCCGCCGCGCTCGCTGTTCGATCTCGAGGAGTATGTGAAGGCCCCGGCCGGCCAGGCGCCCACATGGCCGCCGCTGGCCACGCGCGCCGCCGCCAGCGGCGGTGACGGGGATGTGGTCGCGCTCCACGAGGCGGCACAGTCACGATACCTGAACTACGCGCTCTCGGTCATCACGTCCCGCGCCCTGCCGGACGTGCGCGACGGGCTCAAGCCGGTGCAGCGCCGCATCCTCTTCACGATGTGGCAGCAGAACCTCACCTCGTCGGCCAAGCACCGGAAGTGCGCGAAGATCGTCGGCGATGTGATGGGCAACTACCATCCCCACGGCGATGCCGCTCTTTACGAGACGCTCGTCCGCATGGCGCAGCCTTTCTCGCTGCGCTACCCGCTGGTGGACGGCTCGGGGAATTTCGGCTCGCTCGATGGCGACAGCGCCGCGGCGATGCGGTACACCGAGTGCCGGCTGGCCCGGATCAGCGATGAGATGCTGTCCGAGATCGACCAGGACACGGTGACCTTTCGCCCCAACTACGACGGGACGAAGACGGAGCCGGTGGTCCTGCCCGCGCGGCTGCCGAACCTCCTGGTGAACGGCGCCACCGGCATCGCGGTCGGCATGGCCACCAACATCCCGCCGCACAATCTGCACGAGGTGTGCACCGCGCTGGTGAAACTCCTCGACAACCCGGACCTGAGCATCGTCCAGTTGTGCCGCTATGTGAAGGGGCCCGACTTCCCGACCGGCGGCCAGGTGCTGAACTCGGCCGACGAGTTGAAGGAGATCTACCGGACCGGAAGCGGCTCGATCCGGCTGCGCGCCACGTGGACCGAAGGGCCGACCACCCGCGCCACCAGGACGCTCTACATCACGAGCGTCCCTTTCATGGTCAACAAATCGCAACTGGTCGAGCGCATCGCCGACGTGGTCGTCAGCCGCAAGTTGGCCGCGCTTGTGGACGTCAAGGACCTCTCGGCCGACGATGTGCGGATTGCGCTGGAGATCAAACGCGATGCCGACGAGAAGATGGTGCTGGCGTATCTCTACAAGCACACGCCGCTGCAGACCAATTTCATCGTCAACCTCACCTGCCTGATTCCGACCGAGAACGCGGAGGTCTGTCGCCCGGAGCGGCTGGACCTGAAGTCGATACTCTGGCACTTCCTCCATTTCCGCCTGGAAGTGGTGACCAAGCGGCTCGAGCACGAGCTGGCGGCGCTCGGCCGTCGCATTCACGTGCTCGAGGGGTTCGACAAGGTCTTCGACGCGCTCGACGAGATCATCCGGATCATCCGGAAGTCGGATGGCAAGCAGGATGCGGCGCGCCAGATCATCAAGCGCTTCGGCCTCGACGAAGAACAGACCGACGCGATCCTCGAGCTGAAGCTCTACCGGCTGGCCAGGCTCGAGATCCTCGTGATCCGCAAGGAGCTCGAGGAGAAGCAGAAGCGGGTTCGCCAGATTGGCGCGCTGCTCTGCGACGACGAGGCGCGGTGGAAGCTGGTGCGCGACGAGATCGTGGAGTTGCAGCGGAAGTACGGCAACCCCAGGACCGACCCGCGCCGCACCCTGCTCGAACCGGCCGGCGAGGAGGTCGAGTACTCGGCCGACGACTTCATCGTCGAGGAGGACAACGTCGTCATCGTGTCGCGCGACGGGTGGGTGAAGCGGCAGAAGGAAGTGCGCGACCTCGCCACGACCCGCCTGCGGGAGGGCGACGCGGTGCTGGCGGTGCTGCCGGGCAGCACGCGGGCGACGGTGGCGTTCTTCACCAACTTCGGTGTCGCCTACACCGCGCGGATCATCGACGTGCCGGCGTCCACGGGCTACGGCGAGCCGATCCAGCGGTTCTTCAAGTTCCGGGATGGCGAGAAGGTGGTGAACGCGATCAGCCTCGACCCGCGGGTGGCGCATGGCATCGCGCCCTCGAAGGAGGGCGACGTGCCCCCGACTCACGCGCTGGCCGTGACCAGCGACGGGTTCAGCCTGCGGTTCGGCCTCGACGGGTTCGTCGAGGCGAGCACGCGCGCAGGGCGGCGCTACGCGCGGCCGGCGAAGGGTGTCGAGGTGGTGGGCGTGTCGGTCGTGCACGGGGACGAGACGATCATCGCGGTCACCGAGCGGGCGCGCGCCATGCTGTGCAAGCTCTCGGAGGTGAACTACCTGTCAGGGCCCGGCAAGGGCGTCATCCTGATCAAGTTGAAGCCGGGCGAGGACCGGGTGCTCGGGTTCCTCGCCTCGAAGGGCGACCGCGACCTGCTCACCGTCGAGACCAGCCGGGGCGCGGAGCAGACCGTCAGCACGACCAAGTACGAGGTGACGAGCCGGGGTGGGCGAGGGCGCGAGCTGCTGCAACGCGGCCAGTTCATCCGCGTGATCGTGCCGACGCCGGAGATCCCGTCCCCGCTGCAGTAGGGTACCCGCGCGCCTAAGTCCTTCGATGCACAAATACGGCGACGTATTTGTGCCCTCAGGACTCAGTGCTGAGCGAGCACAACCGGCCACGAGCGCCGAGAACCGATCGTGGCCGTAATTGCGAGTCGAAGTACTGAGGGACTATACTCTGCCGCGTGAATCGAGCGGCATCCAGACAGCCTCGCGCGTGGGACGTGGTCGGCATCGGGGCGAACTCGATCGACCTCGTCACCGTCGTCCCGGCGTTTCCGCGGCCGGAAGGCTGGCACTCCAAGATGCGCATCAGTCGCCACCTCTCGTGCTGCGGGGGACAGGCGGCGACCACGATGGCGGCGTGCGCCCGCTTTGGCCTCAGGTCGTGGTACGTCGGGGCGATCGGCCGGGACGACAACGGGCGGAGGATTCGGGAGGAACTCCCGCAGTACGGGCTCGATCCCGCCGGGCTCGTCGTGCGCGACGGGCGCAACCAGTTTGCCGTCATCGTCATCGACGAGCAGACGGGCGAGCGCGCGGTCCTGTGGGATCGTGACGAGGCGTTGCGCCTGCGGGAAGAAGACGTGTCGCTCGACGCCATCGCGTCCGCGCGGGTGCTGCACGTGGACGATGTGGACCAGGAGGCGGCGATTCGGGCCGCACGCCACGCGCGGGGGTGCGGGATCCCGGTGACCAGCGACCTGGACAGGATGACCGACCGCACCGACGAGCTCGTGATGGCGGTGACCTGTCCGATTTTCGCCGACGGGCTGCCGGAGCAGTTGACCGGGGAACGCGACCACGAGAGGGCGCTGCGCCGGTTGCGTCGGCGTCACGACGGGTGGCTGGTCGTCACGCTTGGCCAGCAGGGCGCCGCTGCCCTCGACGGCGACCGTTTCGTCCTCTCGCCGGGATTCCCGGTCAAGGCGGTGGACACGACAGGGTCGGGCGACGTGTTCCGCGCCGGCTTCATCTACGGCGTGCTGGAGGGATGGGACCTGGACCGCACGCTTCGAATGGCGAACGCGGCCGCGGGGCTTGCCTGCACGCGGCTCGGGGCGATGGCGGGTATCCCGGCCCTCGACGAAGTGCTGGCGCTCGCCGGCCAGAGCTGACTCCCTCTTCCGCCAAGCCGGCCCATCGCACAGATCGTCGCACAGGGGATCCCTGGCTTCCGGTGTCCCGTCAGGCCGAGGCCGTCGGTGCCGCATTTCGCCTTTCTTGGAGGATGAAGTCTACTGACGTTCACACAGAGACAAGGCGAACATGACACCTGTGATAAAGATCGACCTGTCCTGTCGCCCTTTTCCGTTCCGCGCAGTGTTTCCGGGTCTCCGGCGTCGTGCCAGGCGGTATCAGGGAAGCCTGAGCGCATTCACCGGATCAATCCTCAGAGCACGCCGGGCGGGCAGGTAGCACGCCACCCAACCGAGCACGACCAGCAGAACCCACGCGATGAGGACGGCGACGGGACGCAACGGCTCCATCTGGGGCAGCGCGGACCCGACCAATCGCGTGAGTGCCAGCGTTGCGAGGAGTCCCACAACGCTTCCCGTCATCACCGCCGTGAAGCCGCTGGCGGCGACCAGCCGGAACACCTGCACGGGCCCGGCGCCGAGGCTGATTCGCACTCCGATTTCCCGCGTGCGCTGCGCGAAGGTGTACGACACGAGCCCGTAGACGCCGATGCCGCTCAGCAGCGCGGCGACGCCGGCGAACAGGCCGAACAGCAACAACAGGAAGCGCGGCCCGCGCGAGGACCGCGCGATCCGTTCGCTCAGGATCTGCGGCGGGCCTGCCCGCAGGTCGGCATCCACCGCACGCATGCGCCCACGCGCGGCGGTCATGACATCCGCGGAGCCGTCGCCGCGGACGACCAGGAACGCGGCCCACCGCGGGCGTTGGGTGTAGGGCCAGTAAATCTCCGCCTCCGCAACCGCTCGCGGCTTGAATTCCTGCAGCACATCGCCGACGACCCCGACGATGCTGAGGACATCGCCCAAGCGGGCAAGCCGGATGCGCGCCCGGAGCGGATCGCTCCCGGTAGGCAGATGGCGGCGCACGAAGGTCTCGTTCACGATGGCAACGCCCGGCGCCCCCGCGGTATCGTCGGCCGTGAAGTCGCGGCCGCGCCGGAGGGGCACCTTCAGCGTGCGGAAATAGCCGGGCGCAACGTTGAAGGAGTTCGCCGTGACCGGCGTCGCGCCGGACGCATGCTCGTCGATGGTGAATTCAACCGGCTCGGCTCCTTCTCCAGATAACGGCACGGCCGACGCCGCGCTCGCCGCTCGCACGCCCGGCACCGCGCGGATCTCCTCGAGCAGCCGCGCGTACAGCGCCGCCACCTGCGGGCCTTGCGGGTACTTGTCCAGCGGCACGGACATCTGGAGCGAGGCGACGCCTGCGGGATCGAAACCGGGACGAAGCGTCAGCTGACCGACGAATGTCTGGCCTGCGACGACGGCCCCGGCGAGGAGCATGACGGCGAGCGCCAGCTGCCCGCCGACGAACGCCATGCGCGCGCGAAGCGCCGGGGCGTTGGCGACGTGGCCCGATTCCTCCTTCAGCGTCTGCGCGGGATCCAGCCGGGCGATGAGCAGCGATGCCGGCACTGCGAGCATGAGTCCCGCGGCGAGGCACACGCCGAAGGCGAAGGCAAAGACGACCGCGTCGAACTGCAGCGCGTCGATGCGGGGGATCGCCGGGCCGGCGGTGAGCACCAGGTCAACGAGCCATCGTGCGCCAATCAGGCCGCAGACACCGCCGATGAGCGACAGGAGCGCGCTTTCGACCATGAGCGCTCGGACGACGGCCAGCTGGCTGCCTCCGAGCGCCTTCCGGATCGAGAATTCGCGCCGGCGCGCCATCGCGCGCGCGAGTTGCAGCGCCGCCACGTTCGCGCACGCGATCAGGAGGACGAAGCCGACCGCCGCAAAGAACGCGCGAAGCGTGTCAGCCATCGGGCCGACCTCGTGATCGATCAGCGGCTCGACGGACGCGTCCCACCGACTGTTGGTGTCCGGATACTGCCGGTCCAGTCGTGCGGCAATCACGCGCATCTCGGCGCCCGCTTCCTTGATCGACACGCCTGCGCGCAGACGGCCGAACACCCGCCGGTTCCGCAGGTCACGCCCGGTCGCCGCGTCCGGGTCGATCGACGAGAGCGCGAACACCTTCATGTCCTCGAACGACGGGAGCTGGCCGAACTCGCGCGGCAATACGCCGATGATCGTATAGGTGGCCTTCTCGCCCCGCTCCAGGACCATCGTCTTGCCGACAACGCCGGCGTCGGAACCGAACCGCTGGCGCCAATAGTCGTGAGCGAGGAGAATCAGGCGGTTGTGCCCCGGCCTGTCGTCTTCGGACCTGAACAACCGTCCGAGTACCGGCGTGGCCGGCAGCACCTGAAACAGCTCGGGCGTCACGATCGCGCCGTAGGCGCTTTCCATGTTCGCGCCGTCGTGACGCGTCATCCCCCAGTCGCGCCACCCGGCAAACACCGCAACGGTCTGGCTCTGTCGCTGCCAGTCACGCAGTTCCTCGAGCGACACGGTGCGGAGCCGGCCGGGCGCATCGCGCCGCACGGCGCCAACCGCCACAAGGCGATCCGAATTGGGGAACGGAAGAGGCCGCAGGAGCACGGCGTTGACGATCGAGAAGATGGCCGCGGTCGCCCCGACGCCAACGGCGATGGTGAGAACCGCGGCGATACTGAAGCCGGTGCTGGCACGGAGCGCCCGGGCCGCATAGCGCACATCGCGAAGCAACGCGCTCATTCTGTGTCCTCCAGTGGAGTGAGAAGCGAGGCTGACCGCTAATCCAAGATGCGTGCCACTGCATCTGGGAGACACACGACGAAAGGCCGGCATTTTTCCCGAGGGAATGACTGAGACGTAGCGGGCGTTTGGCCGGTTGTGGGACGGCCAGTGTCACGCCCGGACAGTGTGAAATGCGGTGGTGCCAGTCGTAGGGGCACGGCACGGCGTGCGGGAGCGTCGTCGTCTCTCAGGGCGATTCCGCTCGACGTGTGGCATCGGAAGCTCTTCCCATGCCGATGGACTGAAATCGTAATCGGACTGGTTCCTGTCTTCAGAGCCACTCGCGTGGACGGGCACAGCACGCTCGAAGAGAACCCGCGTGCGCGTCGCGGGCGAGACCGCCGAACCGCAGGTGGGCCTGTTCAGCGCGTCGTCGGACTGCAACGCGCGAGATCGGTTTCCACGCGCGCCACTGTCCCCGCGCTGCCGCGGGCCAGGCCTCGCTTGGCGAGATCGCGGAACACCGTGAGACTTCGCGCCAGGAACGGTATGGCCTCTCGGCACGCGCCCGCCATCTTCCCCTGCTTGTCCAACTCGGCGTACCCCACCCCGATTGTCGCGAGGGAATCGGCGAGCGCCTGCTCCATCTGCGTGTCCGTGGGATTGCCCTTGGTGAGGCGTTCCAGGAGTCCCAGGGCCTGGCGGTGACGCGCGAGGGCTTGCGCCGCGTCACCCAGCTCCCAGAACAGTAAGCCGGTTCGGGTCAGCGTGGCCGACAGGGCGAACCTCGCGCGCGTGTCGTTCGGATCCGCTCGCACCAGCTCCTCTCGGATCGCGCGCGCTCGCTCATACTGCTCCAAAGCGACACGGCGATCGCCGCTCCTCCAGAGAATGAAGGCGATATCGCTCACATCGATGGCCACATCCGATTGAGCTTCCGAGTTGTGCGGTTCGGTCGAGAGTCTGGCCTCGTCAACCGAGAGTGCTTGCCGGTAGGCCTCGAGACCTTCCGGGTAGCGCTTCAGCCTGGCCTCGATCGCCCCCAGGCGTTTGTTGGCGAGGGCCAGCGACCGCTGAAGCTCGCCGGACTGGGGCGCACGCTGAGCCGCCTGGCGGAAGAGGGGCAGCGCCCGCTGTCGCAGACCCAGCACCCGTGGCCAGTCCTCGAGCGTCGCCAGCGTGTCGCCCATGCCCTGGTAGCTGGCAGCGAGCGCCACCTGGAGCTGTGCGTCACCCGGTCGTGACGCGAGCAACCGCTCGTGAATGGCGACGGCCTTCTGGAAATGCTCGAGGCTCGCCTTGCCCTCGCCCATCCGATCGAGCAGGGCCCCAACCGGCACGTGGGCCCGTGCTACCGCGCCGAGCGCGCTGGGGTCGGAGGGCATGAGAGTCGCGATGTGCTCACAAAGCGCGAGCGACTTGCGGTAGCTGTCAAGCGAGGCCGTCGCGAGGCCGAGGTTGGCCCTGCCGACGCCGCCTTGCACCTCACCCATGCGCGCGTAGGCCTCGGCAAGCTCTCGCTGAAGCGAGACGTCGCTCCCTGCCTCTGCCGCCAGGCCGTCCAGATACGACAGGGCCCGACGGACGAGCAGTTCGCGTGCGGCGGTCGATCCGGGCAGCGGGGCGATGGCATCGTGCAGCTCGAAGATCACCGATTTCGCCAGGCTGCGCACGTCGCTGAAGCGCCGCTCCGCGCGCGCCCGCTCGATGCGTGCCGCCCGCGCTTCCCACAAGGTGGCGCCGGCGCCGGCGATCATCGTCACCAACAGGGCCGCGGAGGCGGCGAGGCCGGCAGGGTGACGCCGGATGAACTTACCCGCGCGGTAGCGCCATGAATCCGGAGCCGCCTCGACCGGGTCGCCCCTGAGGTACCGCCGCACATCGTCGGCCAACCGCTCGACCGACGCGTAGCGGCGTTCCGGTTCCTTCCTGAGCGCCTTGATCGTGATGAGGTCGAGATCGCCCGCAAGCTCGCGCCGCGACGCGGTCGAGAGTGCCGGGGACGGCACGCTCCCCGCCGGCTCACTGTCCGCTCCGCCGTCAGCCCTGCCGGCTGCCACGGCGTCGCTGGGTTTCGCGGGGATCTCCTCGCACACCGCACGCACGATCTCGACGTCGGTTGTCGGCGTCCGCCGATACGGGGACCGGTCCGTCAGGAGTCGGTAGAGCAGCACCCCGAGCGAATAGACGTCACTGGCGACGGTGACAGGCTCACCGCGCACCTGCTCCGGGCTCGCGCTCTCCGGCGTCAGGGCCCGGAACTCGGTCTGGGTCCTCTGCGCATCGGCCACCAGGGGATCGAGCAGCTTGGCGATGCCAAAGTCGAGCAGTTTCGGTACGCCCTCCGGGGTCACGAGGATGTTGCCCGGCTTGATGTCTCGATGTACGACGAGACGCTGGTGCGAGTACTGCACCGCGTCGCAGACGGTGCAGAACAACTCGAGGCGATGCCGGGTGGAGAGCCGGTGCCCGCGAGCGTAGGCGTCGATCTTGACGCCTTCGACGTACTCCATCACGACGAAAGGCGTTCCAAAGTCATCCCGACCCGCGTCGAGCAGGCGCGCAATGTTCGGGTGTTCGAGGGAGGCCAGGATGCGCCGCTCCGCATCGAAGCGCTCAGCGAGGGCCGGATGGACGCCGCCGCCCAGCACCTTGATGGCCACCTGCTTGCGGAACGTCTCGTCGTCTCGCTCGGCGAGGTACACGACGCCCATGCCCCCACGGCCGAGTTCGCCGGTGATGCGATACGAACCGAGGCGCCGGCCGATCATGGGGGGGAGGGCTCGCGATGCGGTGGCGCTGACGATGGCGTCAGCCGCCCCTGCTGTGGCCATGGCGGGAGCCTCGATGAACGCGCCTGCGCGGTCGTGCGACGCGATCAGGGTTTCCAACTCGTGTCGAAGGTCGGCGTCGTGGCCGCAACGATCGTCGAGCCAGGCCGGCAGCGCCTCGCGACCGACCTCGAGGGCCGCGTCGAACAGGTCCTTGATGCGCAGCCAGCGCGCGTCGCTCATCGGCACTTCAGCCATCGTCACCTACGACGCCTTGCCGTCCGTCAGAGCAGGGCCGTCCAGGGACGTGGGTCGGCCCTCGAGTTCCCGATACAGCCACGCCCTGGCGAGCGTCCATTCCCGCTTCACGGTGCTCGGAGACGTGCCCATGACGTTGGCCGTCTCCTCGACGGTCAGCCCACCGAAGAACCGCAACTCGACAATCCGCGCCTGTCCCGGATCAAAGGTCTCCAATTTCTCTAACGCGCGGTCCAGGTCAATCGCGTCCGCCGGGTGGACATCCGCCTCGGCCGCAGCGGGCTCGACGGCATCGAGCGCGACGCGTGGCGCCGACGCGCCCCGCTTCGATCGACCCCGGGCGCGCGCGTGATCGACCAGAATTCGGCGCATGGCCTGGGCCGCGAGGCCGAAGAACTGCGCGCGACTCTGCCAGTCGACGCGGCGCTGATCCACCAGCTTGACGTAGGCCTCGTGTACGAGCGCCGTGCTTTCGAGCGTGTGGTCCGGCCGCTCGTGGCTCAGGTACCTGGACGCGATGCGGTGCAGTTCCTGATAGACGAGCGGCATCAATCGCTCGAGTGCCTCCCGATCGCCTCCACGCCAACGCCGGAGCAAATCGGTGACGTCGGATGGCGGTCCCAGATTGTCGGGCATGTGCAGCAGAATAGCGAATTCCGAGAAAGACCGTCAAATCGCCGGACTCCCGCCTCTCTGACCCTGTTTCCTCGCGGTTGCCGCGTTAGGTAATGAGGCTACCCAAAACCAAACGACGGCTTGCCCCACCGAGCGCCCGGCCCTCCCGGTGTCCGTGCCTGGCGTTCGCGCAGCCGGAGTGGGCACCACCAGGAGACCGATTATGACGTTGAGAAAGATCGTCTCGACGACGTTGATGGCATCCCTGCTGCTTGCCGCCGCGCCGATCACCGCGCGTGCGGCGGACGGCCCGACACCCGCACCGAGCCTGCGCGCCTCCATGGACCGTGCCGTGGCTGACGCCGTTGCGGCTCAGAAGGCCAATCCGGCCGCAAAGGCCGTGCGGAGACAGGCGAGCGCGGCGACAGGCGCGCGGATGACGGGCGGCGGCGGCGGCGGCGGGAAGGGAATGATGGTGATGATGATCCTCGGCACCGCGGCCGGCCTGGCTGGCACGTACTTCGTGGTCAAGGAAATGCGCAAACAGTCCAATCCGGGTCAGTGAAGTGGAGGACTGATCACCAGCACGTAGACTTCGCGCGCGTTGTTTAGGAGTTCTCGAACCGACGTGGGGTCTGGAATCTGTCTTAGGCGCGGCCACTTTGTGGCCGCGCGTGCACACCGGCCGACGCCTCCAGATCCCGGATGCCGAGCAACGTCGCCGCGTTACCACCGAGAATGCCGGCCTTGGCGGTATCGTCGATCTCGAGTGAGCGGATGCTCTCGAGCATGAGCGGAATGCTGCCAATCTGATGCGGGTAGTCGCTGCCGGCCAGGATATGGTCCGCACCGGCAAAGGCGATCGCCATCTTCTGGGCGTCGGGGTCGAAGTTCACCGTGTCGAAGTAGAACGCCTTGAGATACTCGCTTGGCGGCCTTGTGATGTGCTCGCGGCATTCGCGGAACGCCCGGAACCCGCGGTCGAGCCGCTCGGCCAGATACGGAATCGCGCCACCGAGGTGACCGAGCACCCATCTGATGCGCGGGAACCGCTCGGGCACACCGGCAAACACCAGATGCGCCGCCGCCAGCGTCGTATCCATGAGGAATCCGACCAGCGGCATCAGCCAGAATTCCGTCATCGCCTCCACACTGATCGGGTGATTCGGGTGGATGAAGAAGACGGCTCCCATGTCGTTGGCGACCTCGTACAGCGGCCAGAACCGGCGGTCGGCTAGCGGCACGCCATTCACGTTACTGAACAGCATCGCACCGGGCAACCCCAGCTTCTTCATGGCCCGCTCCAGCTCCTTCGCCGACGCGAGTGGATCGTTGAGCGGCAGCGTGGCGAGCGCCGAGAATCGGCCGGCCGGTCGCGCCACCGCCTGCGCAAACTCGTCGTTCACGAGTCGCGCCAATTCGACGGCCCGCTCCGGCGTCTCCACGTGCGTCCCCGGCGTCGTCAGGGTCACGACCTGGCGATCGACACCGTGCTCGGCCAGCACCTGCTCGCGGTACTCGATGTCGCGATGCCCGGGCACGACGACGTTGTAGTCGCCGGGATAGTACAGGAGCGGGTTGCCCTCCTTGTCGATGCCGACGGTCACGCTGGTGCCTCCCGATCGCAGCGCATCAAGGTAGGCTGGGGGGTAATAGTGGTTGTGGAAATCGATCACCGGCATGCAACATCCTCCTGCACTCGGGTTCGCGGCCTGAACAGATAGTACGCCGGAAGGCCGGCGGCGACCAACAGCAGACCAATTAACGCTTCGACCGGGTCGGCCACGAGCTGGTGGATCGCAATCGCGGCCGCCACGATCGCGAAGAGCGCCGGCGCGACCGGATACCCCGGCATGCGGTAGGTGGGCTTGTAGTCGGGCCTCCTGCGCGCCACGAACAACCCCACCGCCATGGCGGCAAAGAAGATCCATTCCGTGTAGACGACGCGGGTAAAGAGCGCCGTGTAGGTGCCCGTCGCCACCAGCACCGACGCCCATACGGCCTGAGCCATGATGGCCCGATGCGGCGTCTGGAAACGAGGGTGCACGGCGCCGAGCCACCCGAGCGCGCGGCTGTCGCCCGCCATCGAGAAGTAGACGCGCGGCCCAAGCAGCACGATGCCGCTCAACGCGCCAAACGTGGAAAAGACGACCAGTGCCGACATCAAAGCCCCGCCGCCGTAACCGAGCACGGCATCGGCCGCATCGGCAGCCACGCGGGTCGACTCCATCACGCGGTCGAGCGGGAGTATGTACAGGTAGACGGTGTTCAGCGCCACGTAACACACGGTCACGATCGCGGTGCCCAGCATCAGCGCCCTCGGAATGGTCCGCTTCGCCTCGACTGTCTCTCCCCCGATATAGGTCACCATGTGCCAGCCGCCGAATGCGAACAGTCCCGCCGCCACCGCCCGCGGAAACTGCGCAAGCGCGTCGGGCGGCGTGCGGCTCCCGGCGAAATGCGGCAACTGCGCTCCGAGAACGAATCCGAACAGGATGATCAGCGCGACCGCACAGAGCTTGCCCAGCGTGAAGCCGGCCTGCACGCGGCTGCCGAACCTGACACCCACGTAATTGATCGCCGAGAGCACGAGGATGGCCGCGACCGCCGCAGCCTGCTGCGCGGCCGGCGAGAGCGGCACGAAGTACGCGGCATAGCGGCCGAACACGACAGCGATCGCCGCGATGATGCCCGAGTGCATCGTCCAGAACATCGCCCACGCCCAAAGGAACCCCACGGCCGGGGAGAGCGTTTCGCTCAGAAACACATAGACGCCGCCCGTGCGCGGAAACGCGGATGAGAGTTCGGCGCAGATGAGCGAACCGGCGATGGTGAGCAGGCCGGCCACGGTCCATGCCGCCAGGAGGCCGGGGATCGAGGGCAGCGCGCGACTGATCTCCGAGGGCTGGACGAAGATCGACGCCCCGATAATCGTGCCGACCACCAGCGCCGTCGCGTGCGGCAGACGGACTGCGCGCTGGAGCGCCGGCGACGGACTGGGAGCGGCTGATGCCATGAAGCCCGCATCCTAGCACGGGCGCCGATTTCCGCCGACACCCGTTGATCCGCGCGGGCGAAGATAGGGCGGCACGAGCGCGGGGCCGTCCGAGAACCCATCGGCGGTCCCGCACGTCTAACTCTCCGTGAGCCATCGAATACTCCTGGTTTGCATTGGTCTGTTCTGCAGCCTCGTTCAACCTGACTGGTCGGCCGCCGGTCCTCCCGCGGCTTCGTCTTCCGACCCCGTTCCCATCGTCCTGCTGCGGCGAAGTGCGAAGCGTGGGCCGGGCCAGGTCGGCCTGCCCCCCAGCCTCATGGGTGAGGACCGTCCCGCGTTCGAGGCGCGCATGTACCGCGACGTCATGCCTCCGGAGCCGGGCGGGGCACTCGAGAACGCGTCGCAGATGATGGCCAGCGAGGGCGTGATCGCGACGCTCTTCTACCGGCTAGCCAGCGACGAGCGGTTGAAGAACGCCTATCGCGAGGCGGCCTTCTACGAAGCGTTCCTTCAGCCGGATCAGGTTGCCGAGCTTCATCGGCTCGGGCCGCAGGCCGTGGTCTCGGCAGCGGAGAACATCTATCTCAAGATGTTCGACGTGATGCACCGTTCGTTCACCTGGGGCAGCTGGCCGGCGATTGCGTTCGTGTCCGCATACGCGAAGCAGTTCCCGGGCGAGGCGTCGGCCGTCTACGACGTGTTCCTCGACGTGACGCGCGGGGTGACGGTGGATCGCGCCGCGCACACCCGCCATGGCGAGCCCGGATACCTCGCGGGATTGCGCGACCGACTGCTGGCTGGTGAG
>JADGOB010000354.1 GCA_017883185.1 Acidobacteriota bacterium
GGCGCGAGCGCCTCCGGGCCGATTGGTTCGCGTGTCACCGGGTGGAGCGGTGGCGGCAGCGGCGTCGGCAGGTCAGGCACGATGTTATAGAAGTGCGTGGGGATCTCGTTTTCAGGCAGCGTGATCTTGGTATCGGTCACAGTCGTCTCTCTGGGTCTCTGGATTACAGCCAATGAACAACGTCCGGGCGCGGGTTCACGGGGGAATGCCGCAGGATACCACACGCTGGACAGTGAGCCGTGGCGGGTCGCCCTTGGCGCCAGTCTGGACCACGTCAGCCTGCCGCCCAGCCAGGCGACCGTGCCCGCCCTGGTCTCCTGGCGATTCAGGACGCTTGCCAACAGCCCGTCCGGACAGGAGAATACACCGGAAAGGACATCCATGACGATTCGTCAACACGGTCGATTCTTTGTCGCGGTCGCGATCGCCGCGTTCGTGGTACCCGCGTCGAGGCCCAGTGCCCAGTCCCCGCAGGCCGCCGTGGCGGCCGCTGATCGGTGGGAAACGGCGTTTCGTGAGCTGCCGGCGCCGGCCAACATCCGTGCGTACGACGAACGCATGAGCGCCCGGCCGCACCACGTCGGTTCGCCCTACGACAAGGACAACGCCGACTGGATGCTGGCGCGGTTCAAGGAATGGGGCTGGGACGCGAAGATCGAACGCTTCGACGTCCTGTTCCCAACGCCGAAGATACGCCTGCTCGAGATGGTGACGCCCACCCGGTTCGTCGCGACACTCGAGGAACCGGCCGTGACAGTCGACCCCACGTCCGGGCAGAAGGCCGAGCAGCTTCCCTCCTACAATGCGTATTCGAGCGACGGCGATGTCACAGCGCCCCTCGTCTACGTGAACTACGGCCGGCCCGTGGACTACGAGCAACTCGAGCGCCTCGGCGTCTCGGTGAAGGGCGCGATCGCGATCGCGCGCTACGGCGCATCGTGGCGCGGCATCAAGCCGAAGGTCGCCGCCGAACACGGGGCCGTCGGCTGCTTGATCTACTCCGATCCGCGCGACGACGGGTACTTCGGGGGCGAGGTGTTCCCGGCGGGGCCGATGAGGCCCCGCGAAGGCGTGCAGCGCGGCAGCGTCATGGACATGCCGGTCTACCCGGGCGACCCGCTCACGCCGGGTGTCGGCGCGACGCCGGACGCCAAGCGGCTGGCAATCTCTGATGCGCAGACGATCACGCGGATCCCCGTGTTGCCGATTTCCTACGGCGATGCACAGCCGCTGCTCGCCGCGCTGCAGGGCCCGCTGGCGCCGGCGGCCTGGCGGGGCGCGCTTCCCATCGCGTATCACATCGGGCCTGGACCGGCCACCGTCCACCTGAAACTCGCGTTCAACTGGGACATCAAGCCCCTCTACGACGTCATCGCCCGGCTGCCGGGTTCCACCTACCCCGATGAGTGGATCATCCGGGGCAATCATCACGACGCCTGGGTGAACGGCGCGGGCGACCCGGTCAGCGGCATGTCGGCGGAACTCGAGGAGGCGCGCGCGCTCGGCGAACTGCGCAAACAGGGGTGGCAGCCGAAGCGGACGATCATCTACGCGGCCTGGGACGGTGAGGAGCCCGCACTCCTCGGCTCGACCGAATGGGTGGAGACGCACGGTACCGAGCTCGAGGCGCACGCGGCCGTCTACATCAACACCGACAGCAACGGCCGCGGCTACCTCGGCATGGCCGGGTCGCATACGCTAGAGCCGTTCATCAACGGCGTCGCCAGGTCAGTGGAGGACCCCGAGGCGAAGGTCAGCGCGTGGAAGCGGCTGCAGGCGGCGACGATTGCACAAGGCACGCCCGAGGAGCGCAATGAGGCGCGCACGCGCGGCGACCTACGGATCGGCGCTCTCGGATCAGGCTCGGACTTCACCCCGTTCCTCCAGCACTGCGGCGTCGCAACGCTGAGCCTCGGCTACGGCGGCGAGGACGACAGCGGTATCTACCACTCGATCTACGACGACTTCTACTACTACACGCACTTCGAGGACACCGACTTCGTCTACGGCCGGCTGGCTGCGCAGACGGTCGGCACGGCCGTCATCCGCCTGGCCGACGCGGACGTCCTCCCGTTCGACCTCGCGCGGCTGGCCGAAACGGTCAAGGAGTACGTCGACGACGTGCAGGCGCTGCTGAAGCGCCGGCAGGACGAGGTCCGAGAGCACAACCGGCAGATCGAAGACGGCGTGTTCGCAGCGACCAACGACCCGCGCCGGCCGCTCGTCGCGCCGGTCGCCGAGGCGGTCCCGCCCGCCCTGAACTTCGCACCCCTCCAGAACGCGTCGACCGCGCTGACCACAGCCGCGGGGAGATACCAGAAGGCTCTGTCGAATGCCTCCGCGCGGCTCGCCGCCAACACCGCGACCGTTCGTGCCGTGAACGCGAAGCTGATGCAGAGCGAGCGGCAGCTGCTGGACCCGGCCGGTCTCCCCCACCGGGAGTGGTATCGGCACCTCCTGTACGCGCCAGGCTTCTACACCGGGTACGACGTCAAGACGCTGCCCGGCGTGCGCGAAGGCATCGAACAGCGGCAGTACAAGGACGCCGAGGCCGAGATCGCACGCGCGGCGAAGGTGCTCGAACGCGAGACCGCGCTCGTGAACGCCGCGGCCGCGGATCTGGAACGCCTCGCCCGGGCGGTCCGTTGAACAGCCCATCGCGGAATGGACCATCTGGCGACGCTCGCCCCTGGCACGCTCACCGGAGAAGAGAGGACGTTGTGAAACGAATTTCGTGCGCACTCATCATCCTGCTGGTGGCCCTGTCGGCCGCTGTCGCGGCGCAGAAACCGAAGACGCCGGTCCCCGCCGGCACGGCCAAGCCTGAGGCGCCGAAGAGCGCCTTAA
>JADGOB010000355.1 GCA_017883185.1 Acidobacteriota bacterium
GTGATCACCTTCGCGGCCCTCTTCGGGGTGGTGTAGTGCGGCATCAGTTGCATGACCGGTGCGAGCACCTTGCTGACGGCGACGAGCGCCGGATGCATGTCGCGTCCGAGGTTGGAGCCGGGATTGACGCCGGGTTCGATGGCGTTGAATCGAAGTCGGGGGTAGTCGCGCGCGAAGGCAAGTGCGGTGGCGAGGGGGCTCTGCTTCGTGGTGGCGTAGGCATCGCCGCCGGGCAGCTTGGAGCCGCCGGGGGAGAGCCACTCTCCTCGAGCGCTCGCTGCGGCGGAGATGTAGCGGCCGCCGCGGAAGCCCGCCTGTACGGCGATTTTGCGTTCGGGATCCTCGACTGCCGAAACGATGAACGCGACGTGCGCGCCGTCGGGGAGCGTCGGCAGTAGTGCCTCGGTGAGCGCGAACGGTCCAAGGTGGTTTGTGGCGAACGCGTTATCCCAGCCCTGAGCCGTCGTCGAGGGGCGCGATGGGAAGATACCCGCGCTGTTCAGGAGACCACCTATCGGCAGGTCGAGGGCGGCGATCTGTGCGGCGGCGCTGCGGGCGCTCATGATGTCGGAGAGATCCGCGACGACGGTGACCGCGTGACCGCCCATCGACTCGATTTCGGTGCGAACGGCGTCGAGTTTGCATGCACTGCGCCCAACCAGGACAACGGTCCCGTGCTTCGCGAGCTCGAGTGCGGTGCGGTAGCCGATGCCGGAGGTGGGTCCTGTGATGATCCAGGCTCTCGTGTGAGTTGTCATGCTCCGAGCATCCGCGGGTCTGGCGACGGTAGCCATTCGTCCGCTTGTCGTAGGACTACCAGGGCTAGGACAACGCGGCGCGGGACGCGCACACTCGGTGCATGGAATCGTGGGAGTTCGGCAGGACCGTGCGCCGGTGGCGTGACCGGGTGACGCCCGAAGATGTGGGGGTGCCCGCGGGTAACCGGCGCCGGGCATCCGGTCTTCGGCGTGAGGAACTCGCGGGACTAGCCGGGATCTCGACCGACTATCTGACCCGCATCGAGCAAGGCCGCGCGACGTCGCCCTCTGCGCAGGTCGTGGAGTCGCTCGCCAGAGCGCTGCGCCTGCCCGATGCCGAGCGCGACCTGTTCTTCCGACTCGCCGGGCACGCCGCTCCGGGTGTGGATCTCGTGCCTACACGCATAGCGCCCAGTGTGCAGCGGCTGCTCGATCGGCTTGCGAACACGCCCGTCGCCGTCTTCGATGCGACCAACACGCTCATCGTCGCGAACGCGCCGTACGTCGCGCTCATGGGCGACACTTCCGGGCAGAAAGGGATCGAGCGCAACACCATCTGGCGCCACCTCGTCGGTCCCGGGTCGCGGGCGAGGCACACGCCCGACGAGCAGGCGGACTTCGAAACTCAGATCGTCGCGGATCTGCGGATGACGGCATCTCGGTATCCCGCGGACCGGTCCCTGCGGCACCTCATTAGCGACCTCGCGGCTCAAAGCCCTCGCTTCGTTGAACTCTGGGAGTCCGATTTCTCGGTCGACCTGAGAGATACGTCGAAGCACAAGATCATTGACCATCCCACCGTCGGCCCCATCGAGCTCGACTGCGACGCACTCCTCGTTGCCGGGGACGATCTGCGCATCCTCGTCTACACCGCTGAGCCCGGCACGGACGATGCCGAGCGCCTTGCCCTTGCAGTAGTCCTTGGCACACAAGCTCTCCTCCAGTGAGGACCGCAATAGGTGCCTGTTGAGTCTTCAGAGGGGTGTAACGCTCGGTGATTTCGTTCGTCGCTCATGACGAAGGCGCGGTCACCGTGTGATCCTTCAAGGAATCTCGGCTCTTCGCCAACGAGAGTGTGGTCGGTAGCGCTGACTGCTACGAATCCCTGTCGCTGGCGCTGACCTGCTTGGCCGTCAGCTGCTCTTGCAGGTCGCCGGTTTTGTGTGGGGTCAGGAATAGTACTGAGAGACCCGTCATGGCGACGACGATGCCGGGCAGCAGAAGTGCCTGTCCCATCGCGGTGCTGAACGCAGCTCGCATCGCCGGTGGCACCGCGCCGAGGGTGATGGATGTCCCGGTGGCGGATGCGCCTGGCAGGTTCACGGCGAGCCGCGCCTGCATGAGCGCTGCTATCCCGGCCGCGCCGAGGACGCCTCCGATCTGGCGCATGCTGTTGTAGACGCCCGATCCGGCGCCCGCGAGTTCCAGCGGGAGGTCTCTCGCTGCGGCCACGGACAGGGGGCTCCACACGGACGCGCTGGCGATACCCAGCAGCGAGACAGGCAGCAGGACCCATCCCCACGCAGCCTGAGAGGTGATGAGGGCCGAGGCCCACAAGATCGCGCCGGCGAAGGCCGCGAACCCGAAGGCGGCGATCCCGCGCGGGTTGGCGTGGTTGAGCGCACGTCCGACGAGGGGGGCAAGGATGATCGTGAACACGGCCATCGGGGAGGCCAGCAGAGCTGACTGGAAGGGCGTGAAGCCCTCTGCGATCTGGGCCCAGAGAAGGAGCGGGAATGGGATGGCGTTGATGGCGAATCCGGCACCAATGATCGCTGTGTTGGCGAGGGAGAAGTTGCGGTCACGAAACAGCTTCAGCGGCAAGAGCGGCGCGTCAGACTTCTGCACGTGCTGCCACAGGACGAAACCGGCGAGAACGATGAGACCGGCGACGATCACGGCCGGCACGGTGATCGGCCCCACGATCTGGCCCCAGTGGTAGGTCTCGCCCTGCTGAACCCCGAAGATCACCAGGAAGAGCCCGGCTCCCCACGCGATGACGCCCAGAATGTCGAACTTCTGCGACGTGGTTTCGAGCCGCGGCACGAACCGCCAGACCAGAGCGAAGGCGAGCACGCCGA
>JADGOB010000356.1 GCA_017883185.1 Acidobacteriota bacterium
GCGGCACGTCAACATCGCGATCGCCTACAACGTCTGGCAGCACTATCAGGTGACCGGCAGCATGGAGTTCCTGCGTTTCACCGGCACCGAGATGCTGGTTGAGATCGCGCGCTTCTGGGCGAGCATCACCACCTGGAACCAGGAGCAGGAACGCTACGAGATCCTTGGCGTGATGGGGCCCGACGAGTACCACGAGGCCTACCCGGACTCCGACCAGCCCGGCCTGAACAACAACACCTACACCAACGTGATGGCGGTCTGGGTGCTGCAACGGGCCCTCGATGCGCTTGAACAGCTCCCCCCGCACTACCGGCAGGAACTGGTCGACGAGCTGACGATCCGCGATACCGAGCTGGAGCGCTGGCTCGACATCACCCGCAAGATGAGGGTCGTGTTCCACTCCGACGGGGTGCTCACACAGTTCGAGGGCTATGAGGAGCTGAGCGAGTTCGACTGGGAGGGCTATCGGGAGAAGTACGGCAATATCCAGCGCCTGGATCGACTGCTGGAAGCCGAGGGCGACAGCCCCAACAACTACAAGCTGGCCAAGCAGGCCGACGTACTGATGCTGCTGTTCCTGCTCTCGCGCGACGAGCTACGCCAGCTGCTCGGGGATCTCGGCTACGACGTGAGCGACGACCAGCTGGACCGGACGGTCACCTACCACCTGGAGCACACCTCGCACGGCTCGACGCTGAGCGGGGTTGTGAGCGCCTGGGTGCTCGCCCGCCACGAGCCCGAGCAGGCCTGGCAGTTCCTGCTGGGGGCGCTGGAGAGCGACGTCGCCGACGTGCAGGGCGGGACGACCGCCGAGGGCATCCACCTCGGGGCGATGGCCGGAACGGTCGACATCGTGCTGCGCTGCCTGACCGGTATGCAGGCGCGCGGGGAGGTGCTCCGGTTCGATCCGACTCTGCCGCCGGAGGTCAAAGAGCTGAAGTTCAGCGTGCACTATCGGGGTCACCGGGTTGACGTCGCGCTCGCCGTGGACCACATGGAGGTTCGGTCGCGACCCGGTGGCGCACCGCCCATCAAGGTCCTCGTCCAGGACGAAACCATCGAGCTCAGCCCCGGCACCCAGCACAAGTTCTCGCTGGAGCACCCACCTCCGGGACGACCGCATTGATCCGGGTGGCCTAGCCGCACTTGCCGGATTCGGGACATTACGACTGGGGCGTCGGATCATGGCTGGTCCAGTTGTGAGTCGCACACCCTGAGGTCGACATCACGTGACGCTGGACAGGCGCGCCGAAGCTTCCATGCCCGGTTACGGCCGGCTCGAGATGGGCGACCCTGACGTTCTGTCGCGGGCATGGCTCGCCGCCAGCATCTATGAGCGAGAGGTCGCCGCGGCGCTGCTCGTGGGCCGATGGCGTGAGCTCTACGGTTGACCCCGATCCGCCATGGATTCAATGGCGTTGTAGGCCTTCGCGGTGTGGTGGTTTGAACGTCATCATGGCGAAATACGCCACGCTCTCGGAACCAAGTTTCCGCTGCTCAGAGAGGTATCTTGACGTCAAGAGAAGTGTCCGGAGGGGGACTTGCCCACCAGGGACACACACCTTCGACATCTGGCTCCGGGCATAACTTGAGTGTCTGCAGGGCTTTGAGCAGTGCAAATGTCCGAAGCGGGTAATGGGCAGACGGCTCGTAAGTGGCAATGGGGGCAGAGCCGCCTTGCCTCGTCTCGGATGCGCTTGATGGACCAGTCCTGTTCATGGGCCGCGATCTCGAGTGCGTCCCTGGCTGTGGGCACGTTGATGGCTCCCAGCGGGTGAACAAGTCGAAGTCCTGGGTGAGCCGGATGGTCAGGTGTTGCGCGACCGGGGCTGTGGCTCGGGGCCGCGTGAAGGCAGGACGGCGGCACCTGCGCAGGACTTTGAGGAACTCCCGGGTTAGCTGCTCCCGTTTGAAGGAAGACTCGCGTCCGATCCAGCTCTATGCCGGGGGCAGGCTCTGCTGCTGATCCATCATGTCGCTCATCACGGCCCGGATGAACTCGTCAGCCTCGGCGGTCAGCCCACCGGGCACGCTGCCGTAGATCGCACCGCTCTCGGGCGGGGCGTCACGATTGGCTCGCGCGTACTGAACCGCGGCATCGAGGTCCGCGACCCACATCTGGACGACGCCGGATTGGGTCTGGGGTCTGGTGACCGCCATATGGATTGCGTTCGGGTACTGCAGGCCGTTCATCCGCCATCCTTTGGCCCGCAGCGCATCGTTGACGTGATAGATGTCGAAGTCGTCGGAGGTGAACGCGAACAGAAAGCTCGGCTCGCCGATCAGTCGCAGATCTGGGTGGCTGCGCACCGCATCCTGCATGGCGTACGACGTGTCGAAGATGTCCTGGGCGAAACGCAGATACCCGTCCCGGCCCGTGGCCACCATCCCCGCCCACGTGGCCGCGAGCAGCCCGCTGGAGCGTGAGCCGTCGATGCCCGGCGAGCAGTACTTGCCGCCCGACCACGCCGTCTGGAAGAAGTACTCGCTGTTGCGCAACGCCCGGTCCCTGAACAGCAGCAGCGAGGTGCCCTTCAGCGCGTAGCCATACTTGTGGGTGTCGGCGGAGATCGTGGTGACGCCGGGGACCCGGAAGTCGAACTGCGGGATCGGGAACCCGAGCTGCTCACCGAACGGAAGGATGAACCCGCCAAGGCAGCCATCGACATGGAGGCCGACACCCCGCGAGAGCGCCAGCTGTCCGAGTGCGGCAATGTCGTCGATCGTGCCGTAACCGTAGTTCGAAGCCGAGCCGAGGATCGCGATCGTCTGCTCATCGATCAGCCCTGCTACCGCTTCGAGGTCGACCTGCGCCGTGGCCGGCAGGATCGGC
>JADGOB010000357.1 GCA_017883185.1 Acidobacteriota bacterium
CCAATGTACTTTCCGAGCACAAGTTCCTGGCGGCGCACCGGCTTGGCGATCAGGCTGTAGACACTGCGGCGCTCCACCTCTTTCCACACGAGGGAGATGCCGACGAACACGGCGATGAACAGGCCGAACAGCGACGTGGCCGACAGCCCCAGATCCTTGATGATCTTCACGTCCTGGCCGGCCGTCATCTGACCGACGAGCACCGAGGCGCCGACGAGCAGGACGGCGAACAGGAGCAGGTTGTAGAACACCCGGTCCCTGACCGACTCGCGGAAGACGCTGAGCGCGACTGCAAGAAGCACCATCGTCGTTACGCCGGGGAAATTCGCTGGTTGCCGTGCTCGGCCACCTGGCGCACGAAGAAGTCCTCGAGCGTGTCTCGCACCGGGTTCAGCGAGACCACCGTCGCGCCGGCGGCGGCGAGGTCGGTGAGTATCCGTTCGGGCTGCACGGTGGAGGGCCATTCGAGCGCGTATCGGTTCTCGGCGATGCGGGTCGTCTTCGCCGCGAGTCCCTGGACGCGACCGAGCGCCTCGGCGCCGAGATCGTCGACCACGATTTCCCACCCCTTCACGCCAAACGCGAGGAGGTCGGTCAGACGCCCGGCGGCCGCCAGGCGTCCGCCGGCCAGAATCGCCACGCGGCTGCACACGGCTTCGGCATCCGCCAGGATGTGCGAGCTGAAGAACACCGTGGCGCCACGGTCGCGAAGCCCGAGGATCAGCTCGCGCACCATGCGGCGCCCGATGGGATCAAGACCCGACATCGGCTCGTCGAGAAACACGACCTCCGGCTCGTTGATCAGCGCCTGCGCCAGGCCAACCCGCTGCAGCATGCCCTTGGAGAATCGCCGGAGCGGCAGGCGGCGTTCGGCGCCGATCCCGACCTGGTCGAGCAGGCGCGGCACGCGAGCCTCCCGTTCGCGGGACGAGAGGCCGAGCAGCCGGCCAAAGTACTCCAGCAGCTCAATGGCCGTCAGGTGGTCGTAGAAGTAGGGGTTCTCGGGGAGGAAGCCAATCCGCCGGCGAACGGCGACATCGCCGACCGGGCGGCCCAGGATCTCGGCGCGTCCGTCGGTTGGGAACACCAGCTGCAGCAGCAACTTGAGCGTCGTCGTCTTGCCGGCGCCGTTCGGCCCGAGGAACCCGAAGACCTCCCCGGACTCCACCTGCAATGTCAGCCGGTCGAGGGCGCGGTACGGCCGCTTGCGCCAGAAACCGAGCGCGTAGTCCTTGGTCAGGTTCTCGGTGTTGATGGCGTACACAGCGTTTGCGCTTACTTGAGCTTCCCCGCCTTTTTCAGTTCGTATGCGATCGCCATGTCGATGGCCTGTGCCGTCGCGCCTTCGAGTTTCACGCCGTTGATGAAGAAGGTCGGGGTCTGACGGACGCTGAGCAGGCGGCCGAGGCCAACATCGGCCTTCACCGACTCGATCACGCGCGGGTACTGCAGGTCGAGATCCTGCACGCCGGCGATGGTCTGCAGCGCCTCCCGCACGCTCGCCGGGCTGATCGTCGGCTGGTGCGAATAGAAGTACTCTTCGAGCGCCTCGCCCTTGTTCCGCTGGCGCGCCAGGCGAACGGCCACCGCGGCGTCGCACGCGGCCGCGTGAATCGGCTGGAGGACGTTCGAGTTGCACTCCGGCTGCAGCGGGTAGTCCTTGGTGACAAACTTGACCGCGCCCGGGTATTGCGCCTGGTATTTCGCCAGAATCGGCCGGGCGTCGAAGAACGACAGGCCGCACGCCGGACACTGCAGGTCGGTGAACTTGACGATCACCACGGTGGCGCCGTCCGAGGGCACCGGGACGGTGATCCGGGGCAGCGACTCCCAGTAGCGTTCGAATTCGCTCCGCTGATCGGCCGTGGCAGGCCGCGCCGCGCGCAGCGCGGTCGCCTGCCTCAATGACGCCTCGTTGGGAAAGAAGGCCACCGCGGACACGGCCCCCGCCAGAAAGACGAGGACGACGGACAGGATGGCCGGGCGCGAGAGCAGCGCCCGCAGGTCGGTGAACAGACGTCGTGGCAGTGTGGTCATGGGCGGCATTGACTTGGAAAGGCCCGACACGATGAACAACCCGATCACCGCGGCGTACGTGGCCAGGCACAGCACGCAGACCGCTTTGAGCACGAAGAAGGCCGCGTAGGCCATATACAGGACCACGGCCAGGCCGACCGTGGATGTCACGAACAAGTAGGCCGGCACCGACTCGCGCACTGGCGCAGGGCCGGTGGCACCGACGAACGCCAGCACCAGGACGAACGCAAACCATATCGCGCCGAACAGCGCGACCGGCACGCCCCTGACACTACCGTACCGGCTCAGGTACGCCTGCTGGCAATTGACCGTCTGGTTGATGTCGCAGAAGCTGGTATAACCCGGTTGCACGAGCATCTGGTAGTGCACGTAGAGAGAGGTGAGGGACACGGCCAGACCAACCAGCGCCAGCACCCACACGAGGCGACGGGCAAGAGGAGACATCGGCATTCCGCTCCGGTGCCTATTATACGGGCGAAATGGCCGGCTGTGGCGTGGGGTTCCTGGCGGGTGGCTAACCGGAGGCCGGCGAGTGGGAACGAGCGGCTCCTACTGGATGGGAATCGCCGGCGCGGGCGCCGATCCTACGTCTGGCATGTCGACAAACAGGGTGGCGGAGGACTGGAAAATGGCGCCGCCCGAGTTCGAGCCGAAATAGCGCCGCCCACGACCTGGCTGGGGATCCGCTGTCGCGTGATACGTCGTGGCGAGCGCACCGCCGTTGCAGCTCGTCCCGACCGTCGGGTTGTCGGAGTCCATCTCGACTTCGTACCCGCTCTTGACCACG
>JADGOB010000358.1 GCA_017883185.1 Acidobacteriota bacterium
TGGAGAGCGGTGCGAGCTTCGCCTGCACGAACGCCTGGTAGGGATCGATGACGAGCAGTCGGCCCGAGCGCTTCGCGGCCCGGTAGCACGACACGAGCCGGTCGACGTTCTGGCCCGACGCCACGACGGCGATGAGCTTATCCGGCTCGCCCGTCGCGAGCGCGACCAGCTCCTCTTCGACCTCCTGCTCGCTGCGCAGGCCGTGGCCGCCGGAGCCTGCGCCGAGCGTCGTGCCCTCGAGCAGCAGCCAGTCGGCGTTCCGCAGGCGTGCGTCGGCGAGCAACTTCTCGAAGCGGAACCCCGTGCGGCCGTGCGCGCGCAGATCGCCCGAGTAGATGAGCTTCTGGCCGTCAGCCTCGACGAGCAGGGCGCGTGAGTCTGGAGCCGAGTGGTCGACGGAGATGCTCGTTACCGTAATCGAGCCGAAGCTGAGCGTCTCGCCGTCGGGCAGCACCCGCAGGTCGGCGGGCAGACCCGCCCCGGGGAAGAACACCCTCCCCAGCTCGAGGATGGCGAGCGTGCCGCGGCTGCCGTACACGGGGATGGCGGGATGCGCGTGATGCGCGAGGCCATAGTGATCGAGATGCGAGTGCGTGAGAACGATGGCGGCAAAGGCCGGCGCCTCGGGGTCGTCCGCGTAGAGACCCGGGATGTCGAGGAGGACGCCGCTCTGGAGCAGCTCCGCTGCCCTGAGCTGCGGCGTCCCGAACGGGTAGTCCGCGCCCTCGGCGTCGTAGAGCAGCATGCCGAGGTCGAGGAGGATGCGCGTGCCGTCGTCGGCGGCGACCTCGATGCACATGCCGCCGATCTCGTGCCGGCCGCGGTGGATGATGTGGCGCGTGGTGGGTGCCCCTTGGTGGTCGACGCCGGATGGCAGGGTCAGGCTAGCAGCCCGGTCGGATGGAACTTGATCAGGTGAGCGCCCACCAGGAACGCACCGCGTGGCCGCGCCGCTCGTAGGACTCGTCACCGCCGTAGGCGAGCACCCCCCGGCCACCCGAGAGCCCGCAGTACGTGTCGAGGCCACGGAAAGCGTCGCCGGGCACGGTCACGCCGGACTTCGCCTCGACGGCGACGGTGCCGACCGCGAAGTCGAGCACCGCGTCGACCTCGCTCCCGTGGCTGTCCCGCCAGAAGAAAACCGGCGCCCGCTCGCCCTGATGCAGAAAGACCTTGAGCAACTCGCTCAGGACGAAGCTCTCGAACACGGCGCCGCGCAGGGGGTGCACGGTCAGGTCGGAGGCACGGCGCAGGCCCAGCAGACGGCACAGCAGGCCGCTGTCAAGGAACACCAGCTTGGGCGTCTTGACCACGCGCTTCTTGAAGTTGGCATGGTGCGGCCGGACCAGAGTGACCAGGTAGCTGGCCTCGAGCACCGACAGCCAGGAGCGCGCCGTCGTGTGGCTGACCCCCGCGTCGGCGCCAAGCGCCGACAGATTGAGCAGCTGGCCGCTGCGCCCCGCACACAAGGCGACGAACCGTGTGAAGGCCGTGAGGTCGCCGATCGACCCGACTGTGCGTGCGTCACGCTCCACGTAGGTGCGCACGTAGCCGTCCAGCCACTCCGCCGGCCGCAAGCCGCGATCGTGGATACGTGGGTAGAGGCCGGTGAAGAGCGCGTCGTCGAGCGAGTGTGGCGGCGGCAGGAGCGAAGTTCCAGCGGAGTCGCGCAGCCCGGCCTCCCAAGCGGCCGGGGTGAGGGCGGTGCGCCGGCTCAGTTCCGCGATGGAGAGGGGGAGCAGCTCGAGCACCGCCGCCCGGCCGGCCAGCGTCTGCGCGATCAGCTCGCTCAGCAGGAACTGCTGCGAGCCGGTCAGGATGAACGGGCCGTGCGCGCCTTCGTCGGCGGCGACCTGAAGGTAGGAGAACAGGTCGGGCACGCGCTGCACTTCGTCCAGGATCACGCCCGGGTCGCGGCGCAGCCGGGCGAGAAAGCCGCGAGGATCCTCCTGCGCCTCCTCGCGGCTCTGAAGATCTTCGAGCGAGACGTAGCGGAACTCGGGGAAGGTGGCCTTGGCCAGCGTCGTCTTGCCCGACTGCCGAGGCCCGGTGAGAAACACGACCGGGTACTGACCGGCGGCGCGGCCGAGCACAGGACCGAGCGTTCGGGGGATCAGTGTGCCCATGAAGCCATTCTGCATGCTCTCAAGCCTGTGTCAACTGCAACCTTTGGTTGCAATCTGCCGCACCGCAAACGAGGCAGGGATTCCCGGCGAGGATGACGTATTGACGCGGTAGCCGACTGAGATGACGGCGTCGAGGCTGTAGAGAGACACCGGCCCGTCGACACCCAGACACGCGGCGATGCGTCAAAGTGTCGGGCTCCGCGAAGAGCTCAGCGGCCCGACGAGTCCCGCGGGTCCGCTGGAGCGACTGGTTGGGCCATGGGGTCTTGCGCAGCGACGGCATGCAGCTGGAGACCCAGTGCGCCGATCACTTTGAGGATCGTATCGAAGCCGGGACTGCGATCACCGGAGAGGGCCTTGTAGAGGCTTTCCCGTGACAGGCCGGCATCGCGCGCCACTTGGGTCATCCCCTTCGCACGGGCAATATCGCCCAGAGCCTTGGCGATGAATGCAGCATCACCTTCCGCCTCCTCAAGGCAGGCTTCGAGATAGGCGGCCCTCTCCTCCGGAGTGCGGAGGTGTTCGGCGACATCGTATCTGGTAGTGATGGTTCTGCTCATCGATGACTCTCCTATCGGAGACACCCTCCCCCACAGCCTTCACATCTCCGGCATTTCCGGCGGCCAAGCGCTCGATTCTGACCTGGACGCGCGCTCTTGCGCGGAGATCACCCAGGTCGTTAAGCCAGCGTGCGA
>JADGOB010000052.1 GCA_017883185.1 Acidobacteriota bacterium
ACATTTCATCGCGGCGACGGCCACACGGTGAAGATGCCGATGGACCGCGGCGAAGGTCAGCACTGGAACCGCGCGCCGGGAAACCTGCTGAACGCGCCGAAGAAAGTGCACATCGACCCGCTGACGAGCGCGGTCATCCGGATCTCGCTGGATGACGAGATTCCGCCGCTGCCGGAGCCGAAGGACACGAAGTACGTCAAGTACCTGCAGATCCAGAGTGAGCGCCTGACAAAGTTCTGGGGCCGCCCCATGTACCTCGGCGCGATTGTCGTCCTGCCCGAGGGGTTTGACGAGCACCCGGACGCCCGGTACCCGCTGATGATCGACCATGGGCACTTCCCTCGCGAGTATCGAGGGTTCCCGCCCGAGCCTGGTGCGCCGGCGGGCAGGCGGCCGGGCAGCGGGCAGTTCTTCAAGGACTGGACGGGACCTGGCTTCCCCCGGATGATCATGCTCCTCATCCAGCACGCCAACCCGTTCTACGACGACTCCTACGCGGTGAACTCGGAGAACGTCGGGCCTTACGGGGACGCGATCAACGACGAACTGATTCCCTACGTTGAGAAGCGGTTCCGCGGGATCGGCAAGGGATGGGCGCGCGGCCTTTTTGGCGGGTCGACCGGCGGCTGGGAGGCGCTCGCGTCTCAGATCTTCTACCCGGACACCTACAACGGCGCCTGGGGCGCATGCCCTGACTCGATCGACTTCCGCCAGTACGAGACGATCAATATCTACGACGAGAAGAACGCCTTCTACATCGACAGCGACTGGAAGAAGACCCCGCACCCGGACGGCCGCAACTACCTCGGTCACCTGCAGGCGACGTTGGAAGAGGACACCCGCTGGGAGCAGGTGCTTGGCACCAGGACCCGATCGGGCGAGCAATGGGCGATCTGGGAGGCGGTCTACGGCCCGGTGGGCGCGGATGGCTACCCGAAGCCGATATGGGATCCGGTCACCGGCATGATCGATCACACGGTTGCGGAGTACTGGCGCGAGCACTACGACCTGCGGGCCATCCTCCAGCGTGACTGGGCCACCCTCGGCCCGAAGGTCCGCGGAAAGCTCCACATCTACGTCGGCGACATGGACTCGTGGTACTTGAACAATGCCGTGTACCTGATGGAGGATTTCCTCAAGAAGGCCACGAACCCGCCGGCGGATGCGGTGGTCGAGTACGGCGATCGCGCGGAGCACTGCTGGAGCGGCCACGACCAGTCGTACTGGTTCAGGAGCCTGGAGAAGCGGATCCTGGAGACCGCGCCGAAGGGTGCGGACCTGACGGGCTGGCGGTACTGATTCCGATTCGCATGGAGATCGAATCGCGCCGCCGGGGTGCCGGCCCTTCCCGGACACCGGTCAACGGATCACGTTCAGGTCCACCCTCGATCCGTTCTTCCCGCCACGGTAGATCCGCTCGGTCGCCTTCTGGAAGTCGGCCTCGGTCGCCTGCGGAATCGTCACGAACTTCTGGGGGTTGAGGTTCACCAGCGGGAACCACGAACTCTGAACCTGGATCATGATCCTGTGTCCCCGGCGGAACGTGTGGAACACGTCGGGCATGACGTATTCGATCTTCGCCATCGTATTCGGCTGGAACGGCTCGGGTTTCTCGAAGCTGTTCCTGAACTTCCCGCGAAACACCTCGCCACGGACCATCTGCTGGTAGCCGCCCATCCTGGAGTATCCGCCGGCGGCTGCCGCGCCCGCCGCTCCGGTTGGCGGGGGATCCGGGTAATCGGCCGGATACACGTCGATGACCTTCACGACGAAATCCGAGTCGGTGCCGCTCGTGGACACCTGCAGGCTGGGCCAGATGGGACCGGCCAGCGTGACGTCCCCGGTCAACTCGTCGGTCTGGTAGGTGAGCACGTCCGGCCGGCGCGACGCGAAGCGCTGGTCGTCGAGCATGTGCTCGCGGGTCATCCCGCTCGCGACGGTCATCGTGTAGGGCACCGGCTTGGCGGGGTCGCTGACGTATTCGTCGTACCCGGCGGTGGTTTCCGCCGACGGCTCGAACGAGAGCCTGCCGCCGGGCTGGAGGTAGAGCGACCGCCTGGTGGCGTCTTTCGGAGGCCATGCGTCGAGCGCGTGCCACTGGTTGCGCCCCGTCTCGAAGACGTAGGCTTCCGGCAGCTTCGGATCGCCCTTCCCTTTCAGGAAGTAGCTGAAGAAGGGGAACTCAATCTTCTCACGGTAGAACTCGCCCGTCTTCGACCCGAAGCGCACGTCGCCAAGCGCGTCCCCGTCACTCCGCGACCACCCGCCGTGCGGCCAGGGTCCCATCACCAGGGTGTTGTAGGCGCCAGGGCTCTGTCGCTCGGTGTTCTTGTAGACCTCGAGCGCGCCGAACAGGTCCTCGGCATCGAACCAGCCTCCCACGGTCATCACGGCCGGCTTGATGTTCTTCAGGTGCGGTCGCAGGTTCCGCGCCTGCCAGAAGGCGTCATTGGCCTCGTGCGCCATCAGGTCGTTCCAGAACTGCACCTGACCATGGAAGTACCGGTCGTTGACGCGCGAGAGCGGCCCGAGCTTCTGGTAGAACTGGTAGCCGTCGAGGGTTCCGTAGTCGAAGCGCGCGCCGCCCTGCGTCGTCGGCTTCGGCCTCGGCCACCCGAAACCGGAGAAGAAGCCGAAGGCGTGCGGCAGGTAGAGAGCGCCGTTGTGATGGAAGTCGTCACCGATGAACCAGTCGGTGATCGGCGCCTGCGGCGAGGCGGCCTTGAGCGCCGGGTGGGCGTCGATCATGCCGATTGCCGTGTAGAAGCCGGGATACGAGATCCCGTAGAGCCCGACCTTTCCGTTGTTGTTGGCGACGTACTTCACCAGCCAGTCGATCGTGTCGTAGGTATCGGTCGTCTCGTCGACGTCCATCGGGCCGGCCTTGGTCGGCTTGTAGGGCCGCATGTCGACGAAATCGCCCTCCGACATCAGGCGGCCGCGGACGTCCTGGTACACGAAGATGTAGCCGTCGTACATGAAGAGGTCGGAAGGTCCCAGGCTGGGCTTGTAGTTGTCCGCTCCGTAGGGCGCCACGCTGTAGGGCGTGCGGCTCAGCAGGATCGGATATGGCTGTGAGGTGTCCTTGGGCACGTAGACCGAGGTGAAAAGTTTCTTGCCATCCCGCATGGGGATTTCGTACTCGTACTTCGTGTAGTGAGCCCGGGCGTAGTCTGGCGCCTGCCCGACGGGTGCAACGCGAAACGCGAGCACCACGAGCGCCGTCACCGCCAGCAGCCAGGCAGCGCGACGCACGGTGAATCTCATAGCGATCTCCCTGAAATGGTCTGGGGCGTCCCGAGATGCTACCATGGCGGCCGCCGTCGAGCAGGCCGCCTGGCACCTCTACTGTGCGCGCGGGTCGCGGCGAACGCGCAGCGGTTGCGTGTAGGCCCTGCCGTCCACGGTCAGCTTCACCGTGTACATGCCGGGCAGCGCCAGCGACCCGCCTCGGCCGCCCGTGCCAACGCCGCCCCCACCTCCGCCGCCCGTAGCCCCGGCCGTCGCGGTGCCGGCCGTTGCTGCGCCTCCACCTGCGCCCGCGCCACTACGCCCTGCACCCGATGCCGGGCTCGCCCGCAAGTCCCACACCCATCGATGGTGCCCCGGCGCGGCGGAGATCACCGCCGGCGTCGGTCGCCAGAACGCGGGGATGTTGAGCGTGTTTGGATCGACCATCGTCGGGCGGTCGGCGCTGGAATAGCGTCGAATCGTGTCGCCTGCTGCGTCGAGGATCTCGATGGTCACAGGCCCGGACGACGGTGCTTTCAGGTAGTAGTCGATGATCGCTCCGTACGGACGGTTCTCGGCCAGCGGTTCGTCGCGCGGCTGGGGCGTCCCGTTCTCGGCCGGCGGTGGCATGTTGACCGCGTCGGAAGGACGGAATAGGAACGCGTCCGCGCGCGCCATCTCGTCGGTGATCTGCCGCAGGGCCGCGATACTGTCGATAATCCAGAAGCCGCGGCCGTGCGTGGCGACGACCAGATCGTCGTCGTGGATTGCGAGATCGCGCATCGACACCGCGGGCAAGTTCAACTGCAGTGACTGCCAGTGGTCGCCTGCGTCGAACGACATGAACACGCTCAGTTCGGTTCCGGCAAACAGCATACCCGGCCGCTCCGGGTCCTCCTTGACCGTTTGCATGTAGACCCCGGCTGGCAACCCGCTCGTGACCTGTTGCCACGTCTTGCCGAGATCGCGGGTTCGATAGATGTAAGGTTCGTTGTCCTCGAGGCGGTGGCGGTCCACCGCGGCGTAGGCAGTGTTCACGTCGGCGTGCGAGGCGGCCATCATGACGACCTTGCTCCACGGCGTGAGCGCCGGCGGCGTCACGTTCTGCCACGTCCGGCCGTCGTCACGCGTCACCTGGATGTACCCGTCGTCGGTGCCGACCCAGACCAGGCCGGCCTTGAGGGGTGAGAGCGCGATAGTGTAGATCACGCCGCGCCGGGCACCCTTCGGGGCATCGGCCGCCGCGGCCGCGTCCAGGTTCGGCGGGACGCCAGGGTCCTCTCGCGTCAGGTCCGGACTGATCTGCGTCCAACTGTCGCCGCCGTTCGTCGTCTTGAAGAGGAACTGGTTGCTGAAGTAGAGCGCGCGGGGATCGGCCTTGGAGAAGACGAGGGGCACCGTCCACGTGTGCCGAGCCGGTTCCGACATCCCGCGCTCGGGCGACACGTCGGTTGTCTCGCCGGTCAGCACATTGCAGCGCGTCACGGTGCCGCCGAAGACGATCTCCCGGTGCAGCGGATCTGGAGCGGTGTAGCCGGCTTCGCCGCCGGCGCAGAGCGGCAGCCACTCGCGGGTTCCGATCTCGGCGTGAGGGCTGCGCGTGATGACGCTCACGGCACCGCTGTCCTGCTGCGCTCCGGTCACCCAGTACGGGAACCGATAGTCGGGCGCCACGTGATAGAGCTGAGCGGTCGGCTGGTTGTACCAGGAACTCCAGGTGACCGCCCTGTCGACGCTGACGACCGCGCCTTGGTCGCTGCCGAGCACCATGCGCTTGGGGTCGTCGGGATCGATCCAGAGTTGGTGGTAGTCGTCGCCGCCTGGCGCGCCCTTGATGGCCGTCCAGCTCTTGCCGGCGTCTGTCGATCGGTAGAGCGAGGTGTTCGAGACGTAGACGATGTCGGCGTTCTTCGGATCGACGACGACCTTGCAGAAGTACCAGCCGCGGCCCCAGACGCGGTCGTCGCCCGAGAGGAGGTGCCACGTGGCGCCCGCATCGTCGGAGCGGTAGAGTCCGCCCTGTTTCGCGTCCACAATTGCATAGACACGCCGGGCATTGGTCGGGGCAACCGCGATGCCGATGCGTCCGAGGCCCTCGGTTGGAAGGCCCGCCGTCAGCTCGGTCCAGGTGGTACCGCCGTCGCTCGACTTGTAGAGGCCGCTGCCCGGCCCGTAAGACGGTGGGTAGATTGTCCACGGCGGGCGACGCGTGTTCCAGAGCGCGGCGTAGACAACCTTCGGATCGCGAGGGTCCAGCGCCAGATCGACCGCGCCGACGTTCTCATTCTTGAAGAGGACCTGCTGCCACGTGGCCCCGCCATCTCTTGACCGGAATACCCCACGATCGGCGTTGGGGCCGTAGACGTGCCCGAGCGCGGCGACGAACACGATGTCGGGGTTCTTGGGATCGACCAGAACGCGGCCGATCTGCCGGGTCGCATCGAGCCCGAGGTGCCTCCACGTTCGCCCGGCATCGGTGGACTTGTAGACTCCGTTGCCGTAGGAGATCTGCGACCGCATGTCGGCCTCGCCGGTGCCGACGTAGACGACATTCGGGTTTGACGGCGCCACGCCAATCGCGCCGATCGACCCGATTGGCTGCGAATCGAACACCGGAGCCCACGTGCGGCCTGCGTTGGTGGTCTTCCACACGCCGCCACCCACCGAGCCGAAGTAGAACGTCGTGGGCTGGCCGGGGACGCCGCTCACCGCGTTGACGCGCCCTCCGCGAAACGGCCCAATCATCCGCCAGCGAAGGCCGGAATAGAGAGTGGCATCGAACCGCTGTTGCGCGGACAACCCGCCGAAGGCCGCCGCCAACACCGCCAGCGCGCCGAGGGCCGCCAGCAGGCGCACGCCTGACCGGGGACGCATCACCATGTGTGGAATCTCCTGCTGTGCAATATACACCGAGGCGGCGTCATTCGCCTTGGAGTGTGGACTCACGGGCCCGTTTCATAAGACAATCCGCTACTGTCCCTCTGAAGAATGGCAGAATAGGGCAGGTTGAACCGTCGATTCGCCGACGGTCGCGCGATCGAGAGAAAGGAATCTAGATGCCGAACGATCACATCCCGCCGGAGCACCACCGGCAGCAGGCAGAGGGCGTGCACGAGAAGGCTCAGGACAGCCCTCAGGATCCAGCGCAGGCCCTCGAGGTCGTCGAAGAACACGTCCTTGAAGCCGAGTCTGCCAGGAATGAGGCGGAACGGTTCAGGCGATTCGCAGAGAAAGCGAGGGAGGTCCACGACCAGCATCGTGAAGCGCTCGAGATGGTCCGGCAGGAGCGGGAGCGCCTACGGGAAGCCGGTGAGTCGGCGCGGATCGCCGGTGAGGAGGCACGGGCCGCGGCCGAGGATGCCCGTCACGCGACGCTGGATGCCGTGCACGCAACCGCAGAAGCGCTGGCATCGACACTCGAACACATGAAGGTCGTGGAGGAGATGCGGCGAGCCCTCCGTCACATACGGGACGCGAGCAAGCGCGATTCCAACTAGACAGCCCACTGCCGAAATCCGACTTGGCGACAACCGCTCACCTTTTGCGCCATCACGCAGGTTTCTGGATACGGAGTCATACCGCGATGACGCTCACGTCTACGCCCAGAAAATGGCCTCGACGCTTTTTCTCGGTGCTCGGCCCGGGACTCATCACGGGTGCAGCGGACGACGATCCTTCCGGTATCGCGACGTATTCGATTGCCGGCGCGCAGCTTGGAACGAGCCTTCTTTGGACGGCCCTCCTGACCTGGCCGCTCATGGCCGCGGTGCAGATGATGTGCGCGCGAATCGGCATGGTCAGGGGCGAAGGACTCGCCGCGGCGCTTCGAAAGCGCATTCCGAAACCCCTCGTTATCGTCGCGTCGTTCTGTCTTCTTGTCGCGAACACCATCAACATCGCGGCTGACCTTGCCGGCATGGCGGATGCCACCAACATGCTGACGGGACTGAACTCCCATGTCTGCGTCGTCCTCTTCGGAATCGGCATCGCGGTCGCGATCGTTCGTTTGCCGTACGACCGGATCGCATCGACCCTCAAATGGCTCGCGCTCGCGCTCTTCGCCTATGTGATTACCGCTTTCCGAGTCGGAGTCGATTGGCGAGAGGTGGCGCACAGCGCGTTGGTCCCTTCATGGCCTCAGAGCAGCGAGGCATGGGCGACGCTCGTCGCGATCCTCGGCACGACAATCAGCCCCTATCTCTTCTACTGGCAAGCTTCACAGGAGGTCGAAGAAGAGAAGGCCCTCGGACGGAGGACGCTCGCCAACAGACGCGGGGCAACCGGGCGAGAAATTACCGACCGAACGCTGGACGTGGGGGTGGGCACGTTCTTTTCGAATCTCGTCATGTTCTTCATCATTCTTACGACGGCCGTCACGCTGCATCAGCACGGCATTACGAAGATCGAAACGTCCCGTCAAGCGGCGGAAGCCCTGCGGCCGCTCGCAGGCGAGTTCGCGGCGACTCTATTTGCTCTCGGAGTCCTCGGCGTCGGATTCCTTGCGATCCCCACGCTCGCCGGGTCGGCCGCGTCAATGCGACCGGCAATAGTAGTTGACGCCGCGCACTCCTCATCGGAGTTCTCCTCGTTGCTTCGAGCCGCACGCTGATGGATCAACAGCCGAGTTCTGTTCTCGGCCGGGTGGCGGTCGGCGTTGCGGCCCTTCTCATGTTCGGGGCCGCGATCGGTATGTTCGTCTTCTGAGGGGCACAACCGCGAAGCGGACCTCGGACTCTCCCGCCGGTCAGCTCGCAGAATCCTTCTGACGCGTCGCCTTTACACCTGTGAGAATCCCGATTCCCAACAGTACGACCGCGCCCACCACAATCCAGCGTGTGGGCATCTGCAGCAAGTACGCGGCATAGATCAGGCCGCCGATCACGATCGCGAACCCAATCGAGTAGAGGCCGAATGACATGGCATCTCCTTTTCGAGGCAGCCGTGGCAGTGTTCGCTCGAACACCCTACCGGCTCATGTTGCGGGAGAGCGGCCCAACACGCGGCCGCTCTCCGTGCTGCGCGGTGAATCAACTCCGCCGCTCCTATTTCGAAGAGCGGGCTTTCTGGTTCTTCACCTGTAGGTCATTCACGACTTGCTTCACGTTGGGCACTCTCGTCGCCACGCTCTCGGCGGCGTCGCGCATGTCCTGCGAGTTCACTTCTCCGGTCAGCGTGACTACGGCGCTCTTCACTGCGTATTTCACGTTGTCGTGCATCTTGTTCTGGATCAGCGCAGCGTCCAGATTCACCTCGATGCCTTTGTCCAGATCGGAGTTCACGGCCTTTGCGTCTTTTTCTGCGCCAATGGGAATCACGGCAATCTGGTCCGCGACAACCTGCACGCCCGCCAGAGACTTTGCAACTGTCTCGGCTTGTGCCTTGTCGCTCTCTGTGGCCACTTGTCCTCCCAGGGTCACGATGCCCTTGTCACGATTCTGACTGACGGAGACGCTTTTGAGGCCCGCTTGATCGAGCGCTGTGCGGATACTGTCGGATACATCTGGTGATTTCTGGGTCGTCGCGGAGCATCCGGCCAGGGTCCCGACGGCGAGCAGCGTGAGCATGGCTACTGACAATCTGAGTGTGTTCATGTTTCTCCTCTGATGAACATGCGCGTGTCGCGCTACTCGCCCCAGTAGCGGGGTTGGCCATAGTGGCCGTACAGTTTTGTCTCGTAGTCGCGCTCAACAGGCCGGGCTGGGTCGTACTCGGGACTGTTCTTGATCTGCGCGCGCGTGAGGGTCACGTGGACCTTCGACTGGTCCCAGTCCACCCGATCGACCCAGGCTGGCGCCATCAACACCTTCTTGCCCGGCCACCAGTTGGTTGTGTCGACGACCAGGTAGCGGATCGCCCAGGAGTGGTCGTCCACGAGAAAGTCTTCCACATGGCCGATTTCGCCGTCCGTCGCCTGGATGTGGTAGCCGGTCACCGCGCGCGAGCTCCGCAGGTGAGGGTTCTCCCGATGCTTGGCATCCCAGTTCCAGCGCCGCTCGCGCTCGAGATCCGCGGCACTCAGGGCCGGCCCGGACCCGAGATAGGGATAGGGAGACCCGCCCCAGAGATAGGACCCCGCCCAGTACGGGTCGTAGCCATAGTAGCCATAGTAGATGGTCTCGTGCTGCCGCGACACCGGCTTATTTGTGTCGATATCTGGACTCTTCTCGACCTGGGCCTTCGTCAGCGCGGCCGTGATGCGTTTGTGCTCCCAGTCCATCACGCGGAAGGCGATCGGCGAGAGGAGCACTTTACGTTCCGAAAGCCACCCCCCCGTGTCGACCACGACGAAGCGCACTGTATGGCTCACATCGTCGAAATAGCACTCTTCGACCGTGCCGATGTCTCCATCGCTGGCGCCGATCGTGAACCCGTGTAGATCCTTCATGCTCCGGAGCATCTCATCCTCCCTCGTGGAGTGTTGCTGTCCTCCACCGCTGTAGTCCTAAGGCGGATCGCCCCAAGACTGAGTTGGCATATCACGAGCGCGCATGTGGTTCAATCGCTCTTTCTCTCCGCCAGCGCACCACCGCCTGAGAACGCCAGGGCTCTCCTGGAGTCCCACCTTTCCCTCGGGTTCAGCTCGATCCTCCCGACGTCAACGCAACCCACCCAACAGGTACACGACCAATAGAACGAGCACGATCGTCCCGACGATCCCCAGGCCTCCGCCTGTCCCCCATCTGGAGTACCCGTAATAGCCGCCGCCTCCGCCGAACAACAGCACCAGCAGAATAATGAGCCACAGCATCGAAGGTCTCCTTTTCTAGTGTGAACCAGCTGTCCGCTGTAACTTCCCGACACCCCTCTGTGCCGGGGAAGACGCCAAGACAGTTCCACATCACGCTTCACGCGTCTCGACCGGCCAATAAGGCCCCAATACGGCCTATCCCCGTCGAGGCCACAGTTCGATGGGCACATGCGGCTGACCGCCGCCGACGGAGTGCGTGGTGGCCGTCACGAATCTGTTGAGTTGCATCGTTGTCTTTATCGAGTCGATCATCGGTCCACGCATGGTGGTACGGCTGTCCAATACAGCACAGTCTCGAAGAAAGCGTGGGGACCCGGCGAACACAACCGCGGCGCCGCCTTTCAGCCACGAGTGCATGTGGCGGGCGAGGCGAAGGGCGACGAGGGTTTACTTGGTTCTCGAACGAGTGCGGGCAGCAACGCCCTTCATCGTCGAGAAGGGAGTCTCCTGCGGACCATCAGCGCCGGGTCGGTTCCACCAGCCGCAGGCGCGGGATATCGGCGAAGTCTCGCGGGTTGAGCGTCCAGAGCGTCGCGTCCTGCCGGATGGCCGACGCCGCGATGGCCAGGTCGAGTTCGCGTCCACGCGGACGGCACACGAGCCGGTAGAATTCCGAGGCCAGCGCGGCGTCGACGCTGCCGAACGGGACCGCCTCGCTGCCGGGGAACAGCGCTTCCTGAGCGCGCAGTTCCTCGGCGAGGCGCGGGCCACGCAGCCACTCGTAGAGAACCAGCGTCGAGAACGACAGGCGCTCGCCCTGCTCGATGAGCGATCGCATCGCCGGGGCCGATCGCCGCGGACCGGTAAGCGCGTCGATCAACACGCAGGTGTCGAGGTGAATCATCGGATTCCCGCGCGGCGACCGCCCCGCCGCCGCGCCGCCCGCAGCGCGCGCAACTCGGCGTCAACGGCGGACGCGGGCCGGGATGGCACGAGCGGCAGCACACGATCGAACGTCCGCAGGAGGGCGGCGCGCTCGGCCTCGCTCAACCGACCGACCCGGGCCGAAAAGTCGGCAATCGCCTCGCGCACGACCTGGCTCTGCGGCAACCGCAGCCGCTCGGCCGCCGTCCGCAGGCGCGTCACGGTCTCACTGTCGAGCGAGAAGGTCAGTCTCACGGCTGCCATACTGATGCCATACTACCATACTGGGCAACGGCTGGCACGATTACGACACGTGAGTCCAACGGTGCTCCAGAGCGGCCCGTTTCGGTTCTTCTTCTCGAGCGACCGAGCGGAGCCGCCGCATGTACACGTGGCGCGTGAACGGAAGCCGGCGACGTTCTGGCCCTCGCCGGTGCGGATGGCCCTTGACCTCGGGTTAGGCGCGAGAGAACTCGCAGGGCGGAAGTCGCAAATCAGGCGCGCTGGTGATCCGCCCGCCAGGCAGTGACCATCCTCTTGATGGCCTTCTGATCCTGGAGGTTCTCGTCGAGGACCTTACGCGCCAGGGTCGGCAGTTCCGCGTCACCGGCGAAGCGCAGCGCCACAAGCTGTTTGACGGTGAAGCCGTCGATGCGCGGCTGCAGATCGGCCGGGAACAGCGCGCGCATGCGCAGGCGTTCTTCGAGCCGGATGACGCGGTCCTGTACCGTCAGCGCCATGACCCGGGCGACGACGAACAGCAGCACGAGGGCGACGGCGAGACCGAAGCCAACGAGATTCGCCCAGCTGAAGTTCGTCACCGTCTGGTAGAGCGTGTAGAAGAAGTTGAGCGCGAGCAGCGGGAGCGCAACGTAGTGGTAGGCTGGGAGCACTCGCGCGTGGTTCTCGAAGGTCTGGGGCGGCTTCTGCGCCATGTTCTGCCTCCTGGTTCAGGCTCTCACACTACCACCTGATTGCACAACCCGGAGGCGCGGCCGTCGGCCGACAAGCCCCGCGGCGGTGTTTGTGAGAAGATGGCGTGCCCCTGTCTGCCCGGGAGTGGCACGTACTATGTTCAGAATCGAGGAATCGTTCGACACGCAGATCCTGAAGGCGCAGAAAGATCGCCCGGTCGTCGTGTTCATCGAGCCGCTGGATGCCCGCGTCCTCGAGGCTGTCTGCCATCTCACGCGCTACGTCAAGCCCGTGCTGCTGGCCGGTGAGGACGAGGTCCGGGAGACCGCCGTCCGCTGCCTGTCGCACCTCGACCGCTCGCGGGTCGAGTATTCGCTCAGCGAATGCGCCTTCCTGAAGATTGCCGAGCGGCCCGACCTCGTCGAGGCGTTCGCCACCGACTGCCTCTCCCACCCAAAGTGCCGTAACGAAGCGAGCGATCTCGAAGAAGCGCGGCTGGCCCTCTCGTCGCCCGGGCTCTTTGGCATCTATGCGGTGCACCTCGGCCACGCCGACATGGTGGTCGGCGGGGCGACGCACAGCCCGAGACAGTTCTTCAGGCCGATGCTGGCGCTGCTGGCCAACCGCGCGGTGCTGTGCGAGGTCGGCGTCTTCGTCCTGCCCGACGACTTCCCGGACGGCCATTACCCGCAGAACATCGTCGTGTTCGGCGACGTCGGCGTGAACGCCGTGATGACGCCCGAGGTACTGGCTGAGGTGGCCGTCGGAACGTGCGCGGCCGCTCGCGACCTGATCCCCGAAGACGTGCTGCCCGAGATTCACGGCGCCATCGTGTCGTACTCGCATCGGGGTTCTGACGAGGGTCCATCGCCGGACACCGTGCGCCGCGCCATCGAACTGGTTCCGGACCTCCTGGCGAAGCGTGTGACGACCGCGCAGCGGTACGCCAGCATCCGAATCACGGGCGAGGTGAAGTTCAGCGCCGCCATCTCTCGCCGGTCGGCAGAGCTGTACGGGATGAACGGCCTCTCGGGCGGCACGAACGTCATCATCAGCCCGAACCTGGAAACCGGGAATCTGCTCTACCACCTCTACGCCGCCCGGTTCCCGACCGCGAAGAAGTTCCCGGTGATGTTCGGCGTGGCCTTCCGCGGCGTGGACCTCGCCATCGATTGCACGCCGGAGGACGTCCGGCTGGCGGTCAAAGCGTCCGTGCTGCGGCTGCAGCGCGACGGGCGGTGGAGCCGCACCCCGAAGGACACCTTCTTCCGCCGGCACCGCGTGCTCGTCATCAATCCCGGCTCGACCTCGACGAAGATCGCCGTATTCGAGGGAGACCAGGAGACGTTCTCGCGCGAGATCCAGCACACCTCCGAGGAACTCGCCCCGTTCGCGGGACGCCGCATCACCGAGCAGTACGACCTTCGCAAGGACGCCGTCCTCCGGGTGCTCGGCGAGTTCGGTCTCACGGTGGACGATCTCGACGCGGTCTGCGGCCGCGGCGGACTCCTGAGGCCACTCCCCCACGGGACCTACCGGGTCGGGCAGGCCATCCTCGACGACCTGCGGTCGGGTGTTGGCGGCGATCACGCGTCGAACCTCGGCGCGCTGATCGCCCACGAACTGGCAAGCCCGTCTGGCAAGCCAGCGTTCATCGTGGACCCGGTCGTCGTGGATGAAGCGCCGTCGCGCGTAAAGGTCACAGGGTTCAAGGACATCCGGCGGCGGGTGATCAGCCACGCGCTGAACCAGGTGGCGTCGGCGCGACGATACGCCCAGGAGAGCGAGACGTTCTACGAGAAGGTGAACGTCATTGTCTGCCACCTCGGCGGCGGGATCTCGATCGGCGCTCATCGCCTGGGCCGGTACATCGACGCGAACAACGGGCTCGATGGCGAAGGGCCGTTCACGCCCGAACGTTCCGGCAGCCTGCCACAGGGACAGCTGGCCGAGTTGTGTTTCTCGGGCCGGTACACCCACGCGCAGATCAAACGATTGATCAAGGGAGAGGGAGGGTTGATGGCGCTGTTGGGCACGTCGGACCTGCGCGAGGTCGAGCGTCGCATCGACGCTGGAGACGCGTGGGCGGCGGAGGTCTTCGACGCGCTCGCCTACCAGGTCGCCAAGTCGGCCGCCGCGTTGCTGCCTGCGTTCGAAGGACGAAAGATCGACAGCATCATCCTCACGGGCGGCATGGCCCGGTCGAAGGCGCTCGTGGACCTGCTCACGCACTATCTCTCCGGCATGCCGTGCGGCATCACGGTCTACGCCGGGGAAAACGAGATGGTGGCGCTGGCAAAGGGCGCGTTGCGCGTGCTGTACGAGAAGGAAGAGCCGCGCGAGTACGTGGTCGCTGAAACGGCCGCGGTATGATCCCGGTCACGACGACGCTCGCGCTCGACGAACGCGACATCGACGAGCGATTCGTCCGTGCGTCGGGTCCCGGAGGCCAGAACGTCAACAAGGTGGCGACGGCCGTCGAACTCCGGTTCAACGTCCGTCGCGCTTCCCTCCCCGACGACGTGAAGGCACGGCTCCTCGCGCTGGCCGGGTCGCGCGTGACCACCGAGGGTGTGCTGCTGATCGACAGCCGCGAACACCGGACCCAACTTCAGAATCGCGAGGCTGCGCGACAGCGGCTCGTCAACCTGGTCCGCAAGGCCAGCCGGCGCCCGCGGACGCGCGTGCCCACCAAGCCCAGGGCCGGAGCCCGGGAACAACGACTGACGTCGAAGAAACGGCGCGCCAGCGTGAAGGCGCTGCGCGGTAAAGGCGACATCTCCGATCAATAGATCGCATCATCTGGCGCCTATGACCACCGTCACCGCGCTGGCCCCGATTCGTGTCTGCGACACCTGGGCCGGACGGCTTCGGGATGTCGCGACGCGGCCCGGCCATCTCGCTGAGCGCCAGGCCACGCACGGTCGAGGTCGAGAGGACGCGATGATCTCCCGGGAACTGGTCCGTCATTCGCTCGAGTTCGCGTCGCCGCCGTCGGTGCCGCGGCAGGCCTGGGTGCTGCCGTGGGCCGAGGAGCACTACCCGGAGGACGTCGCGCGCCTGCGCGCCGAGTTCCCGGACGACATCGTGACCGCGCCAGGGCTGTATCTCACGCCGCTCTGTGTCGAGGGCGAGCGATACAAGAAGGGCGTCTACGTCGATGAATGGGGATGCCGGTTCGAGAATATCCACGGCGGCGTGCTCGGGATCGTCCGCGAGCCGCTGATTCGCGAGTGGGGTGACCTGGAGTGGTTCCGCACGCCGGCCGCGACGCTCGCGGTCGATCGGGAGGCGGTCAACCGGTTCTGCGCCGCGACCGACAGGTTCGTCCTGGCCGGCACGCTGGTGCGCCCGTTCGAACGTCTGTGCTTCCTGCGCACGATGGAGCAGGCGCTCGTGGACCTGTTGATGCGGCCGCCCGGCTTCCTGGAACTGCTGGGCCGGCTCCACAGCCACTACCGGTCCGAGGTCGAAGCATGGGCCGCCACCGACGTGGATGGCATCGTCATCATGGACGACTGGGGCGCCCAGGACCGGATGATGGTGTCGCCGGCGATCTGGCGGACGCTATTCAAGCCGCTCTACCGCGAGTACTGCGAGATCGCGCGGCGTGCGGGCAAGTTCGTGTTCATGCACTCGGACGGCTGGATCCTCGACGTCCTGCCCGACCTGATCGAGGTGGGCGTCCAGGCGCTGAACAGCCAGCTCTGGTGCATGGGACCCGCTGCCCTTGAGCGCTTTCGCGGGCAGATCACCTTCTGGGGTGAGATCGATCGGCAGGTGGTGCTCTCGTTTGGATCGCTCGAGGACGTCCGGCGTTCGGTGCGCGAGGTGCGGGAGCATCTCTACGCGAACGGCGGCGTGATCGCACAGTGCGAGTTCGGACCCGGCGCGCGGCCGGAAAACGTCCTGGAAGTGTTCCGCTCCTGGCAGGCGCTCGACGGAGAGAGGTGACGCATGCGTATCGCGATGATCCAGACGGTCCCAGTTTCTCCGCTGCTCTCGATGCGGCTATAATTCGCCGCATCGTCACCCGCCTTCCGCGGTGCCCGTTGTCGAGGACTGACTGATGAATGGTCGTCGCTTTCTCCCGGTCCTGCTGCTGCTGTTCGTCGGCAGCGGCTGTGCGGCGCTCGTCTATGAAGTGGTCTGGTTCCAGCTGCTCCAGTTGGTGATTGGCGTCTCCGCCGTCTCGCTGGGCGTCCTGCTCGGGACGTTCATGGCCGGCCTGTTCCTGGGCAGCCTGCTGTTCCCGCGCTTCGTCCCGGCGACCCGTCACCCGTTGCGGGTCTACGCCCTGATCGAAGTGGCGATCGGCGTCATCGGCCTGCTGGTGCTCGTGGTCGTGCCGTTGATCGGCGGCGTCTACACCGCGTGGGCGGGCCCCGGCACATTCGGCCTGCTGCTCCGGGCCCTGGCAGCCGGCATCTGCCTGCTGCCGCCGACCCTCCTGATGGGCGCCACGTTGCCGGCGCTCTCGCGGTGGGTGGAGTCCACACCGAAGGGCGTGTCGTGGCTGGGCTTCTTCTATGCCGGCAACACCGTCGGCGCGGTGCTGGGCAGCCTGCTCGCGGGCTTCTACCTGCTGCGCGTCTACGACATGCCGACGGCGACCTACGTGGCGGTCGGGCTGAACCTGGCCGTGGCTCTCGCGTCGCTCGTTGTCGCGCAGATCGCGCCGCACCGCGTCGGCGCTACGTCATCGGCGCCTGGCCGGAGGATGCCGGGCGCGTCGGCGATCTATGTCGCGACGGCGCTCTCTGGGCTCACGGCCCTGGCGGCGGAAGTGGTGTGGACGCGGTTGCTCTCGTTGCTGATCGGCGGGACGACCTACACCTTCTCGCTGATTCTCGCGGCATTCCTCGTGGGCATCGGCATTGGAAGCGCGGCGGGAGCGGCTTTCACCCGGAATGCCAGGGACGCCCGGCTGGCGCTCGGCTGGTGCCAGGCGCTGTTGTGCGTCGCTATCGCCTGGGCGGCCTACACGCTGTCGGCGTCGCTGCCTTTCTGGCCGGTCGATCCCTCGATCTCCGACAACCCGTGGTTCAACTTCCAGATCGACTTCGTCCGGAGCCTGTGGGCGATCCTGCCGGCGACGCTGCTCTGGGGCGCCAGCTTCCCGCTCGCGCTCGCGGCGCTCGCGACAGAAGGGCACGACCCGGCGCTCCTCGTCAGCCGGGTGTACGCCTCCAATACGATCGGCGCGATCGTTGGATCGCTCGGTGCGAGCCTGGTGCTCGTGTCGGCTATCGGCAGCCAGCACACGCAGCAGTTGCTCATCCTCCTCTGCGGCGTCTCGGCGCTCATCGTCCTGGAACCGGTCGCCGGCGCGACCACTTCGAGACAGCCCTGGCTGCGCTTCGCCGCGGTCGTCCTGGTGATCATGGCCGGCTGCGGGACGCTGATGACGCGGGCGGTGCCCGCCGTTCCGGGGCTGCTCGTCGCCTACGGGCGGTTCACCGCGACCAAGTCCAACCAGGGAGACGTGCTCTACATGGGTGAAGGACTCAGTTCGTCCGTGGCCGTCACGCGCCTCGGGAACGGGATCCTGAGCTATCACAATGCGGGCAAGGTGCAGGCGTCGAGCGACCCCGAAGACATGCGGCTGCAGCGGATGTTGGGCCACCTCACCACGCTGGTTCCCGCGCACCCGAAGTCGGTGCTGGTCATCGGCTGCGGCGCGGGGGTGACGGCTGGCGCGGTCTCTGTCGATCCCGCTGTCGAGCGGGTGACTATCGCGGAGATCGAGCCGCTCGTCGTCAAGACCGTGTCCACCTACTTCAGCCACTACAACCACGACGTCATCCGCAACCCGAAGGTGCAGGTGGAAATCGACGACGCCCGCCACTTCCTGGTGACGACCAAGCAGACGTTCGACGCGATCACGTCCGACCCGCTCGACCCGTGGGTGAAGGGCGCCGCAATGCTCTACACGAAGGAGTTCTTCGAGCTGGTGAAGAGCCACCTGAATCCGGGGGGTGCGGTCACGCTGTTCGTGCAGCTGTATCAGAGCAACGAGGACGCGGTGAAGAGCGAGATCGGCACCTTCTTCGAGGCGTTTCCGAACGGCGTGGTGTTCGCCAACACCATCGACAACGCGGGGTACGATCTCGTCCTGCTCGGGCAGGTCGAGCCGACCAGGATCGACCTGGACCAGTGGGTCTCGCGGCTGCAGCGCCCCGAGTACCAGGTCATCGCGCAGTCGCTGCACGAGATTGGGTTTCCCTCGGCCATCGAGCTGCTGGGCACGTATGCCGGGCGCGCCAAGGACCTCGGCGGGTGGCTGCAGGGCGCCGCGATCAACCGCGACCGCAACCTGCGGCTGCAGTACCTGGCCGGGATGGGACTGAATCTCCGGAACAGCGGGACGATCTACAACAACATGGTGGCCTACCGTCGCCAGCCCGACGACCTGTTCTTCGGGTCGGAGCCGCTCAAGGCGAAGCTGTGGGAAGTGATCCAGAACCCGCCGATGCGATAAGGGCAGGCGGAGCTTGGGTGGCTGCCGATGAAATATCTGCGAATGCTGAGTGTTGCGCTCGTCGCCGTGTGCGTGTGCACCCTGGGTGTCCACACGCAGCAACCGCCGGCGGCGCCCAGGAGACCCAGGCACTGACGAACGCGTCTCTTCATCGGCCGTAGCGACAGCGCGCTGCCCCGGCCTTCGGTACAACTGAGGCATCATGACACCTGCCATTCGCTCCCGCCTGCTGATGACCGTCGCCCTTCTGGTCCTTCCGCTGTTCCTCCTTGCCGAGGAAGGGATGTGGACGTTCGACAACCCGCCCCTCACGCAGCTCGCGGAGCGGTACAACTTCGTCCCGACGCAGGCGTGGTTCGATCACCTGCGCGAGGCCAGTGTCCGGTTCAACGACGGCGGCTCCGGGTCGTTCATCAGCGACACGGGGCTCGTCCTGACCAACCACCACGTCGCGCGCGGCCAGCTGCAGAAGGTCTCGACCGCGGCGCGGAACTACGCCACCGACGGGTTCCTGGCCAGGACGCGGGCCGATGAGATCAAATGCCCCGACCTCGAGCTGAACGTGCTGATGTCGATGGAACACGTCACGGCCCGGGTCCTGGGCGCAGTCAAGCCCGGGACGTCCGATCAGCAGTCACTCGAGGCCCGGCGCGCCGAGATGGCACGCCTCGAGAAACAGAGCCTGGACGCCACCGGCCTGCGCTCGGACATCGTCACGCTCTACCAGGGCGGCGAGTACTGGCTCTATCGCTACAAGAAATACACGGACATCCGCATCGTCTTTGCGCCCGAAGAGCAGGCGGCGTTCTTCGGCGGCGACCCGGACAACTTCACGTACCCCCGGTATGACCTCGATTTCGCGATCTTCCGCGTCTACGAGAACGGGACCCCGGTCAAGCCCGCGCACTACCTGAAGTGGAATACGCAGGGCGCGGCCGAGGGCGACCTCGTGTTCGTCTCGGGCCACCCGGGCACGACGGATCGGCTGAACACCGTCGCTCAGCTCGAGTACTCGCGCGATGTCCGGCTGCCCGTGGTGCTGGCGTTCCTGAAGGGCCGGCTGGCGGGCGCACGCGCCTACGCGGCCACGGGGCCGGAAGCGGCGCGCCAGACGCAGGACCTCGTCTTCGGCCTCGAGAACTCACTCAAGGCGTACCAGGGCGAGTACGGCGGGCTGCTCGACCGAAACGTGATGGCGAAGAAGCAGGCCGACGAACGCGACATGCGGGACAAGGTCGATGCCGACCCGAAGCTGAAAGCCGCGTACGGCGGCGCATGGGCGACGATCGCGGACACGATGGCGAGGGCGGCAACCACGTTCAAGACGCGGTTCTATTCGACGGTCCAGCGCAGCCAGGCGGAACTGCCGACCACGGCCACGACAATCGTGAAATACGTGTCCGAGGTCACGAAGCCGGACGGCGAACGCCTCCCGGGCTTCCAGGAATCTCAACTCGAGTCGCTGCGGTTCGCTCTGCTCTCTCCTGCGCCGGTCTACCCGGATATGGACCGCGCCCTCCTCGCCTCGTGGCTGCAGGAGGCCCTCGCGGCGCTCGGCCCGAACGATCGGTTCATCAAGACGGTGCTCGGCGACCGTGCGCCGGCCGACGTGGCTCGCGACCTGATCGCCGGTACCAGGATTGGAGACCCGGACGCGCGCAAGGCGCTCATCGCCGGCGGTCGCGCCGCCGTGGACGCGTCGACCGACCCGCTGATTGTCCTGGCCCGCAAGCTCGATCCACTCGATCGCGAGCAGCAGAACTGGGCCGAGTCGACCATCGAAGGTCCGCTCGTCGGCGCCGGCGAGAAGATCGGCCAGGCGCGCTTTGCCGTCTACGGCAAGTCGGTCAGTCCCGATGCCACCTTCACCCTGCGCCTGTCCTACGGAACCGTGAAGGGCTACTCAATGAACGGAACCGTCGCTCCCCCGCAGACGACGCTGTTCGGCCTCTACGATCGGTCGTTCGGATTTGGCCAAAAGCCGCCCTTCAATCTTCCCAGGCGGTTCCTCGATCGCCGCGATCGCCTGGACCTGGCGACACCCGTGAACTTCGTCACGACCAACGACGTGGTCGGCGGCAATTCCGGTTCCCCGGTCGTCAACCGCAACGGGGACCTCGTCGGTCTCATCTTCGACGGGAACATCGAGAGCCTGGTGGGAACGTACGTCTACAACATCGAGAACAACCGCTCGGTCGCGGTACACACCGCGTTCATCACCGAGGCGTTGCGAAAGCTGTACGATGCAGAGGCGCTGCTCGCGGAGATACAGGCTAAGTAGGGGACCGCGAAACGCGTGGAGTGCAGGGCGTCCGACCCGTCGCCCTGCCGTCGTCAGCCGGTCGTCTGCGAGTCCAGATCGTCCCAACGGGCGTAGGCGTTCAGCAGTTCGAGCTGCAACACTTCGAGTCGAGCCAGCGTGCCCTTGATGGTGTCGGGCGGCTCCTTGTAGAAGTCGAGCGCCGCCACTCCGTCGTGCAGGCGCTGCTGTTCGGCCTCGAGCGCCTCGATGCGCACCGGCAGTTGATCGAACTCGCGCTGCTCGTTGTACGACAGGCGCTTGCGCGAGGGCGCGCCGCCGCTGCGCGAGGGTACCCGCAACTCTCCCTCCGGCGCCGCCATCGGCCTGGAGGCCGGCGCCACGGACTTTTTTTCAGCCTCCGAGGCCAGCCGCCGCGCTCTGAGCCAGTCCTCGTACCCGCCCACGTATTCGCCGACGCGCCCGTCGCCCTCGAACACCAGCGTGCTCGTCACGACGTTGTCGAGAAACACCCGGTCGTGACTCACGAGCAGTAGCGTGCCCGGCCACTCCACCAACTGCGCCTCGAGCAACTCCAGTGTCTCGAGGTCGAGGTCATTGGTCGGCTCGTCGAGCACGAGGACGTTGGCCGGGCGGGTGAACAGCCTCGCGAGCAGCAGGCGGTTGCGCTCGCCGCCCGACAGCGCTTTGACGGGCGAGTGTGCGCGCTCGGGCGGAAACAGGAAGTCGCGCAGGTAGCCGTTCACGTGCTGGGGGCGGCCAGCCACCATCACGATCTCGTTGCCGTCACCGATCGTGTCGAAGACCGTTCGCTCCGGGTCGAGCTGTTCCCTCTGCTGATCGTAGTACGCCACCTGCACGTTGGCGCCCTGTCGCACCTCCCCCTCGTCGGGCAGCAGGTCGCCGAGCAACAGCCGCAGCAGCGTCGTCTTGCCCGCGCCGTTCGGACCGATCACGCCGACGCAGTCGCCGCGCATGATCCGGGCCGAGAAGTTGCGGATGACCGCCTGGCCCTCGAACGCCTTGCTCACGCCTTCGGCCTCGAACACCATCTTGCCCGACGGGTCGGCGTGTTCGACCTGCAGGCGAACGGTCCCCAGGTGCGCTCGGCGCGCAGCGCGTTCCTCGCGCATCTTCAGCAGCGCCCGCACGCGCCCTTCGTTCCGCGTCCGCCGCGCCTTGATTCCCTGGCGGAGCCAGGCTTCTTCCTCCGCCAGCCGCTTGTCGAACTTCTCCTGCTGAATGGCTTCGTTCGCCAACCACTCCTCCTTCTTGCGGAGGAAGGTGGCGTAGTCGCCCGGCCACGAGGTGAGTCGCCCGCGGTCGAGCTCGATGATGCGCGTGGCAAGACGCTGCAGGAACGCGCGGTCGTGCGTGACGAACAGAACGGCGCCCGGGAAGTCAGCCAGGTAGGCCTCGAGCCACGTGATGGCGTCGATATCGAGGTGGTTGGTCGGTTCGTCGAGCAGCAGGAGATCGGGCTGGGAAACCAAGGCCCTGGCCAGCAGCACCCGGCGCCGCCACCCGCCCGAGAGCGTGTCCACGACGATGTCCGCCGGCAGGCTGAGATGCGAGAGGACCTGCTCGACGCGCTGCTCGAGGCGCCAGCCGTCGCGCTCCTCGAGCTCGTGCTGCAGCCGGCCGAGCCGATCGAGCCCTGCCGGCGTCGCCCCGTCGGCGACGACCACCGCGGCATGGTGATAGGCAGCCACCAGGTCGCTCAGGTCGCCCAGGCCCTCGGCGACGACATCGAACACCGGGCAGTCGGCCGACAGGCGCGCGTCCTGGTCGAGGCGCGAGGTCCGCAGGCCTGCCTGCTTCCACATCGAACCGGAGTCTGGCGTGAGGTCGCCGTGCACGACCTGGAGCAGCGTGGACTTCCCCGTCCCGTTCCGGCCGATGACGGCGACCCTCTCGCCCGGCTCCACCTGGAGGCTCGCATCGTCGAGCAAGGGAAGATGGCCGAAGGCGATCGAAACGTGTTCCACGGCGACGAGCGGCATCTGTCGACGCTATCACGAAGCAGGGGCAGGAAACAGCGGGCAGCACTGCGTTCCCCTACTTCTTCGTGCCGCCCGCGAGCCTGTGCACCTCGGTGCCGGCGAGCAGAAGGGCGCCCACGCCGTAGACCTCGGTCGTGTCGGCGCTCGTCGCTCCCGGCTTGTCGCCGATCCGCTGCACCCAACCGAGCATGCCGTCGGCCCGGACCGCCCGGGCCATCGCGGCCCATCCTCCGCGCACGACGGGTTCGAACGTGGCCCGGTCCAGCACGCCGCGATTGACGCCCCAGGCGAACGCGTAGACGAAGAACCCCGTGCCACTGGTCTCCGGGTTCGGCAGGCTGACCGGGTCGAGCAGGCTCGCCCGCCAGTACCCGTCGATGCCCTGGACGGCTGCCACCTTGGCTGCCATCTCGCGGTAGAGCGTCAAGTACTTCGGGCGGTCCGGATAGTCCTCCGGCATGTCCTCGAGCACGCGCACCAGCCCCGCGATCACCCAGCCGTTGCCCCTGCTCCAGAAGACCTTCTTGCCATTGGGCTCGCGCGGCTCGAAGTAGCGGCTATCGCGGAAGTACAGGTGCTCCTCTTTGTCGTAGAGGTACTCGGTCGTCTTCCACCAGAGGCGATTCGCCAGGTCGATGTAGCGTTTGTCGTTGGTCGCAGCGGTCATCGCCGCCAGCGCGGGCGGCCCCATGAAGAGCGCGTCGCACCACGCCAGTTCACGCGTCTCGATCGCGTTGCCCCACGCCAGCGGCTCGTCGTATTTCCGCGACGCCAGGAAGTTGAACAGCGCGATTGCCGGCTTCAGCATCTTCGGGTCGCGATCGACCTGGTACAGCTTCGCGTAGGTCGCGATGACGGCGTAGTCGTCCGCGTGGCCGGGACGAAGCCCAGGTCTCCAGAGGTTCTTCTCCCCCATCGTCCGCATCGCCGCCACGTACTTGCCGTCGTCGGTGACCCTGGTGAACGCCATGACGCCGGTGTAGAACGCCGCCTGCGTCCAGTCCCACGGGTCGTGCGACGACGGGTGTGCCAACTGCCAGTCGGCCGCGGCGGTCATCACCCGGAGGATCGCGCGCGGTTCGATGTCGCCACTGAACGGCGCGGCCTGGGAAGCGGCCTTGGTGGCCGAGGTCTGAGCGAACGCAGGCGACGACACGAGCGCAGTGACCGCCGCGATGCCGACGCCAAACCATGCAAACCGCTTCATGTCTCCTCCAAGAGCGAGTGAGTCAGTCGTCTGACGGCCAGGCGCACATGGGTCGTCCTCGATTTCGGGGCCTGCATCGGGAAGCAGGTTCTCTCTTACGGCTCAGGGCTCACGGCTCGAGCGCTGACACGAACGGCGCCAGGTGTCGGCCGAAGTGCGACTCGAGATACCCCGCGTAGACGTCCGGATGAGCGTCGAGCACCGCCATGAACCGATCGTAGAACCTCCGGCTTCCATCCGCGGAATGCTCGGTCAACACCGAACCGAAGGTGACGTGCAGGATCTGCCGCGCGTCGAACTGGTCGAGCACCGAGACCGCCTTGTCGTCGGGAATCTCGTCGGGCCGCGGCGCGCTCGCCACGGTCGCCGACACCTGATAGCTCGCCCGGTCGGTCTCGTATCGCCCCCGGCACAGGTCGTAGATCTCCCGGAAGAGGCCCGGGGCCACCGCGGCAACCGTCCTCAGCGCCTCGAGGTAGCTCGTGCCGGCAGTCTTCAGGTGCGCGAGACCCCGGCAGTGAGTCGCCACGATCGGGTAGATGGCGAACTTGTCCGAACCGGAGTGCAGGCTCAGCTTGTAGGGCCCGAGCGCCCGCGCAATCTCGGCATGGACCGCGATGTCCTGCTCGAACGCCTTCAGGTCTCCGATATAGTCCACGCCCTTCTCGAACCGCCCCACGTAGCGCGGCGCGAGGCCGACCCACGACACGCCCAGGCGCTTCAACTCGCTCGCCACGTAGAAGTGCTCCGCGTGTGACGTCGGGCTGTCGGTTTCGTCCACCGACACCTCGAGTTCGAACGTCCCGGCGCCGACCGTCCCCACCAAATGGCGGTACATGCGAACCACGTGGGCCACCGCGCGCCCGTACTTGGCGGCCGCCCGGGCGAGTTGCGCCTCGTCGAAGCGAATTGCCTGGCTGCCGACGTCGAATCCACGCCCCAGGAAACGCGCCTTCAGCGCGGGTTCCCGGTCCTCTAGCAGGTCCCACGGCAACTGCGCGACCGCTGCCTGCACGTCGGCCGGCAAGGCGCTGTCCGCGCCCGACCAGACGTGTTCGCCCGGATCGACCGTGAAGCCGGTGAAACCGCCAGCCACGCAGCGGTCCACGTCGTCGGTCGTCTTCAAGTGGTCGGCGTCCGTGCCGAACCCGTCCCGCCACCCCTCACCGAATACACCCCACATCGCGTCGTCCACGACGTCGGCAGGCGTGCGGCCGGTGCGTCCCATCTCGCGCATCGACTGCTGTGCGAAGACCGGCGCCACCGCGCCGCCGGTCGCGCGGATGGCCCGGATGTGGCCGGGGGTCGCCCGCCCGAGGCGGTCGCCGAAGCCGGCGGACGTCCGGAGGCCGATCAGCGCAGGACGGAGCCAGGGCAACTGCGCCCTCAGGGCCGCGGCGTTGCGACCGTTCAGCGGACCGAGGACGAGGACCCGATCGCCGTGCTGGCTCGACTCGCCCTCGAACCCGGCGAACCCGGCGCTGCGCGGATCGGCCAGGACGGCCAGCCGCGCCCCGGCCGCGACACGCACGAGCCCGAACTCCGCGCGCGGCTCGGTCACGATCGATGCCGGCACGACACCGAGGCCGAGCGAGGACAACGTGCTCATCGCAATTTGCACTGCCGCTCCAGTTCGTGCATTCCACGGCACCAGGTCCTTGACACTTCCCGCCGTGGCTGTTAGTGATCTTGTCGTGACCACGAAACCCGAACACCCCGACTCCCTGTCCTTGTCCCTCGACCCATCCAGCGGCAACTCCACTGCGCCGAAGGACAGTACCACCCGCGTGGTAGACTACGTCCGCGACATGGTGATGCGCGGCGTCCTCGGTCCCGGCGATCGGCTGCCCGCCGAACGTAAACTAGCCGTTCAACTCGGCGTCAGCCGTCCGACGGTGCGGGCGGGCCTCAAGGGGCTCGCCGCGATGGGCATCGTTGTCACGCGCCATGGCGCGGGCACGTTCATCAGTGAATCCCCCGTGCTCCGGAGCGAACAGCTGACCCTCCTCGCAGCGCTGCACGGCATCACGCGTGACGACATGTACGAAACGCGCCGGATGCTCGAGGTCGCAGCCGCCGGCGTCGCCGCCGAGCGCGCGACGCCGACACACATCTCCACGATCGCCGACGAAGTTACGAACCTCTTCGCGTCCATGGAGGACCGGCGGACGTTCCT